>JBDUEA010000158.1:0-7524 GCA_040002695.1 Gemmatimonadota bacterium | reverse complement strand
AGGCTCACGTGGCGCTGCCCGGGTCGATAGCGCGTGACGGGTCTAACGATGCGTTCGGCGCGCTTACTTCGAGATCATGCCGATGGTGCCAAGCCAGTTCTCCACTAATTGCGGCCAGTTCGTAATCGGGGAACTCGTTCGGCGCAGTCCGAACGCATGCCCACCGCTGACATACAAATGCAGTTCTACCGGAACGCCAGCCTTCCTGAGCGCCGCATGGTAGACGAGTGAGTTTTCGACCGGGTCGACCGGATCATCCTCCGCCTGGAGCAGAAACGTTGGCGGGGTCCTGCTGGTGACCTTAATATCGGGGTTCATGGCGAACCGTCTTTCGGATACCGCGAGATGCCCGGGGTAGAGAGCGATCGCGAAATCCGGGCGGCAGCTCCCTTTGTCGGCCGCGTCGACCATGGGGTACAAACGCTTCTCGAAATGCGTGCTGATCGCCGCGACCATATGTCCGCCGGCCGAAAAGCCGAGGACGCCGATCTTGTGCGGATCAATATGCCACTGCGCTGCCTTGAAGCGCACCAGTCCAACGGCTCGCTGCGCGTCTTCCAACGCGGTTCGACAATCTCGGTACGGCCCGGATTTCACGCATGGTACGCGGTACTTCAACAACACGCACGAAATACCCTTTGCTGTCAGCCAGTCGCAGGCCTCCGTGCCTTCAAGGTCGATTGCCAGAATGTTGTACCCCCCACCTGGAAACACGATGACCGCTGCGCCCGTGTTGCTTCCCAGAGGGGAATAGAGGGTCATTGTCGGTTGTGAGACGCTGTCGATGTACATCCACGCCCTGCCGCCAACCAGCTTCGGGCTACCGGTGGACTCCACCGCGGTCTTCAACACCTCGGCTCCCTCGCTCGGCTGTGCATCGGGAACGGCCCCCGGCCAGATCGGCACTTGTACGTGGCCCGCGGATGGCTGCCATGCGGTTTGCCCTGCCACGAGCCGAGGCGTTCCGGCTGCGAATGCGAGTAATGCCAGGAAGGCCTTGGCCGCTCGGTGGCGCACTGTCATCTGGGCCTCATCGGTCGGTGTCTGGCGCATCGCCCATAAATGGCGGGCACGCAGGCTGGCGCATGAGAAGACTTACACTGCCTTTCGACGTCGCCTGCAAGCCGCACGCGGTAACAAGGTGAGAGGCGCTGAGAAGGTTTGCCGGGTCCATCGCTGCGAGCGCGACAGATCGCGCTCAGACCCGGTTTGCTTTGTCCCACCGAACTGATGGCCTCGAGCGACCTGCGTCCACCAGTCAGGACTCCGGGTCGGGCGTGCGGTGCCGGACTCTTGGAGCCACGTGACGGCCTCGGCGATATCGTTGTAGAAAACGCGAAAGCTCCCTCACCGAAGGCCAGGCGGGCCAGGTAGGCGAGCTGGCTGATTGGGACGACGATCGCCCGTCGAAGCTTCACGGACCTGATGTGCTCGTCAAGCTTGCGCTGTGACGAGGGCATATGGACCGGCAGTGGTTCCACTTCCAGGGTGTCATAAAGGACCTTCGTCCGACCACTGTCCAGGACGATTTGCAGATCCTTCCCGCATCCGTGGCCGGCATACGAAGCCGATGTCCCGTTGCAAGTGGACGCACGGCGGTCCAGAAGGACTGGTGAACGGTATTGGCGTGATTGACCAGAGACGACGGCGTAGGAGACCCAGCCACGATCTGGGCCGCAGGGAGCCCGGATCGTCGTCGCGCACAGCGGTGCATTCAGTTCAAACGGAAGCCTTGTACAGCAGGCCAATCACGGTCCCGACGACGGTCCATTCGATGAAATACGCGACCGCTTGCATCAGCATGAGCGTCCGGCCGAAGTTCAGATTCACGTAGTTGTGCACCACGAACGCGCATACAACAAATACCCCGATGAGTGCACCGAAGCGCGCTCCTTCCGCGAGACCGGAGCCTCCCTGATAGGACATCGCGTAGAGCACGGCCACAACGAGGATGGCGACCAGTGTCGCGGCCATAATGGCCGGCATCCCCGCCATCTGACCTTCGCGCGAGCGAAACACGGCGGGATATTTCCGAGCTTCAGTGATCAGCTGCGGCACGAGCACGAAGATGGCAGATCCGGCCGCGAAATAGGCGACCATGCCACCCACAGTCGCGAGCGCGAGACGTCCGTAGTTCATTGCCTCTCCATGTCGGGTTGCAGGTGACGGGCGGCCTTCGATAGAACACGGGCGACAAACAGGGATCACAGGCCGACGGTCGGTTCTCCCTGGTCCGGTTCGGACTCTTCTCCACGAACAATCTGGACCGACTCGACGGGGATCGGCAACGTGGGGATGCTTCCCTTGAAAAATGGTCGGCCAGGTTCATGCGCTGGTCAGACCGCGCGTCGCTGCAGTGCCCGCTCCTGCCCATGCTGGCGCAAGAACCGACGATGACCCAATCGCAGGAAAGCGGGACAATACCCCAGCAACATCATGGCACAGAGGATATAGAAAAGGTAGCGATATTCCGGCCGAAAAAAATCTTCAAAGTTGCCTCCCTGCGCCAGCGGTTCTCCTTTGGCAGCTGCTGAATGCTTCATGACCACGAACAATGCCGACGCGCCGCACGTCCATGCGGCCTGAAAAGCTCCCACACTCAATACGGCGCCTCCAACGGCGGTCCGTGCCAGCAGTGTGAAATAGGGAACCGTACACATCGAAATGAACGGCGCAGAATCAAGGAGCCACACCGCTGGGTCGTTCCCGACGCCATGACTTTCCAGCAGCGGAACGAGGGTTAACGGAAAGAGGCAGAGGGCGGTCAGGCGCATCTTGTAGCGCCACTCGCGCTGCCGCGTGATTTCGCGAGGCAGCAGTTCCCCAAGCGATGGATTGCCACCTTCCATCGAGAAAATCAGAGCGACGATCGCGGCGGAGCCAAACCAGAAGGCCACGAACACCATCGGAACGCGCCCGCCGATCGTGGGCAGCTGGTGCGCCCAGAGGATCAGCCCACTGGTGCTGAGCGCCGCGACGATAATGCGTTTCATCTGAGTGCGGGTCACGGTGCCTTGCGGCTCGGAGGTCTGCTGGGTGACAGAATGAGAGTAACCACCGTTGGGACGTCACCCGATGCCATGCGGCGGCCTGACGCATCGTGCATAGGCTGGAAGGTCAGTAGCGCCGCGAGTAGGCTCGCTCGCCCGCGCGATCGGGCGAGCCCTTCAGCGGGCCAGTCGCCTCCGCAGGAACTCGATCGTCCGCCTCCAGGCGTCCGCGTCGTCAGGCGCCGAGTAAGTCGGGGCCCAGGGCCCATTGAACACGTGCTGCGCGCCCGGATACAGATGCATCTCGACCTCACCGCCATGGGCCTGCATCCTGTCATACAGGCGATGCGCGAGGTCGACCGACACCTCGGTGTCGGCCTCCCCGTGGAGAATCAGGAGCGGCGGGAATCGCGGAACGTCTTCGTCGGCCGGATCCCCGTCGCTGCCGCCGCCGTAGAAGTCCACCACTGCTCTGACTGACGGCACCGAACCGGCCACCGATACGGCCAGAAAGGCTCCACGAGAGTACCCAACCAGCCCGATGTGCCGACTGGAAACCGAAGGCAGCGTATCCAGATAGTCGACCGCATTGCGAACCGTCGCCTGCCACGCTGGCCAATTCCGGGCTTCCTCCGCATGAGAGGCACCTCGACCGGTCTCCGCGTAGTAGTCGATGGCGAGCGTGACGAAACCGGAGTCGGCGAAGGTCCTGGCGAACAGCGCGTAGTCCGGTCGCCAGCCATACGAGCCGGGAAGGAGTATCACGGCCGGGTGGGGTCCCGGCGTGTGCGGCTCTTCGAGAACGCCCCAGACCGCCGGGGACACGCCGGGGCCCGTGAGTCGGTTCGGGCGCACGCTGCTGGTGCAGGCAGCAAGCAAGAGTGGCAGGGCCATCGAACGCGGACCGGTGAACCGCATCATACCTCCATGACAATGCCTGCGCCGCCGGAACGCATGTGCCCGAGCTGCGAGCGGTTGCCTGACGCTGGAGTTCCGCTGCATAGCTGCGGGGATGCAGCCATGCGCTGGCAAGGGACGCTGCGCTGTCTTGCCAGCTGCAACAAATCGTCAGTCACCCGATTCGTGATGCTCAATCTTCGACCTGATCCTCCACCTCACATCTGACCGCACTGGCACCTGGATAATCACGGTCTCCTCTTCCATTGCGACGTCAAAGCGGGATCGTCTGGCAAGATCACCGGTATGGTGAGGGACACCACCCACGCAGCGCGGGTCTCCGGCTTGGATGAGACCATGTTCACTCCCTGCTTGACCATGCTCCCGAGCGCGGACGGGACCACTGATCCTTCCTCCTGCGACAGGTGCGTGCGAACAATTCTATGGTCTTCCACTCATCACAACGAGGGATTGTCGCTGGATGCACCGGTGTGGAGATTGCCTGCTTGAAGCAAGTCCGCCGACGGCGAATATGGCGACAACGGCGACACCGCGCACACTCGCGGCACCGCGCGTGTGGTGCTGGGTCATGCCTTCCTCTGGAGTCCATACATGCTGCAATCGATTCTCCCCCGCCTTGCGGCTTTCGCGACCCTCGGCACCTTGGGCGTTCTGCTGGTAACCGGATGCGAGGACAGCGGTCCTAATGCGGCTGGTGGCGGACCCCTCGCGATCATCGTGGTGTCTCCGAACCCCGATGCCGTAACGGCTGGCGCGACCCGGCAATTCGTCGCCGCAGGTGAGGATGCCAACGGCAATTCCGTCGTGCTGAATCCGGCTCCCACATGGGCGATCGGCGCGGGCGGCGGCACAATCGATACCGTGACTGGTCTCTTCACCGCGGGGGGTGCGGCGGGGACCTTCGCCAATACGGTCCAGGCGACCAGCGGTGGGATCACCGGCTTCGCCTCGGTGCTGGTCACCTCGGGCGGGCTCGCGACGATCAGCGTCACTCCCGATCCCGTCACCGTGGCCAGCGGAACCGATGTGCAGTTCGTGGCCACGGGGCGGGATGCTGCCAACAATATCGTCCCGCTCTCGACGACCTGGTCGGTGACCAACGTCGTTGCCGGGACGATCGACTCGGTCACCGGCGTATTCACGGCGAGCGCCACGCCAGGGACGTACCCCAACACCATCGTGGCCACCAGCGGCGCGATCGCCGATTCCGCGAGCGTGACGGTCGTGGCGTCGGGTGGTGCGCTCGCGACGATCGTCATCAATCCGAATCCCGGCACCATGGCCGCGACCGGCACCCGGCAGTTCACCGCGACAGGGCAAGATATAAACGGCGTTGTGGTGCCGATTTCCCCAGCCGTTACGTGGACCGTCGTCAACGGTGGTGGCGGTATAAACGGAGTGTCCGGGCTGTTTACCGCCGGTGCAACCAGCGGATCCTTCTCCAATACAGTTCGCGCCACTAGCGGAGCGGTCTCCGGCTTTGCCTCCGTCACCATCACTCCGCCTGCACAGGTGGGGCCCTCGCTGGGCACCGCGGGCGCCTTTGCCGTCCTCGGCAGTACCGCGGTCAGCTGCATCGGCGTGAGCAACATCGCTGGTGATGTCGGCGTGGCTCCTGCGGGCTCGGTCTCCGGCTTCCCGGCCCCCTGCACGATCGCCGCGCCTGGCGCGCCTACCCCGCACATCAACGACGCCGTCGCGCAACGGGCGCAGCAGGATGTCACGCCCGCCTTCAATGCGCTCGCGGCCATGCCATGCGGCACCTCACTCACCGGGCAGGATCTGGGTGGCAAGACCCTCTCGCCCGGGGTCTACTGCTTCACGTCGGCCGCCCAGCTCACCGGCACACTCACACTCGCAGGACCATCCGGCGGGCTCTGGGTCTTCCAGATCTCGAGCGCGCTCACGACCGGAACGAGTGCCCATGTAGTGATGAGCGGAGGCGGACTCGCGAAGAACGTATTCTGGCAGGTGGGTAGCTCGGCGACGATCGGTCAGACGACGACTTTCCAGGGAAATATTGTGGCCGGTGTGAGCGTCACGCTGGTGCAGGGTGCGAGTCTCAACGGGCGCGCGCTTTCGAAAGCGGGTGTGACGATGGATACCAACATCATCACCCTGCCGTGACCGAACTAGGTAGGCGGGGCAGAGTGGCAGCAGTGCCCATTCCGGTGATTGCCCCTTCTTCGCCGCTCGACGCCACGACCCGATGGGCCTGGAGAGCGTACCTCATGAAGAGCACAACCATTCGCGGCGCCGTCGCGCTGATTCTCGGCCTGCCGACCCTGGCCCTGGCGCAGACCCCGGCTGACCGAGGGCATAGCTGGGAGTTCAGCCTCGGCGGCGGCATCACGATCATCGACCAGGGCCTGCTCGATGCGTTGGCCGCAGGAACCCCGACCGCCCGATTCACCAGCAATGGAGATCCGGGACGCGTCCTGCCCACCGGCGCCGTGCGCCTGGGCTACAACTTCAGCAACCATGTGGGATTCAGTATCGGGACCGCATTGGCCGGAGGGTCCGGCGTGAGTTACCTGACGCCGCTGGCGGCGCTCACCTATACGGTCAATCTGAATGCCAAGACCAGCCCGTTCCTTACCGGCGGGCTGCAGTTCACCCGCATCAGCGGACAGAATGGCAATCGCACTCATCCGACCTGGGGCGCGCATCTCGGTCTGGGTGTCCGGTCGATGGTGTCCGAACGGGTCGCTCTGCGCCTCGAGGGCCGTGTGGCGCGCGAGTACTATCAGAACCTCGGCGTGAAGGCGGCGTACCTGCCGGTCGCGATTCTGGGTTTGTCCTACTTTACCGGCGGCCGCCATGCCCCGGTTGAGGCGATGGGAGAGACTGCGTGCAACTGCGCGCTGCCGCGGACTCGGGTGGATACGGTGCGCATCACGGTGATGGCACCGCCGGCCCCAGTGGCTCCGGTAGTGATTCGCGACACCCTGGTATTGGAGGGAGTCAACTTCGACTACGACAAGGCGGACCTGCTGGACGGCGACAAGGCTATCCTCGATCGGGTGGCGGTGGCACTGCTGGAACCGCAGTGGGCTTCGACCCGCTTCGAAGTGGCAGGCCACACGAGTGGTATCGGCACGCCCGCCTATAACATGGATCTCTCGCAGCGCCGCGCCGGTATGGTGGTCGCATACCTGGTCTCGAAGGGGGTGCCCGCGGCGCGGCTTGAAGCGCGAGGCTACGGCGAAATGTATCCGCGGTATCCGAACGACAGCGAAGGTCGCAACTGGATGAATCGTCGCGTAGAGCTGCGGCGTATCGGGCGCTAGGTCCACGACCGGAGAACGCGACGGGTCTTCTTCTCCTGTAGCACCGACTGCGGGTGCTGTCGCGAGGCGCACGGCGTATGGCTCCGGCCGCCAACCGGAGCAAGGTGCATATCGGCGGGCGGCGCCGACTAGTTTAGCGACGAGGTAGTGAGCGGGTACAAGACGTTGAATTCGACATCGCGGTGACCCCACAGACAAAATGCGCACGCGCCAGGTGGGCTGGGGTCGCGATGTGGGCGATCAAGTTCGGCAGCGGTGGCGCGTCCGAGACCCAGGGCGCTGCTCCAGGCCGTACCCGCATTCACGTGGCCTTGCAGCTGCCGAGA
>JBDUEA010000157.1:0-7528 GCA_040002695.1 Gemmatimonadota bacterium | reverse complement strand
CACTCTACCGCGCAACAATCACAAGCATTTCCTCTGTGCCTCTGTGGTGAACGCTGTTATCGACCTCCGCCAAACCGGATGTCCTCGGCCAATAACAACAACTGCATAACCACACTGGCACAGAGAAACGAGTCTCAATGGTCGTCGGGCCGGGCCGGCTGTTACTTACTCACTCTACCGCGCAACAATCACAAGCATTTGTCTCTGTGCCTCTGTGGTGAACGCTGTTATCGACCTCCGCCAAACCGGATGCGGCTGGACAAGAAAAACAAATGCAAAATCACGGAGGAACAGAGAAAAGGCTTCGAATGTTCCTCCGTGCGTCTGTGATGATCGCCGTCACCGATCCTGCCCGACCCGGACGCGCGACGGTTCAGCGCCGATCTACGAGGCCTCCGGCTGTACGCGCGCGACCGGCGGAGCTGCGTCTCGTCAGTGCAGGCAGGATATCGACGCTGACCGGCATGTGGTCGCTCCACGCACTCCACCGTGAATGCCGGCCGACGCTGACCGTGGCGAGCCGTGCGCTCCACGCTGCCGGCACGAAGACGTAATCGATGTGGTAGGGCCGAGTCCGGTGACGATACTCGAAAAACGTCGGCTGCCGCTCCGCGCCGTGCGCCTGGTCACGCTTCACATGATAGGCGCTCACTATATTGAGATCGTGCAGCTTCCCGATCAGCGCGGAGTGACTGAGGTCCTTCGGATGATGGTGATCCCATTGTGAGTGCGAGTTGAAATCACCGAGGAGGACCGACGGCCGATCCCGCAGGACGCCCCGGCATTCATCCACTGCCCGGTGCACGCCACGAACGTAGCGATCCCGCCCGAAGTTGTGCGCCCAGACTCCCCAAAGCAGAAATGTCTCCGGTCCAGAGACGAGGACCGGAAGGACGTACTTCGGCATGGAGACCGGAGCGACATCGAGCGGGGTCACGCGCCACGGAGGACGCGCGATAATGGCGAGCCCGCGCCGCCGATTGTCTCCGATCCAGCAGGTGTGCTCATCCTGCGGAAGCTCGGGAGATTCGGAGACCACGGCGATGTCGGCCCTGAGCGCCTTGAGCACGCAAAGCTTCGTAGCGACCGGCCCACCGCAGCAGTTCCAGGCTACCAGGCGCACAATTCTCCTCTGACGACTTGGTCCCGAAGAAGCTGTGGCCCGGGTGACCGGCGCGCAACTCCGCCGGCCGATGAGGAGTTATGACCAAGCGCCGCGTCGTTTCCCGGCCGCCCTCCCCGTTCCTGGGCCGGGGGCTTGCGCGCTTCGAAGGATCGCGATATACTGAACCATATGGTTCAGTGTGTCAAGGCACTCGACTCCCCCTTTGCCGCGATCGCCGACCCCACGCGTCGCAGTATCCTGACCCAGCTCGCGCGACGCGATGCGCCGATCGGCGAGCTCGCCCAATCGTTTTCAATGACCTTGACCGGCCTGAAGAAGCACGTCGCCGTGCTCGAGGACGCGCGACTGGTGACGGCGAAAAAAGCCGGGCGCGTCCGCACCTGTACGCTCGGACCCCGCAGACTCGAGCGCGAGGCCGGCTGGATCGCCGGATTTCAAAAGATGATCGACGACCGCTTCGACCGGCTCGAGGCCCTGCTCGAGCGAACCGCCAACAACTGAGGAGATACTGCCATGCCCGCAACTCTCACTCGCGCCACGATCACCACCCCGACGGACCGGGAAATCCATATCGAACGCATCGTGAACGCCCCACGCGCTCAGGTCTGGCGCGCCTACGCCGATCCGGCACTCGTCTCCCAATGGTGGGGGCGCGGCAATCGTCTGGATATCGAGCGGATGGAATTCACGCGGGGCGGGCACTGGCGCTACGTCGAACACGCGGCGAAAGGCATATCAGGCTTCGAGGGACGCTATCGCGAGGTCACCGCCCCTGAACGCTTCATTCGCTCATTCGAGTGGGACGGCATGCCCGCGCATGTCGCCATCGAATTCGTGACGCTCACGGACCTGGGCGACGGCCGCACCCGGATCAACATCATCATGCAGATGCATACGCCCGAGGAGCGCGATGGCTTCCTTCAGTCGGGCATGCAAGGGGGCATGGATGCGTCGTTTGCAGAGCTGGACAAACTCCTCTCGGCCAGCCGGTCGTGAGGCCGGTCGAGTCTCACTGGCGAGACTCACAAATTTGAATCTCATGCATCGGCGTGCTCGGCTGGGATGCGAAACCCCCTGATGATCAGCCAGAGCGCGAGAAACAACTGGCAGAGTCCCAGCGGCGCCAGCATGAGGAAAATGACGCCATGCCCGAAGAAGGGCATGGCAATCGAGGAGAGCTGCAGCAGGACGCAGATGAGGCCGGCGGCTGCAAGCGCACGTGGGACCAGCGAGAACCGGTACATCGCAGCGTACAACACGAGGAGAACGCTGCCGTCGCCGAGCTTGCCCAGGTAGTGCGACCAGTCCCCGGCCGAGGAGACCACGCCGCGAATGGCCTGGAGCTGTTCGCGCTCGGCGAGTCCTGCGCTCGTGTACGCCTGGCTCAGCGACACCATCGACATTGTCCCCATCTGTTCGACGGCCGTGATGGCGAGGGTGACCACCGCGAGTGCCACCAGCCAGAGGGCCATTCGCAGGCTGAGCGGGCGGAGGATGGGAAAGGCCGTGATCGTAATGGCCAGAAGCGTTGCACCGGTGGCGAGGCCGAGGAGAACGGAGCCACCGATTTGGGCGAACTGCGCGGAAGCGTCGATCGGAAAGTTCGCTTCGGCGAAGAGGGGCCCGAGCACGAAGTTCACCACCCCGCTGCCGGTCATCAGCGCGAGGATCAGTATCCCGATGATGCGGCTGGTGCGTCGAATGTTACCCATGGCGGCCGCCCTCTCCTGTCACGGGTGATGGATGTGCTCGAACCTCCGGCGCCCTACGAGCCGGACCCCGTGCGAGGATTCAGGGGCCCCCGGCAGCCGACATTGTCATAGGGAGGGCCGATCGCTGCATGGTTCGCCGCGGAGACGCGAAGAGGCGGAGAACGCAGAGACAAACCGCAGCGCAGAAGGCTCATTCTCACTCTTCAACTTTCACCTTTCAACTTTCACCTTTTCACTCCGTCGCTCGCCGCTTTCACCAGGCCACTTTCCACTTTCAACCTTCCACGCTTCCCTGTGAGACCGTTCCCAGATACACGGCAATCCGCCCCAGCGTCTGCGCC
This sequence comes from Gemmatimonadota bacterium, assembly GCA_040002695.1. Taxonomy (GTDB): domain Bacteria; phylum Gemmatimonadota; class Gemmatimonadetes; order Gemmatimonadales; family GWC2-71-9; genus JBDUEA01. Next base: position 4,349 of record JBDUEA010000157.1, on the reverse strand, counting down.
CCACCCTCGAGAACGCCGTACCGCTCCACCGCCGTCTTCATCGCCTCGGCATCGGCGAATGTCAGGTGAATCGCAAGTGCCGTCTGCTTGCCCTCAGGAACCAGTGTGACGACGACCGTGAAGTCGAGCGGTGCTCCGGGCAAGTCCCATCCATTGTCGTAGGCCAGCCGCCTCGGCGCGACAATGTCCCTGAAGACGATCCGGGTGGGATAGTCGACGCCGTCGGGTCCGTGCATGATGAAGCGCCAGACGCCGCCGGGCTCGAAGGCGAATTCGTGCGTGGTGATCGTGAAGCCATCCGGCCCGAACCACTGATTCAGGTGCACTGGATCCGTCCACACTCGCCAGACCTTTTCAACTGGTGCGTCGAGCAGCCGGGTGAAGACCACCTCACGCTCGGAGGGGCGACGCGTCACCGCAGAGTCTTTCATCGAGTTCCTCCCTGGCTGCAAATCGTCCCTGTAATTCCTTATTCCGAACCCGAGCATCGCGTGGTGAGGGATCGCTCCGGCCTCGCGCAGCCGTGCAGCTGAGGAATCTGGCGGACTCCGCCAAATCGCAACGCGTCGAGCGTCTGAGACCGTCATGGGCCGCGGCTTCAGCCGCGCGCCGCGCCCCAGGTGCTCGCCCTCCTAGTGCTTGTGCTCCGACGCAGCAGCACCGGCCGCCGTTCCATCCGACCAGCGTTGCACCGGAATGAGCAGCGTCTCGACCGGGGCGTTCTTGTCACCCGCAAAACCATCGATAATGGTCGCATCCATGCCGCCGGCGCCCCAGCTCGAGCCGGGAAGCGAGCGGTCGTAGTAGAACATCAGGTGCGGCTTCCAATGCTGCGGCGCGTCGTCCTGGAGATACTGCTTCGGCGAGGTCATGTACGCCATGGCGCCGACTGCGGGGGCCGGAAACTCGCGGGACGCGTACGCCTTGCTCGTCCGCGTCTGAATCTCCGTCGTGCTCAGGCCCGCCAGGATCCACTCGGCCTGCTTGAGCATCTGCGGCATGACCGTGCGGACGGCGGGTGGCGAGAAGCAGTGCGGAGCCCGGACCTTCGGGTTCCAGAAATTCGGATCGCCGATCCGGCCCTGGAACGAGCGCGCGACGAGACAGGTGAATCCGTTCGTGCCCTTGCTCGCTTCCGTGTAGCCGGTGGCGGTGAGGACCAGTACCGTCGCCGAGTCGGAGATGGCGGCCGGTGCGGCAGTTCGGGCCAGTGCGACTTCGGTGGCACGATCGGAAATCATGTAGGGCTTGAAATCACGCGGCTGCTGCGCCTGAGCGGTGACGGCGAGGAGCAGGGCAGTGGCGGCGATGGTCATTGTGCGGCTCATCATGGGCATTCGATTCCTTGTAGGTGGTTCATTCATCGGGTAAGGTCTTGAGGTACGCCTCCATCCGATCCAGTCGATTCTCCCAGTGCTTGCGGAACTTCTCGAGATACGCGTTGGCCTCCCTGAGCCGAGCGGCGTCGAGCGCGCGAGGACGCCACTGGGCATCTCTGCCGCGTGAGACCAGTCCCGCCCGTTCCAGCACCTGGAGGTGCTTGGAGATCGTGGGCTGCGCCATCCGGAACGGCCGGGCCAGCTCGCTGACGGAGTGAGATCCGGTCGAGAGCCGGTCCAGCATGGCGCGGCGGGCCGGGTGTGCGAGGGCGGCGAAGACCATGGTGAGCCGATCGGTCCGTCCCGGTTTGTTCTGCCGAGCGCGCATAGCCATAAGGCTATATAATGGAGACGCGCGACTTGCGTCAAGGGATGATGGAGACGGGAAAGGGGAAACGGGAAACGGGGGAAACGGGGTCCGGGCCATCGGGCTATGGTCATAGACCCACGATTCAGCTCCCGCTCACCGCTCACCGCTTACCGCTCACCGCTTCATCTCCTCCCTACCTCGATCCTCGCTACCGATCCACACTCGCCGCACTCGAAGCGATAGATGAACGGCCACCAGCCGAAGCCGAGGAATCGACTCACCCCGCGGCACTGACCGCAGCGCACCGGCACCAGCTTCGCGAGGAAGCCGAGCACCAGCTGCATCACCACGAGGAAGCCGAGGCCGCCGAGCACGAGGAGGACGGTGGAGACGCCCTGCGCATGCAGCGTCGGGATGAACCCGCCGAAGGCGGCCAGGATCAGCATGAACTGGATCATGAACAGGACGATGACGAAGAGTCGCGCGGGCACGGCGAACCCTCGCGATGCATGATCCGGTTGCGGAGGCGCGCTCGGCGTGTTGGGGGCGGAGGAGGGCATGATGGGATCGGTGGGTCCGGGGGGGTGAGGGGCATTGGAGTGACGTGCTCCGCCCGGGCATCGAGTCGCGAGGGATGGGCGGGGCTCCGAACTTACACGAGGGGGCGAGATTCGTTAGAGGGGTGGACTGGAGGCTTTAGAGGTTGGCCCAGCCCGGGATATGCGGCGCAGATTCGACGGGGTAGTTCCAACGGCCTCCCGGTCCTTTGGGCAGAGGAATGCCCTCAGAATGACAGACTGGGTGGGCCGCCGCGTCACAACACGATGAGGAAGTGCGCGATCACACCCACCAAAGAGCTGTTGCTTCTCCTCCGCGCCCTCTGCGTGTCCGCGGTGAAATTGCAATTCGATGGCATCCCTCTAACTCCCCGACGGCGACCCGATCTTTCAGGCCGCAGGGATCGATCGCTTCAAGGCTCTCTGCTGGAAGATCTGTCCCAACCGCCGCGAGCTCCGCTCATCCAGCGGTCGTTGCGGACGGAGTAACCTGATAAAAAATGTCCGTGCGGATCCGGGACGGGTCTGAATTCCACTCCTCCTGCCAGTGGCCGTACACCTCCCAGCTCGGACCAGCCAGCTGCTGATGGTGCTGCTTTGCCCACTCGGTGATAGCCCGGTGCGCCGGACCCAATTGAGTATACTGCCCGAAATAGGTCGTGGTGAGCACCAGTCCAGCGGGAGTGCCCGACCGGATCACCTCGGCTGATTCCTGAAAGGCGCCTTCCATCTCGACGCCGACCTCGAGGTGAATAGCAGCGTCCAGATAAACGGCGACGTTCCTCCCGCCCCGAAGGCCCTGCGCCCGGAGAAAATTCCACACCGTGCCGCAACATTCGGGCACCACTCTCGCGAGCTCGGCACCGCCTGCGCGACGCCGTACCACTGCGAGCGGAATACTGCCGAGCTCCGAAAGCGTCACGTCATAACTCTGCACGATTCCTCCAGGCTGGTCAGTCGGATACCTGCGAGTTTGCTCCCATGTCCTTCAGCGAAACATCTGACTGGCGACGGACGTCGATCCCCAGCGACGATCCAGCCCTCCAAGGCATCCTCCCACCAACCTCAGCCCTGGCCCTACATGAACCGATTGGCGCCCTCCGCAGTCCTGCTCGCGTCCATGATCGTCGTGCTCGCACCGAACGCCACCAATGTCCGTCCCGCGATTGTCCGTCGGCACGATCGACCAGACAGCCTCTATCTCGCGCTCGGCGCGAAGTACCCGGCGGTCGGAACGGTGGGCCATCGGGGAGACGGAACGCTCATCGCCCCGACATGGGTGCTCACCGCGGCGCACATCGCGGCGAATCTCGACACCAGCCGAGTTCGAGTCACGCTCGGTGGCCGGGAGTACGCGATCCGGCAGGCAATCGTGCACCCAGCGTGGCACGAGCTCGGTCCCCATGACGTGGGACTCCTCGAGCTCGCCGAGCCGGTGACCAGTGTGGAACCGCTTTCACTGTACGATGGGCACGACGAAGTCGGTAAGACCGCCATCCTGGTCGGGCATGGGGACGTGCGTCCGGAGGGAGGCCACGGCGGCGAGTGGATTCGCGATGGCCGCGCCCGCGCGGCGACGAGCGTGGTGCAGGGCGTCGACGAGGGACGCCTGGTGTTCCGCTTCGACGAGCCGCCCAAAGGCACCGATCTCCAGGGCGCGCCAGGCCGCGGCGACAGCGGCGGGCCCGCACTCCTCACCGTCGATGGCGCGCCCAGGGTTGCGGGAGTCAGCTCCGCCGGGTTCGATGGCAAACAGGGACCGGGGACGTATGGGGCGGTGGATCACTTTACGAGAGTCTCTGAACATCTGGATTGGATTCGCGGGGCGATGAAGAGTCAGTGAAGCGTTTCTTCGGAATCTGCGACGTGGCGATTCCATCGAGGTTTCGCGTCAGATGGTAACGCAGAGGCGCAGAGAACGCAGAGGTGATCCCGAAGAAAGTTTTTGTGAGGGTGCGGGTGGGTTGAGCCCCTCGCGCCGGCGCGACTGAAGTCGAGGCTCGGCAATCCGTGGCATTCGCCACGGTACTGGCTACGGCGTGTCGCACAAGGAAGCTGAGGCTCGTCGCGTCGTGCATACGACGCCTTGCCGAGCAGCGGCTT
>JBDUEA010000156.1:0-7607 GCA_040002695.1 Gemmatimonadota bacterium | reverse complement strand
GAAGACAAGCAGGCCTTGACCGGACATGGACCACTCCTTGATAGGGGGAAACCACAACCACCTCGGTTACGCACCTCCCAGCGACGACAGCCGCCGGACATGCTGGACGGGCACATCGGCGAACGGCGGACTGGCCCCAATCGGCGCGAGCAGACGCACGACATAGGTCCGGGATCCGGCGCTGCCGGTCTGGAGCACCGCCTCTCCCTCGTACGCGGCACCGACCGTCAGCCACGGGACCAGTGGGGGAACGGTCACATACTCGAGCAGATACCGGCTATGACCGTAGCTCAGCGGATTGCCGGAATCATTTGGCACGAGGGTGGTACCCTTGTTGTCGTGAAATGGATGCGCCGTCAGCCCGTCTGGCGTTTCTGGTCTTGGTCCTGCCGGCGAACCCATCGAAGCGCCTCGTCCCGATCCGTGAACACGCGGATGTCCACCGGACCATCTTCCGAACGTATTTCCTGCAGCCGTCCCATGCCATAGTCGGCCAGGTTCGCCGCAAGCACCGCCCACCGGCATCGACCGATTTGCGCCCAGTGCGCGTCGAGGTAGCTCAGCACGCCGCGAACAAAATCTATAGAGCGGGCTTCCGCGGTCGGCTTGCGGTCAAAGAAGAAACCGAATCCAGTACGGAATGCCGGATCGTCGAGGATCAGGTCCATGATCGTGCGAAAATCTTCGATCCTGGTGGGCGCGGCGACCACCAGATAGACGATTCCTTCACCCGGCACGATCTGGTACTCGAACGCCATGAGTCAGCGCTCCGGGAATTATCCCGCAAAGGTCAGTTTGGTGTCGCCCGGTAGTACTGCCGGGCCCGCTCCAGGATTTCGTCCGCCTGATCGGGAACCATGTTGCGGAGCCAGAGAATCATCCGTTCCGCGCGCGGTACGACCGTGGACGAGCCGGTGGCCATCGTTTCCATGACCTCGCGCATACGCGCCGCGCGCGGGCCGAGTACCTCGTCGAGCGCCCGGTTCACGGCGACTTCGAGCGCAGGATTCGAGGAGAAGAAGTGCGTGTGTGCGGAGAGCAGGCTGCTGAGATTCCCGATACGGAATTCCCCGCCGAAGATGTCGATGGGATAGGCGCAGAAGAGCCGGAACGAGTGCTGCTTGAGCAGCTGATTCCAGAATACCTCGAGCTCGATCGCCGCGGCGAGCTCTCCCGCTTTCCATAGGAGCCCGACCAGCTCCCCGAAGGCGCGGCGGTCCGCCGAACCGGACGATCCTTGCACCTGTTCGAGCGCCCGGTTGATCGTGGCTTCGAACAGTGCCCAGTCGGGTTTCCCAGCACGCAGAACCTGCTCCAGCGTCTGGTGCGCATCGAGCCTCAGCAGGCGTCCCGTCCGCTCCGCCTCGGCGCACGAGTAGCCGGCGGCCTCGAGCTCCGCCCAGATCTGGGCCTGATGCTCTCGCGTAGCAATGACGAGTGCACCGCCGCCCCGGCTCAATCCCGCCCGCAGGTAGTCTCCGACGTCTCGCGCCAGCCGCGCATCATCATCTCCATAGAGATGGAGGACGTGGGATTCATCCTTCGCTACGGCATACCCGAACTCCGGAGTCGCCATTAAATCCTCCTGCATCAGAATTTCCGCGAGCAGGTCGCTGGATGGAAAGTGACGATCCGAATCGCGGAGTAATTTGAGGAAGTGCCTAGCCGGATGGCAAGGCGCCGGAGTCTGCGAGCCGCGGAACCAGGGCTCGACAGGGTGGATCGAACGATTGAACTGGCGGCAATATACTGCTCGCCGGCCGCCTCGGCGAGACTCGTGACTGGCAGGGCAGCTTCGGGGGCAGGGTCAGCGAAGCGGAGCTGGCTGGAGCAGGCCATCGGCGCCGGCGAACGCGATCAGATCCTGATGGAGGCGTGCGGCCTCGACTTCGAAACGGTCGAAGCACCTTCGCACCTGCAGCCTTTCCCCGTTCCGGGAGACCGCCTCGAGCGCGTCAGCCGCCACGACGGCACTGTCCGCGCCGAATGCCGCGAAACTGCTTCGCCACTTGTGAGCGCAACGCCGGATGGCGTCGCGGTCATCACCACCGAGCGCCGCCTGCAGTCCCACCATCAGCCCCGGATACGCCTCGAGAAAGAGCACGGCGACCTCCCCAAGCAGCTGACGGTCATTCCCGAAGCGTTCGATCAGCGCTTGTTCGAGTCCGTGCGGGATGCCGTGCCGGGCAGACTCTGCATCTTCCGCCGCCGGACCGGCCTGCTCCGGGAAGAAGGTATCGATGATTCGAAACAGCTCCTGCACCTGGATCGGCTTGGTCGAGTAGTCGTCCATGCCCGCCTCAAGACAACGCTCCCGGTCGCCTTTCATTGCGCGGGCGGTAAGGGCGATGATGGGGACGCGCCCTCCCTCAGCTGACTCCCTCGCGCGAATGTGACCGGTGGCATCGAGGCCGCCCATCTCGGGCATCTGGACGTCCATGAGGATGAGATCGAAGGGCTCTCTCGCGGACACTTCCACCGCCTCGCGACCGTTTCCGGCGATGACGACGTGGCATCCACGGCGCTCCAGCAGACTTATCGCAAGCAGCTGATTGACCGGGTTGTCCTCGGCCACGAGAATCCTGAGTGACCGGCCGCCCGCGGAACGTTCGACAGGCCTCGGCGATGATCGGTGGACGCGATCGCTCTCGAAGGCAGCGGTGCGTTCCCCGGTCGGAGCTATTTCCGTAAAGCGCGCGAGCAGCGTGGCACGGAGGTCAATCCAGGCAACCGGCTTGAGCAGATAGGACGCGATTCCCTGCTCCCGGCACCGGGCGATTTCATCGCTCTCCGTTGAGGGCGAGAGCATGAGCACCACACCGCCCGCCAGGCCCGGCTCGGAGCGGATGCGGTCATGCAGCGCGAATCCATCGATACCCGGCATTTTCGAATCCACGAGCACAAATTCGAAAGGCCTTCCCGATCGCGCTTCGGTTTCGAGAATTCGAGCTGCCTGTTCACCGTTTCCAGCGAGCTCGACCGACATGCGCCAGTCGCGGAAGATCTCGCCGAGGATCTGACGGCTGGCGGCGTTGTCATCGACGACGAGCACGCGATGGCCCTCGAGTGGACCGGTCGAAGGCCGGGACGCCGTCGCCCCCGAGCGATGCGCGGGATGATACGCACCGAACGATGCAGTGAAATGAAAGGTGCTGCCCTGCCCCGGTTCGCTTTCCACCCAGATCCGGCCTCCCATCAATTCGACAAGCCGGGTCGAGATCGAGAGCCCGAGCCCGGTGCCGCCGAACTGCCGGGTGGTCGATCCGTCCGCCTGGGAAAAGGCCGCGAAAATCGACTGCAGCTTGTCGGCTGCAATCCCAATGCCAGTGTCGCGGACGGAGAAGTGTAACTCGACGTCGTCACCCCTGGACGGCGAGAGCTCCACGTGCAGCGCCACCTCGCCGAGGTCGGTGAACTTGATCGCGTTTCCCAGCAGATTCACGATGACCTGGCGGAGCCGCAGCGCGTCCCCCACCACCACCTCCGGGATCTCCGGAGCGACACGACAGAGCAGCTCCAGACCCTTGCCGTGCGCCCGCGCAGCCAGTGAGGACAGCGTGGAGTCGAGTGTTTCTCCGAGGGCAAATTCGACGGGATCGAGTCGCAGCATGCCGGCTTCGATCTTGGAGAAGTCGAGGATGTCATTGATGATGGCCAGCAGCGAGTCGGCGGAGAAGTGTGCCAGTTTGAGGAAGCGGCGCTGCTCCTCGGTGAGCTCGGTATCGAGCGCGAGATTCACCATGCCGAGGACGCCATTCATCGGCGTCCGGATCTCGTGACTCATGTTGGCGAGAAATTCGCTCTTCGCCCGGCTTCCCTCTTCAGCCTGGTCCTTCGCCAGACGCAAGGCGTCGGTCGCCGCGGTGAGCTCGGCGGTGCGCCGCAGCACCCGATCTTCGAGATCCCGATTTGCCTCAGCCAGGTCGCCCTGCGCACCCTGAAGGCTGTCCACCATTGAATTGAATGCGCGGAAGAGCTGCGCTACTTCGTCCCGCGCTTCGGCAGCCTCTCCGCTGATGACCTGGCGCGAGATCGTCGCGCGCTCCGACAGGTCGCCCGCGGCGATGCGTTCGGCGGTGCCGGCCAGGCGTGACAGCGGACGGGTGACGACGGTGCTCACCGCGACGACGACGACGGTTCCCGCGAAGAAGACCAGCAGGCTCACGAACGCCGTGATCTGCCGGGTCTGCCTCAGCTCGTGCCGGAGCGTGCGGAGAGAAAATCCAAGGTGCAGCTCACCGATCCGCTGGCCACGATAGTTCACGGGCAGCGACGACACGTACGACTCGCCGTCCGGCTGCATGCCCTCGGCGCCGACGCCGTGCGCGACTACCATGCGAGCGAAGACTGCGCGGTCCGTGACATACAGCACGCGCCCCGTGGTGTCCTCGACAGCAAGGAACGCGAGATCGGGATTCTGCCTGATGACCTCGAGCGCTTCGGCGATCGCGATGGTGTCGCCGAAAAAGAGTCCGGGGCTCGCACTGAATGCGGCCATTCCGCCGATGGCCCGCGCCTTGTCGCTCGTGCCCTCGAGCGCCCGGCGTTGCAGCTGGCTGGGCACACAGATGTAGATCAGCACGGCGATCACTCCGAAAAGCCCGCTCACCGGAATCCAGAGCTTGGTCCGAATACTCACTCCGATGAATATGCGACGCGCGAGGGTCCGGCAATTCATGGCGTGACGTCCTGTCCGATGAGCGTGACGAGCTTGAGCAGCTGGGAGCCGAAATCGGCTCCCTCGGCACGGGCCGCCGCGAGGTTGAGGAGAATTCTTGGCCGGTCCCCGTTGAGGCCGAGACCGATGGCGAGACCTTCGTCCACGTAGTGCGCCACGCTGCTCAGCGTGGTGATGCCCGCGCTGCGTGTGGCGCGGGAAATTTTCTGCACGTCAAAGGCGCGAAGCGGCGCGACATAGACCACGTTCACGCCGGCCTGCCGAAGTGTCGCTTCGACATCTCCACCGGCGTCGAGGTCAATGGGAATCACCCGCAGACCGTAGCCCGGATGAAGGTCGGCGACGGTCCGCTCGGCCAGCTTCATGACATCCGCCTTGACCAGCGTGGAAGTCCGGAAGCCACCCTGATAAATCAGCCCCAGCACGACCTGGTCATGCACCCGCGCCGCCAGGTTACGGTCGAAGGTGAGCACCTTGAAGAAGAGCGGGAGCTGGACCTGTACCGGCGCCTCGATACCCTGCGCTAGGGCGAGGCGAGGAGAGAGCAGCCCCGGCATCGCCAGCGTGACGGCCGACAAGGCGAGGCGCGCCACCGCGGCGAATGCGGTGGCGCGGAACCGAGCGAGGCGACTCTCGACGGGAGGCAGGCGAAGGTGTCGCACGGCTCAGAACTTCAGATCCGCGCGCAGCGAAAAGGTCCGGCCATCCTGCGGTATCGCTGGCTGGATGTGTTCGACGCCGCCCGGATTTGCGTAGCGGACGTCGAAAATGTTGTCGAGCCGGAGGCCGAGCTCAATGTGGTCCGCCAGTCGCGCGATCCCGCTTCCGCTGAGACGGGGGGAGAACTGCAGGCTCGCGCTGGTCAGCACGAACGCATCCGTCGTCGTCTGGTAGACGGTGCGGCGGCTCGATTCATAGTGTACTTCGAGTGATGGACGCACTCCGTCCGCGATCGCGCCGCTGAGTCCCAGTTTCAGCATCGCGGCCGGCGAGTTGGACATGACCGAGTCGGTGCCCAGATCCCGCGCCCGTTGATAGCTGTAGCTCGCATATCCGCGGAGGGCAGCACCGAAGCGAGCGTCCAGTCCGATCTCGAAGCCCGTCGTCTTGACGCCGCCGACGTTGTCGTACACGAAGAGCGAATCCACCGGATCCTGGGTCAGGTCGATCAAACCGAGCACGCGATAGTTGTAGACCGAGGCCGTGCCGAGCAGACGCGAGCCCAGCCGTTGCTGCCAGGTCAGTTCGGCCGTTCGGACTTGCTCACGGCGAAGCTGCGCATTGAGCTTGAATCCCGCGCTCAGCCCGAACGCCTCGGCGACATTGGGCGCCCGGAACGCGCTGCCATACGCCAGCCGGAACGCGGTCCCCGGGTTCGGCGCAATTGTAAGCGACGCACGCGGCGTCGTGGCGCTCTCGGCGTTGGAGTAGGAGTCGTGGCGAACGCCGCCGAGTGCCGAGAGCCATGGCGTAATCTGGAGCTGATCCTCCAAATACGCGGAGAGAACGGTGCCAGGTGCCGACAGGTCGTATCTCGGAGTCGGAGCGCGCTGATCGAAGTAATCGGCGGTGATCGCACGACGCGCTTCCGCACCCACGATCAATCGATTTCGCGAGACCGGATCCCAGGTGAGCGTCGCTTCGCTGCCAAGCGTGCGATTGACGGCCCCTTCCGTCTCCGGCTGCGCATAGGCGTAATTTCCGGAATACCAGTATCCGTCGAAATAGCTGCGAGCCATCAGCGTCACCTTCGCCGCGAGGCCGCCCTCGTATTTCGCCTCGACGAAGGCGTGGTCATCTCTGGTCTGCGCGCCCGAGGCATCGAATATCTGATCGAACGACGCGGTCGGAATCGCCTTCGTGCGACCGGTATACCGGCCGTGCAGAGTGAACCCCTTGAAGTCGAGACGGGCCGAGACGCCCTGGCGTCGCTCGGCGTCGAGCCCCTGGGCGATGCCGTTGTTGGTAGCGGGTGAATCGAACTCCTTGAAGAAGAGGTCGCGACCGGGATTGTCGTCATAGAAACCAGCGGCTGAAATCTCGAGCCCGCTTTCGGATTGGCGTCCCATTCGCACTGAAGTTCCGCGTCCGCCGTAGCTTCTCGCCTCTCCAGACACTTCGAAGCCGGCAACCTGGCTGCCCGATTGGGTGATCACGTTGATGACCGCGAACATCGCGCCCGTGCCATACAAGGCGGAGCCGGGGCCGCGGAGGATTTCGATCCGCTCGACGGTCGCGAGGTCCACTCCGGACTCTCCACCGAGCTGGGCGGCTCCCCAGATGCCCTCATTCATTACATGGCCGTCGATGAGCAGCAGAATGCGATTGTTGTAGTCGGTCGGGCGGCCGAATCCTCGAACGCCGAGGTAGGTAAAATTCCGGTCGTAACTGGTATAGAACCCGCGCACGCTGCCGAGCGCCTGGGCGAGAGTGCGATACCCGAACAGCGAGATGTCTTCGGCGGTGATGATCGTGACCGCGCCGGCGGTTTCGGTGATCGTCTGCGAATATTTCGCGGCCGTGCTCACGGGCGTATTGAGCAGCGAGTCGAGCGAGAGGCCGGCCGCATCCTGCTGTTGTGCCTCGGCCGTTTGAGGGAGCAGCAACGCCAGCGCCAGTGGTATCGGCAGTATCCAGGATCGTGCGCGGCGCGATACCATTGGTCTGCACCCCTTGCATGGTTGCTCGTGGAACCCTCCGAAGCAGTATCGGCACGCGCGATCACGTGCTGAGCGAGATCCAGCCCGCTCCACGGGCTCCCGCATCACGCTCTCGTCGTTAGATTTGCGAGGGGAAGTATGATGAAAGGTTCATGCTTGCCTGGTTGAGTTCTCATCGAGAGTCGGAGCCGCCGACTCACTCCCAATCGTTCACGTCCAGCCGGAGACTCATGCGACGCGTCGTGCTGTTGCTGGTGGATGGATTGCGC
>JBDUEA010000155.1:0-7679 GCA_040002695.1 Gemmatimonadota bacterium | reverse complement strand
GCCAGGCCTGGAACATCAGCACGTCCCACAGCGGAAATTCCCAATTCCGCTCACCGCTCTGGTGCTCGTCCCAGCGACGCGTGATCGCCCCCGGATCGAGGAGTCCCTCGCGCGCGAGACGCGCCGGCGCGAGAAGCTCGGCTGCCCATCCGCGAAGCGGCCCCCGCAGCCAGCTCGCGATCGGTACCCCGAATCCCATTTTCGGCCGGTCGACCAGCGCGCGGGGCACATAGCGGTCAAGCAGCGTTCGGAGCAACCACTTGCCCCGGCCCGCCCGGATCTTCGCCTCGCGCGGAAGATTCCAGGCAAACTCGACGACCCGATGATCGAGAAATGGTGCCCGCGATTCGAGGCTCACGCCCATGCTCGCGCGGTCAACCTTGACGAGAATGTCGTCCGGCAGGTAGGTAACGAGGTCAAGATACATCATCTGCGAGACGAAATCGTCGATCTTCGGCCACTCGGCGGCGTCCGAGAGAATCGTGCGAGATTCGCGCGCGCCGCACGCGATGCGCCCCGGATCGGGCCAGTGCGAGAGCATGCGGAGGTAGAGTGCCTCGCGGCTTCCCACTTCCAGGAGGCCGGCGAATTTGTGCACCCGCTCCCCGGAAAACCTGTCCCCCGCCCCGCCGCTTCCGACCAGTCCAAGCATCCGGTCCCAGCCACGAGCCGAGACGGATCGCAGACCGCGGGCCAGCGGCGCGCGCGTCATCGATGGAATCGATTGGAGCCGGCGCCAGAGCCGATCACTCAGCAGATATCGGTCATAGCCGCCGAAGAGTTCGTCGCCTCCATCACCCGAGAGGCTGACCGTAACCTTCGTTCGCGCCAGCTGTGCCACGAGAAACGTCGGCACCTGCGACGGATCGGCAAACGGCTCATCGAAGAGCGACGGCAGGCGGGGAATCACCGCAAGCGAATCTTGGGGCGTGATGTACAGCTCGGTGTGGCTGGTACCGAGATGATCGGCCACCGCGCGCGCCTGTGGCGCCTCGTCGAACCGCGCCTCGTGAAAACCGATGGTGAAGGTCTGCACGGGCCGCCGACTCTCCGCCTGCATCAGTGCCACGATGAGTGAAGAATCGATCCCGCCGGACAGAAACGCGCCGAGCGGCACATCGGCGATCATTTCGTCCCGCACCGTACGTCGGAGCACCGCGTCGAACCCGTCGAGCAGTTCCTGGTCTCGCGCCGCGCCAACCGTGCGATGGCTTCCGCGCTCCGCGATGTCACGCGCCGACCAGTAAGCCTGCTCGTCCGCAACCTCGCGCGGGCGATCAGATCGGAAGGTCAGGATCGTCCCCGGACGAACCTTCGCAACGCCCTCGTAAATGGAATGGGGACCGGGCACGTAACTCAGACGCAGAAAAAGCGCGAGCGCACCGCGGTCGACGGTCCCCTGCCAGCCGGGATGCGCGCGCAACGCCTTGAGCTCCGAGCCGAAGAGCAGCGTCGAGCCCATCCACCCATAGTAGAGCGGCTTCTCACCGAGCCGGTCCCGGACGAGCGAAAGCGTCCGTTCCTGGCGGTCCCAGAGCGCAAAGGCGAACATCCCATGGAACGCGCGAACCGCCTCGATCAGGCCGCGTCGCTCGATGGCGGCGAGCATCACCTCAGTGTCGGAATGCCCGCGAAAGACCGTACCGCGCGCGATCTCCTCTTCCCGTACTTCGACGAAATTGTAAATCTCGCCGTTGAAGATGATGACGTAGCGACCGCTCGCCGAAGTCATCGGCTGATGCCCCATCGGCGAAAGATCGAGAATGGATAGCCGGCGATGACCGAGAAAGACCCCCGCCTCCGGATCGGACCACGCACCCGAGTCGTCGGGGCCCCGGTGCATGATGGCGTCCATCATGCGCCGGAGCACATCGTCTGCATCCGGAGTGGCGTGCCGCTGATCCCAGAAGCCGGTAATACCGCACATGCTATCGGGCTCCGAACCGAAGCACGAAGCGCTCGTACGTCACTATCAGAATAAAACCGCGTTCAGGGGTCGGAAGTCGGACCATCACATCTTCCCGGCTGGAGAAATCCTGCCAATCGAGGCTCAAGCTTAACCGCGGCCTGAACTGAGCGGCAGCGTTTCGGTGCAACATCCGAATGGCGGACCAATGTCAGGGCCGCACCGACTTCGGGTGCACAGCCCGTACCGTCCGGCGGAATTGCTCGAGCTCGACCTGCTGCGCCGCAGCCTGCGTCAGATCGCGTTGCTCCAGCGAGTCACCGGGATACTCATACAGCTCCTCTCGGCCGTCACCGTTGACCACGTAGCGGAGCTCGGCGCCGGTCAGTGCACGCATCTGGTCCCCATTGCCGAGCAGTGCCTCCGCGGAGGCGCGGTAGGGCGTCACCTCCGAGAGCACGGTGTCGCTCGCGACGGAACCGGCGGAGCTGCGCCAGGTCGCCTCGAGGCCATGCCCCGGCAGGGAGTGAGCGCCGGGAATCGCGAGCAGATCCAGAATCGTCGCCGGAAGATCCCGCAACGAGACCGGCCTCGACACCAGTCCACCGGCCGGCACTCTTCCCGGCATCGACATGATAAGCGGAACGTGCACCGTCGGCAGGTACAAGTTGTTTCCATGCGAGACCGACCCGTGCTCGCGGAACTCCTCGCCATGATCCGCCGTGATGATCACCAGCGTATTCCGCAGCAGCCCCCGATGGTCCAGCGAATCCATCAGGGCGCCGAGCCGGTTGTCGAGATACGCGATCGAGCGATCATAGCTGTCGCGCTCCGCGCGGACTCCCTGATCGGACCATCGCGTCGACGGATCGAGCAGCGGGTCCTGGCGCGCAACTACCGGTCCGAACATCGTGTCGAACGGAACCGGCGGCACGTAGGGGGCATGCGCGTCGAGATAGTTGATCAGCGTGAAGAATGGGCGCGCCGGGTGCCGGTCCATCCAGTGAAGTACCTTCGCGTTGATCTCGTCCGCATCGATGCGACCCGGAATGCCATACCAGTCGAGGAGACGGCGAAGCCGCACATTTCCAATCGGCAGTTTGAAGAGGCTGTTGTTCCGCAGCACGTCCTCGACCGAAATCTCCTCGTCCTCGAAATGCGCGAACCCGCGCGCGATCCCTGACTCCGTGGCGATCACCGGATTCGCCACGAATCCCGCGGTGGCGTATCCATGGTCCGCGAGTACCTCGGCGAGCGTCGGAAATTCTGGCCCCAGCGCCCGCTTCCAGCTTGCCCGGTGCTCGTGCGGCCAGCGCCCCGTCAGCATCGTCGCATGCGACGGAAGCGTCCACGATGCCGGTGAGATGGCCCACTCGAAGCGGATCCCCCGTGCCGCAAGGCGGGTAAGAGCCGGCGACGTGGAGCGAGCGTACCCGTACGCGCTGAGCTCGTCGGCGCGCACGGTGTCCAGGATCAGCAGGATCACGTTGGGGGAGTCAGGACGCGCAACCGGCAGCGCGGCCAGGGCGCGCTGCTCTTGCAGGGCACGCGCGACCCGGATGCCGCCGCCGACCACGGCGACGAACACCGTGATCGGGATCAGCGAACGCCGCACCAGGCGCCGTACTCCCGCGGGATGCCGGGACGCCCTCGGCGATGCGCGAAGACCGATCCCGATGGCGAGCAGCAGCGTCGCGATATGGGCGAATCCACCGAGCAGCAGTAGCGCCCCGAGCGCCGCGAGCGAGATGTTGAGACCGAGCAGCAGTCGGAGTGTCACCCGTCGCTGCGTGGCGGACGCGGCGCCGATCAGGAGCAGCCCCGCGGCGAGCGCGACCACGGTGCTGCCGAGCGGAATCGCCCAGAACCGCTCTCGGCCCAGGCCCAGAAAAGCGTGCATGTGGCGGTAGATCGTCTCGACCCAGAGCACCTGGATGATTCCGGCGATCAGCCCCGCCCAGATCGAAATCAGTATGGTATCGGCCCATGTCACCGTTGCGGCATCCGATCCGCGCGATACGGCAGCCTTGGTTTCGGACTCGCGAAGGCCCATGAACTCCACGATGTGGGGGGAATCGGGCAAGCAGCCTCCCAAGATAGGAGCCAGGAGGCGTACTTACCCAGGCTATGGGACCTTTGAGCGGCGCCCTAGCGCCTGCATGAATCTCGCATTAGCTTGTGAATATATTCACAAGTGTTCGGGGAGCCCTCGCCCCCGGCACCACCGGCTCTCCGGCATCCGGATCAACGCCGCCGCGCACTGACCGCCGAAGGAGATCGTCCATGGCAACAGCTACCAAGCCCAGCTCGCCGAATGCCGTGTATCCTGCGAAGGAATTGGCCACCCTGCTCGCCCCGCCGGAAAAAGAACATCCCGCGGACAAGTTGCGCCGCCTTCTCATCGAAGCGCGCGACAAAGGCAGCTACCTCCATTCCGCCGGCGCCTACGATGCCTACACCGCCGCCATCATGACGCGACTCGGCTTCAAGGCGCTGTATGGCAGCGGATGGCAGCTCGCGGCCACCAAGAGCATGTTCCCGGATATCGGAGTTTATGCATCCCATGACATGGTGAAGCTGGTGCACGAAATGTGGATGGGGATCGAGGGAGCCCGCCACACGCACTACTACGACACCAATGGCAAGGAACTGCTCGGCGTCCCACCGGCGTTCGTCGACATGGAGGCAGGTTTCGGTGGTCCGACCCAGACCTTCTCGCTCGCCGTCGAGCTGATCCGCGCCCGCGCGGCCGGCGTGCACCTCGAAAACCAGGATCCGTCGAACCGCACCTGCGGTCATATCGTGAATGTCGGCGCGCAGAAGCGAGCCAAGGTACTGGTCCCCCGGGCGCAGTGGCTCGCCAAGCTGAAGGCGATCAAGGCCGCGAGCTACGCGACCGGCACCGACGTCGTGATCATCGCCAGGACCGACTCCGTCGACGGCGCAATCCCGAACGGCCGCGAAGGCAGCGTGCAGCACGCGGTCGAGGACGCGTGGGAAGCGGCGGAACTCGGCGTGGACGTGATCTGGCCCGAGTTCAACAACACGGAGCTCGACCAGCCCCAGGAGTTCTCCGAAGGCGTCCGGAAGTACTACCCGAAGCAGATGCTGGGCTTCAATCTGTCGCCTTCACTCTACTTCGGAAAAGCGAAGAAGGCCGGCAAGCTGATCACCAATCAGCAGCTCGCCGACCTCGGCTACATTCTTCAGTTCTCGACGCTCTTCAACTTCCGCACCGCCGGCATGGCGCTCGAGAAGGGCCTCAAGAAATTCCTGACGAACGGCATCGATGCCCTCGCCGATCTGCAGAATGAGGAAGACGATGCGCCCGGCGGCCATCCCTCGACCAAGATGCATCAGAAGTTCGCCGGCATGAATCGCTGGCTGCTTCTGGAGCAGGTGTTGAGCGGAAAAGAAGAGTAGGAACGAATTGAGAGCGCTGAGTGCCGGGTTCTGAGGCGCGTTGACTCAGTACCCGGCACTGGAGACTCGTCACTCGCAGCTAGATGGCCTTCCGTTGCTCCTGTCGCTCGCCGCTCACATCAAATCCGTCACGCCGCAGCTGGTCGACCTGCCACGGGTCGAGGCGCACGGTGACTTCGTAACTCCCATCGGACACTCCGCGCGCCAGCACTTCGCCGGATCGGTAGAGTGAGGCCAGACGCGCTCCGTCGCTCATGGGCACTCGCACTGTGACCGCCGGCCGTACGATCCGCTCGCGATTCCGCAGTACGCTCTTGAGCTCCTCGAGTCCTTCGATTCTCATCGTCGTCGCCATTACCGCCTCGGGATAGAGCTCCCGCGCCCGCGCGGAAAATGCCGAAGGATCGGCCACCGCATCCATCTTGTTGAATACCGGAATCACCACCGCGTCCCCGATGCCGATCTCGGCCAGGACACTGTCCACGACGTTCATCTGTTCTTCCCACCCTGGATGGCTGGCGTCCACGACGTGGAGCAGCACGTCGGCCTCGCGCACTTCTTCCAGGGTTGCCCGGAAACTCGCGACCAGGTTGTGGGGCAGCTTGCGGATGAAGCCGACCGTGTCGGACAGGCGAGCATGATATCCCTCGCCCAACTCGACCTGGCGGGTCAGCGTATCGAGAGTGGCGAAGAGCCGGTCCTCCACGAATACGTCGTGCTGCCCGGACAGCGCCCGGAGCACACTCGATTTTCCGGCATTGGTGTAGCCGACCAGCGCGACGTCCAGCATCGGCTGACGGCCGGCTCGCACGGTTTCGCGGTGCCGCTCCACGTCCTGCAGCTTTCCCTTGAGATACTGGATTTTCTTGCGGATCATCCGGCGATCGGTTTCGAGCTGCGTTTCGCCAGGTCCCCGGAGACCGATGCCACCGCCGATGCGCGAAAGGTGGGTCCACATGCGCGTGAGTCGAGGCAGCGTGTACTCGAGCTGCGCGAGCTCCACCTGCAGCTTGGCCTCGTGGCTTCGGGCCCGCGTCGAGAAGATATCGAGAATCAGCTCGGCGCGGTCCATCACGCGGACCTTGAGTTCTTTTTCGAGGTTTCCGCCCTGCTTGGGCGTGAGCTCTTCGTCGAAGATGGCGAGCGTCGCGGATCGTTCCTCGATCAGTTGACGCAGCTCTTCGACCTTGCCTTCGCCGATGAGTGTGGCCGGATTCGGGGAGACAACCTGCTGGGAGACCCGGCCGACGATATCGGCGCCGGCGGTGTCGGTAAGACGGGCGAGCTCGTCGAGATGTTCGGTGATCATCTCCGCGTCCGGCGACCCCTTCCGGGGCGCGCCCACGAGAACGACGCGTTCCTGCGGCGGACGAACGGTCTTCAGCTCTCTGATGGCGACTCCATGCCTCGCGACCGAGGCGGCAGAGGTAGATACGTGCTGGTGCTTACGGCCGCAGCTGGGAAATGGTGACGGTACCCTGCTGAGAGAACGGCACACCCTGGTCACCACCCGGTGTCGTCACGTAGATCTTGCCGGAAAGCGTGTAGGGAGCACTCCCGTATCCCAGCACCGAACGGGCAGCCGAGCCGACATCGGTCCACTTGAAAATCACGGGAACGGTGACGGGCGTGTTGACGCCCTGCGGCAGACTGAACACCTGATCGAGGTGCAGCGGACCGAACTTGGCCCCGCCGATATCGAGATCGAGATCCATCTTCGTGCCGCGGATGTCGAACGTATTCGGGTTGTTCACGGTGAGGAGCGCGTCGAGCGACCCTCCGGTGAATCCCAGCCCTTTGACTGTCACCCCGGCCAGACTGATCTTCGGCTGAACAAAGTTGGCGAGCGAATTGCCCGCGCACCCGGCGAGCCCGGCGACCACGGCGAAAAGAGCCAAGCGCATTGATCCTGCCTCATGGTTGATAGAAAGTGCCTCCCAGAGCCTGTCCGAGGTATACACCACTGTCCGTGGCGAGGTAAGTCCTTCGCCCCTCACCCCTCACCGTTTCCCCCATTTTTCTGCTTCTCCCACCAGTCGAGCCGCTCCCTGATCTTCTTCTCATAGCCGAACGGTCCCGGCTCGTACAGCGTCTGCCCGCGCAGCGCCTCGGGGAGATATTCCTGCGGCGTGAAACCGGTCGGCGCATCATGGGCATAGCGATAGCCCGCGCCGTAGCCCAGCTCCTTCATCAAGCCGGTCGGCGCGTTCCTGATATGCATCGGCACCGGCGCGGCCGGTGTCTCGCGCGCCGCCTCGAGGGCCCGCCCCAGCGCCACCTTCGTGCTGTTCGATTTCGGCGCCGTCGCGAGGTAGATCGTCATCTCCGCGAGCGGCAGGTAACCCTCCGG
>JBDUEA010000154.1:0-7720 GCA_040002695.1 Gemmatimonadota bacterium | reverse complement strand
CCGCGTGCTCCATTTCTTCGGGGCGGGTAGGCAGCGCACCAAACCTGAGATTGGCCGATGGAATTCGCAAGATCCGGGCCGCCACCTCTATGAAGTCTCTCACAGTAGCCAACTTACCCGTGGCCAAGTTGAGGACTTCCATGGGGATTCCCCTGACTCCCAGCCGCAGTAACCCGTCGACGACGTCCTCAACATAAGTGAAATCCCGCCGTTGCAGCCCCTCCGATAGCGGAAAAGGCGCGCCCGACACCGCGCCCTCGATCAGCGAAGGCACCAGCCGGCCCGCGTGCTCTCCCGGTCCGTAGACAGTGAACAGTCGGGCGGTGACTCCTCTCAGCCCTTCTGCTGCGCATCCGCGAGCGAGCGTTCGGGTGCCGGCGAGCTTGCTCTGTCCATAGGTCGTCGTGGGGTTGGGGACCGCGTCTTCATTGAGGTTGCCCCCGATTGCCCCGTATTCGAGGGCCGAACCGGTGTGCACGATGTGGAGTCCGCGCCACGTACGATCGACCGTTTCGGCCACACCTTCACACACGGTCGCAACAAGTGCGTCGTTGATCTGCCACGCCAGGGCGTCGTCACGCTCGGTCCGGTCGACGCCATATCCGGCGAGATTGAACGTTATTGTCGGCCGGGTCCTCCGGAATAGCTGCCGCACCGCCTCGAGATCCGTGAGATCCGCCCGGACGATTTCACCCGCTGCTCCCCACCTCGTGAAGATCGGTCCCGCAGTCTCCGGGTCTCGCACTGCGAGGGTGACTCGGGCGCCCGCCCGCGACAGTTCCCGGGCAATCCAGCGCCCGATGAATCCGGAAGCACCGAGTACGAGCGCGGACTTCCCGGCGTAACTCTCAACGGCCTCGCTGCCGCGAACCCCTGAGGCGCTCATGGGAGTCGCGCCGCGGAATCAGCCGAGATCGGCCCGGCAGTGATCAGATATCCGGCCTTCGTGATCGAAGGTCCCGAGACCAGCCACACCGGGCGGCTCGCGAAGGCGCGCAGCAACTCCGAGCGAACTTCGCCGCTTCGATCCCACGCATAGATAGTCGTATCGGCCTTCAGGTCGAGCGGATTGTAGATGGCCGCGGATGCAAAGTCCGGGACGTCGCCGCCCTTGATCAGTACCAGCCCGCGGCCGAACTGATGTTGCTGGGCGAGGGCGAGAATGTCGGGACGCATCCCGCGATAGTGAAAGTACTTGTCGAGCGCTCTCCAAGGGTAGAACGCGAGCAGTGCGCCGACGGTCAGTACTCCCGCGCCGGCGAGCAATCTTCCCCCGAGTGGGACACCTCTTCCCGGTGTCCAGTCGAATCGGTCGATCGCTCGCGCGGTGAGAGCCACGCACGGGATGATCATGAGGAACCAGTAGCGCCCGCCGAAGTCCGGTCCCCCCGAGAAGTAGTTCAGAAAATACGCCGCGAATACTGCTGCCGAGAGACCGAGCATGAGCCGGTCGCTTCGGTTGAATGCCCCGGTCAGCAGGAATAGATAGATGAGCAGCAGCGATCCAGTGCTCCACCCGAACAGTTCCACGCTGATGGCGGTCGTGTTCAGGTTCGCGTTCACTGTTGCGTCGAGCGGCCCATGTCCGGGGAATGGATCCGTGGGCCAGCCCATTCCGCGGTCCTTCCCGAATCCGTAGGCGTTGGAATTCTTGCCGAACTTGCGGTCGTTGTATTCCATGATCGGATGAACCGATCCCTTGCCGGTGAAGTGCTGATTGTACGGCAGGATCGCCGCGCCGACGATCATCGACCCCACGATGAGCCCCGCCGTCGCGAGCAGCTTGAGCCGACGGCCGCCCAGCCCGATCGCCCAGAGTCCGAGACATCCCGCCATCACCATCGCATCGAGTTGCCGGATCAGGCTCACCGCTCCAAGCGCGAACCCCGCAATCCATCCCCAGCCGATGCTGCCCGTCCGCCGGGACCACGCGACACCAACGGCGGCGAGCAGTGCGAACGTCAGCGTCAGCGCATGGTTCATGAAGCTCATGCCGAGGTACACGTACCAGGGCGAGATCGAGAGCAGCATGAGCGCCAGACGCGAGGTGCGCATGTCATACAGCTCGCGCAGCAGCAAATAGGAGAGCAGTACGTTGATGCCGCTCAGCACGGGATTCACCAGCCATGGCACACCGAGCAGCACTCCAAGCGCCAGGCCCGCGGACCATCCGGGTGGCGTGACCACGTACCAGCCGGCCCGACCGACGTCCATCAGGTACAGCTCGAAGCCCGCCGGCACAGGAGGCGGCGCCATCGAGAGGGCGCCCGCGGCGAAGTAGCGAGCCTGATAGAGGTAGACCACCTCGTCGAGAATGTGCGGATGCCGCTGATAGACGAAGATGTTGAGCAGTGCCGCGGCGACCATTACGCCGATCGCGCAGGCCCACGCAAAGTGGTCGAGCCCGCTCGGCTGCGGCGCAGCCTCGGGATCGGGTGTGCCGAGCAGAGCGTTGGCACGCGAAATCCAGCGGCGAAGCTGGTCACCCGGAATCGCCGCGACCGTTACCGCCGCGGTGATCAGGCTCAGCAAGAGAACCAGGAACGCGACGAACAGCTCCACGACGTATGCGCGAATGTCCCGATTGACTGTCGCCCCGCTCAGAAACAGCGCGATACCAAGGATCAAGACTCGGCGCCCCCCAAGGCGGCGGATGAGCCAGTCGCCTATGCCGGGCCACTTCTGAACGAACGCCGGCGCCACAATGATCGCCTGCAGTGCGACCAGTATCAGCGGGATGAACGGCCGCTGCTCGAGAAACTGACTGATGCTGAGATAATGCTGATATCTCACCTGCGTCCCGGCGACGATGAGCTGCAACGCCGCCGCCTGTCCGACCACTGTCACGATCAGCCAGCCTGCAAAGACGCGGAGCGAAGCTGGAAGCAGTCCCGCAAGAATGAGTGTCATTCCTGCCGAGACAGGCAGCGCCGCGGGGCCAGCGAGCGCATGATCCGCGGAACGGAATGCCGGATCGACTGCGGTCCATATGATAAGCGCGATGCCCGCGCATCCTGCGATCGCTCGCAGTACCTGCTCGCCCGCACCGGCGCGTCGATCGCTCACTTCGTCATCCACCCATTGGTGACTCGATCGAGCGCCGCGCGAAGGCCGGGGAGGGCCTGCACGCCTTCCGGAGTCGCGACAAGATCGTGCGCCTCGAACCGATCAGTATCGACGTCGAAGACCTGCTCCTGCTTCCCGGGGCCACGGATGTAGCGCCACTTCCCGAGGACGATCGATGCCAATCGTTCTTTGGCGGCCGGATAACTGAGCGGCAGCCCGGGAGTCGGGCTCAGCATCGTGACCAGCGTGTCTGCTCCGCCAGCCGTCGAGTCCCGAGTCCAGAGTCTTTCAAGAGAGCGTCCGGGAAACAGGGTGGCGTCAAGTCCGGCGTACTCGGACATCGTCTGCGTCAGGTCCCTGAGAGTCACCGGCGTGCTCACCCGCACTCCCTCGGGGACGTGTCCCGGATACATGATGATGAGGGGGACCTGCACCGCAGGTCGATAGATGCTGTTGCCATGATCCATTACGCCGTGCTCGTGCATCTCTTCGCCATGGTCGGCCGTCAGAATCACGACCGTGTTCGAGAGGATGCCGCGCCGCCCCAGTTCAGTGAAGAGTGAATCGATCTCGCTATCCATGTACGCCATGCACGCATCGTATGCATTTCGCTGCAGCGCGATCTGCTCGGCCGACCAGTCTGTCTGGGGGTCCAGCGGGATGTTGGTTCTGGGAGAGGTCGGGCCGAACCGTCCGTCGAATGGCGCCCGCGGGACATACGGGGAATGAGTATCGAAGTAATTCAGGAACGCGAAGAAGGGACGTCCTTGATTACTGTCGAGCCACCTGGTGAACTCGTGATTGACCTCCGCCGCATCCTTGTGCGCCAGCGGCTTGTAGTCGTCGAACAGCGTCCGAAAGAACCGGCCGGCCAGCGCTCTCCCCAATGTCGAGCTCTTGATGGTCTGCGCGAGGCTGAGCGGATGATCCTCGTAGTGGATGAAGCCGCGGTCGAGCCCCATCTCACGCGTGGCATAGATCGTATTGGCGACGAATCCGGCCGTCGCGTACCCATGCGACGCCAGCGCCTCGGCCACCGTGGCTCGCCGGCCGTCGAGGGGAATATTCCAGTCCGCATTGAAGTCGGTCGGCAGATGCCCGGTGAAAATCGAAGCGTGACTCGGCAGGGTCCACGGCGCGGTCGCGAATGCGCGGTCAAACGTGACACCCGATCGTGCGAGCCGGTCGATGCCCGGCGAAGTATTGCGCTCATAGCCGTAGAGGCCGAGCTCGAGGGCTCGCGTGGTATCAAGGATGAGGAGCAGGATGTTGGGTGTGTGCGGGGCAGGGGGCAGTGCCGCCAGCTTCCGTCGTTCGGATATTCCCTGCCCGACATGGAGTCCCACGGCCAGTACCAGTACCAGGCCGAAGAGCAACGGAAGCGTACGCCGCGCGATACGTACGATGCGATCACCGCGAGCCGGGAGCCTCCGGGCGCACTGCACCGCGAGGCCCAGCGCAATGAGCATCGCCGCGCCCTTGTGCAGCGGCTTATACATGAACAGCACACTCTGAACGAACAGGTACGCGCAGACGCCGAACCAGAGCGCTCGAGACGTCATTCCGCGCGCACGCGCCACCAGCCAGAGCACGAGGCCAGGAATCAGAAAGAATCCGAAGTCCGCCACTGCCGGCATCCAGAGCGCATCCGCACTGAGAAAAACCAGACGGTGGAACGCGAACTTCTGGACTCCCAGCAACAGTGTCTCGACTAACCCGGCCGCGAGCCCCGTCCACGCAGCCAGCAGGATCGGCTCCGGAATCAGTTTCCGCGCGCCGCTCATCGCGATGGGAGCGTCACCCGCTTCAGCGCGTGGGATTCTGGACTCGGCGGCGGGCACAATGTCGCTGCATGATAAGACTCAGGAAGTGGACGCCGTAGACATGGAAGGGTGAACTGCCTCGACCGGGCCCTGCCTTACTTGCTCGATGACTTCGCAGGAAAGTCGAGTAGTCCCTTGAGACGCGCCGCCGTCGTATCGTAGGCGGTAGAGAGATCTTTCGACTCCGCTGGATCAGCAATCACGTCGTACAACTCCTGTCGGCCATCGCCGTTCAGGATGTAGTGAAATCTGCCATCGACAACGGAGTACATCTCGCCCTTCGCCGCGGGGTCGGTCGTCGATGAGAACCGGGCCGGGCGAACCGATGCGATTGCGGGCGATGGAGCGACGGAGCTCCCCGCACCCGACCGCCAGAGGCTGACGAGCGAGTGGCCGGGAATGGCGCCGGATCCGTCCACCTTCGCGAGATCGAGAATCGTCGCCCCCAGATCCCGGAGACCCACCGGCACCGCGATTCTGGAACCGGGCGTAGCGCCCGGCGCGATCACGATCAGCGGCACCTGCAGCAGCGGCAGGTAAAGACTGTTGCCGTGATCGTATAAATCGTGCTCTCCGAACTGCTCGCCATGGTCGGCGGTGATGATGACGATCGTATTGGTGAGCAGACCCCGCCGGTCCATCTCGCCGAGCAGCGCGCCGATCTGGCCATCGAGATACGTGATCGCCCCATCGTACGCATTACGCTCGATCAGCGTCTCGGCATCCGTCATGTCCTTCCGGCCTGGCATTCCGGCGCCGTTGAGCCAGTAGCGCAGCCGCTTCTGCTTTCCCTTTGGACCGTAGATGGTATCAAAGGGCGCCGGAGGAAAGTACGGAAAGTGCGCGTCGTAGTAATTGAGGAATGCGAAGTACGGCCGGTTCTTGATCTTCTCCGTCCACGCCAGCAACTCGCGATTGACCTCCGGCGCTGGCTTGCGGTCGAACATGTCGAAGTAGCCGATGTAGCGACGCAGCCCCGGGCTGTGGGCGAGAGTTCTCCCGAAGGATGAAGCCAGCAGCAGTTCGTCACGGTCTATCTGGTAGTCCTCGTAGTGCGCGAAGCCGCGCGCGAGGCCGTGCTCGTAGCTGCAATATCCGAAGTTGGCAACGAATCCGCCCGTCGCATATCCCTGATTCCTGAGTACCTCGGCGATTGTCGCGTGGTCCAGGTCGAGCGGCACTTTCCAGTCCGCTGTGAGCTCCGGCGTGTTCACTCCCGTGAAGATGCTGGCATGGGAAGGCAGGGTCCACGGCGCCGCCGAGTAAGCGCGCTCGAATGTCACCCCCTTGCTCGCGAGGCGGGTGAGGACGGGTGTCGTCGGACGCTGGTAGCCGTAGAGCCCGAGGTCCTCCGCCCTGACTGTGTCCAGGATCAGCAGCAGGATGTTCGGCGCACCGGGTGCTGACGGACCAATGGCCGCGATGGCTCGTCGCTCTGCGAGCCACAGGTATGCGTTGAGGCTGAGGCCCATGAGTACCACCGCAGTCAGCATTGGGGGAGTCCACCGCTGGACCACCCGCACGAACGACGACCGTGTACTTCCCACCCACATATAGACGCGAATCCCGATTCCAACTCCGATCAGGAGAATCGCATACTTGGCCAGTCGGGGGTTGAACAGGAAGAAGAAGCTGCAACCGCAGAGGAAGGCGAGCGCGCCGGCTTCGAATGGCCGTCGGCGATGCACCGGCAGCAGCCGGGCAACGATGTACAGTCCGATGCTGGAAAGTGCGAGGAAGCAGAGATATGATGCCGGCGTCAACCAGACGATCTGCCGGCTCATTTCCAGCGTGTCGTGGAAGCCGACCTTGCGAATCAACTGAACGAGCAGCTCGAGCAGGCCCGTCACCAGCGCGAACCAGAGGACCATGCGGGGAAGGGAAGGACCGTTCTCCCGGTCCACGTCGAGTGCGGTCATCCGACTGGCAGGAAGCGGAGGACGCGCGTCAGCGGTCTCCCCTGCTGAGGGAACCGGACGACTCGAATCTTCGAAATGCTGTTCGCCAAGAAAGTCCTCGGGAAACCAGGTGCCTGATCGGCCGACAGTCCACGCCTCTCCTCATCGCGATCGACGTCGAGGATAGCTGGACTATTGAGTCGGACGAAATCGAGATAAGGGGTGAGCGAACGAGCAAGGACTGTGCCCTGGAGATGCCGGAGTTCATGGTGAACTCCAGCAGCTCCTATGGCTCAAAGAAAACAGGTTGGAGGAGTTTGCGCCTCAGGGCGCCGGGGTAAACTTGGCGAGCAGGCCGCTGATGGTCCCGTTCGAAGCACCCTGCATGGGGTTGAGCGTCGGCCAGTTGGTCGAATAGGTCATGCCGCCCATGATGACGTTGCCAAACGGGTCCACCGCGAGGTCTCGGCCCAGATCGTCGGCCGACCCACCGATGTATGTGGCATAGAGCAGCGTGCTCAGGTCGGCAGACAGCTTGACAAGGATAGCGTCCGCATTGCCGCCGGAAGTCCCCTGGAAGCGATGCGCCGTGACGGGAAAATTGAGCGAGTAGGTCGCGCCGGTGAAATACACATTATCGGCCGCGTCGAGTGCCACGCCCTCCGACTGCTCTCCGTGTAAGCCACCCACATACGTGCTCGCGATAATGTGGGAGCCGTCGGCGGCGATTTTCGCGACAAAGGCATCGCCGGCGTAGTTGGTGTTCTTGCCGGTGCCCACCCCGCCGCTGCCACCATATACCGTCTGATAGGCTCCCGGAGTGACCGGGAAATCCGCGGAGGTCGTGCCACTCGCCACGACCGCATTGCCCTGGGAATCGAGTGCGAGCTCATGCGTCTCAGTCGCCTCGGTTCCGCTGCCGCCGAGGTAGGT
>JBDUEA010000153.1:0-7784 GCA_040002695.1 Gemmatimonadota bacterium | reverse complement strand
GGTACGCGGCGTGCCGCAGTGGCACCACGAGCAGTTGCCCTGGATTGACCGGCCGGAGATCCATGACCGCAGCGCAACGGTCATCGTGATAGATGAAGTTCGCCGCTGGGCTTCCATAGAGAATGCGGCAGAAGCTGCAATCCATCACGCCTGATCAGTCTCCTATTCCTCCTCCGCGCTCACTGCCTCCCAGCATTTGAAATCGACACTATAGGTCTTGCCCGCCGCATCGCAGCGGAAGGACATGTCCCATTCCATGTCCGGCCCCACCTCTTCGTCGGGTACCCAGAGCGAGACCGGGACGAACAGATCCTTGAGGTCCCGCGGTTCGAGCGTGCCGAGGTTGGCCTTGAGCTGCTCGGCGAGCACCGGTAGCGCCGTAGCGTAGAACTCGGCATAGTGCTCGACGATGGCATGGAACGCAGCTCGATGACCATCGGTGGGTCCCTTGGGCACGCCACCGAGCTGGTAGGTGATCTCGGTTCCGGTGGGAGGAAAGGCACCGATGCCGATCCAGCGGACCTGTCCGGGGAATTTCCCCGGGCTCGAGACCAGGGCGCCGAAATCCGGATCCCGCGGGCGGGGCGGTTCCTCTTTGTTGGCGAACAGCTTCTCGAACATTTGTGGCTACCGGTTCAGGGTCGCAATCGGACGAGGGGACCACCAATCCGTGTCGGACGATTCTCGGCTCAGTCCGCGAGCGCGCGAATCAGCCGGTAAATGTACTCCGCACCATCGTAGTACTCCTTGACCCCGATGCGCTCATCCCGTCCGTGCGCCCGATTGTCGTTGACGTCGAGAAAGACACCGGAGACGCCATAGACCGGAACGCCGAGGTTGCGGAGAAAGATGCCATCGGTGGCACCGGTCTCCATTTCGGGTACGATCGGCACGCCGGGCCAGAGCTCGGTGGTCACCTGCTGGAGCGGTTGCAGGATCTCCGGTGCGAGCGGCGACGGAGGGCTCGGCAGCGGATGGTTCACGAGTGTCACGGCCACCTGGCTGTCCGCGACGAGTCGCACGAGTGTGGCCTGGATCGTGGAGGCCGAATCGCCCGGGAGCATTCGGCAGTTGATCGTGGCGCGGGCGCGCTGTGGGAGGGCGTTCACCGCGTGTCCGGCATCGACCATCGTGGCGACACAGGTCGTCCGCAGCTGCGCGTTATAGAAGGCGTCCTTCGAGAGCCGTGCGACCGCTTTAGAGTCAGGGATTCGGCCCGAGACGAGGCGGAGGTCGGTCGCGAGACTGCCGGTGGATTGTCCGGCCAGCGCCTTGAAGAAGCCACGGGTGATCTCGTTGGTGCGCGCGGGAAAATCGTAGGCCCCGATCCGCGTGAGGGCGGCGGCCAGATGATAGATCGCGTTGTTCCTGACCGGCTGGGAGCTGTGTCCGCCCGGGTTGGTCACCTCGAGCTGGTAGGTAGCCACGACCTTCTCGGCGGCCTGTACGGTACGGGCGACGCGACGCCCGTCTCTGATCTCGGGGTCGCCGGCATCCATGTTCACCGCGAAGGGCGCATCGATCAGGTCGCGATGATTCGCCAGCAGCCATTCGACGCCGACGTAATCCGCGGAGGATTCCTCGCCCGCGGTCAGCATGACGATGAGATCCCGTTTGGGAACGAAACCGGCGCGCTTGAGACGAATGAAGGCAGCGACGAGAATGGCGTCGCCGTCCTTAATGTCGCTGGTGCCGCGTCCGTAGAAGAAGCCGTCCTTTTCGATAAGGGCGAATGGATCGACGCTCCAATCCTCCGGGAGCGCTTCCACCACGTCGAGGTGAGCGAGGAAGAGGACGGGCCTGGCTTGGCCGGATCCACGGTAGCGCACGACGAGATTGGTGTTCTTCGAGTTCGAGGGACCGAGCACTTTCACATCGCTGTCGGGGAATCCCGCCTCGCGGAGGCGCGCCGCCATGGCATCGGCCGCGGGGCCCGTGGAGCCGTGCACGTGGGTGGTGTTGATCTCGATGAGCTGCTTGAGGAGATCGCGGGCGAGCTGCTGGTCGGGAGTGAGTGGCGCCTGGGCCATCGCCGTGCCGGTGGAGAGCAGGAGCAGAACCGCACCGATCGTCAGACGCATGCGCGACCTCATGTAGGAGTGACTGGAGAAGTACTGCTGGAATGCGGTCGGAGTTGAAGCGTCCGACCGGCCGCACACGTCCGCTACGAGCGCTCGGCCAGATACATCACCCTGCTTAGCGCTCCGCGCTCGGCGAGCGCGATCACCGTTTCCAGGTACGACTGTTCGCGATCGAAAGCCGCTTGCCCCTCCGACTGCTCGACCTCCAGGCGGTGACTGAGGCGCGCCAGCATCCGTCCGCGTGCGTTCCGAATGACGCTCGTGGTGCGGTCTTCGTGCTCGAGCAGCCGGAAGCCGGAGCGGCCGAGTTGCAGTTCATTTTCGCCCGGGGGAACGAGTTGAATCTGCCCGTGTGAGCTTCTGCGGAGACGTTCCTCCTCCGATATTGTACCGCTGATGATGCCGGCATCCGTGAACAGGAAGCGCCCTCCCGGTTTGAGGACCCGCGCCACTTCCCGGAACGCGGCGAGACGGTCGCGAAGGTGGAGAATTACGTCCAGGCTCATCGCCGCGTCGAACGAGCTGTGTTCGAATGGGAGCCGCTCGTTCAGGTCGGCCGCGTAAAGCGTCAGCCGACTCTCCAAGCCCGCGACTGCCGCGCGACTTCGCCCCGCTTCCAGCGCGGAGCGACTCACGTCGGCTCCGCAGCCATGGCACCTCACCTCTCCGAGTGCGAAGAGTAGCGGCCCGCAGGGCCCGCAGCCCAGATCGAGCAAACGACTCGCGGCCGAGAGACGGAGCCGCACGAGATCCGCACGAAGGTCCTCGACCGTCACCCACGAATGCTGCCCGATGTCGGTGCCGTATGCGTCGACTCGTAACTGGCGGTTGAGCGGGGCATCGATATCCCGGTAGACGTCTTCGTAACTCCGGCCCTCCGGATCAGGAGATGAAGTCACCGGCGAGGTCCGCCAGGTGTTGCGCCGGGCGTTCCGAGATTGTCAGGCGACTCGCGGACCTTGAGTTGCGAGATGAGCAGGGCTGCAAGGAGGTAACAGCCTCCGATGAAGGCGAAGCCCGGTAGCAGGCTGTGGGTGCGATCGCTGAGCCAGCTGATGATAAATGGCCCGAAGAATCCACCGAGGTGTCCGGTGCCGTTGATGAGTCCGAAGGTCGCAGCGGCGGCCGACTCGCTCAGGAGCATCGTGGGGATCGCCCAGAAGGCCGGGTAGTACGCGTAGACGAACCCACCCCCGAGCGCGATCAGCGTCATGGAAATCGGGAAATTTCCGCTCGCGGGGATCAGCAGCAGATACGCCACCCCGACGCAGAACAACGGAATCGCCGTGTGCCAGCGTCGCTCGTCGGTCCTGTCCGAGTGCCACCCATTGATCAGCCCCACCAATCCCACCAGCGCCGAAATCATGGCCAGATGCGTGACGCTCGTCGTCGGGAGGCCGGAGATGCGCTTGATGAACGTGGGCATCCAGAACGTGATCGAAGTAGTCCCCACATTTGCGAGTAAATAGGGAATCAGCAGTAAAAATACCCGGCGATCGCGGAAGGCTTGCCAGATGGTGTAGCGCTGTGTCCCCAGCTTCGCGCGCTTCTCCGCCGCCAGCTCGGATTCAATCCAGGCCCGCTCATCCTGTGGAAGCCATCGTGCCTCGCGGGGCCAGTCCGTGAGGTAGAATAGTGTGATCACGCCCAGGATGAGCGCCGGAACGCCTTCCACGATGAACAGCCAGCGCCACCCCGGTATCCCGCTCCAGCCTGCGCGCAGCAGCCACCCGGCGAGAGGCGCGCCGAGCACCGACGATACGGGAATCGCCGAGTATAGAATAGCCACCGCCCTCCCACGGTCTGACAGCCGGAGC
Organism: Gemmatimonadota bacterium; assembly: GCA_040002695.1. Lineage (GTDB taxonomy): Bacteria > Gemmatimonadota > Gemmatimonadetes > Gemmatimonadales > GWC2-71-9 > JBDUEA01. Next base: position 3,886 of record JBDUEA010000153.1, on the reverse strand, counting down.
CAGTGCGTGAGGTAGACAATCATTCCGGGAAAGAAGCTGGCCTCGGCGAGGCCGAGCAGGAAACGGGTGGCATAGAATTGCCCGGGAGTCTGTACCAGGCCGGAGAAGATGGTCACGATGCCCCACGAGACCATGATCCGGGAGATCCATTTGCGCGCGCTCCAGCGCTCCACGATGAGCGCGCCTGGGACTTCGAGGATCACGTAGCCAACGTAGAACGCCGCGATGCCCAGGCCATACACCCGGTCACTGAAACCAAGGTCGACGCTCATGCGCAGGATCGCGAAGGAGACATTGACCCGGTCGAGCTGAGCGACGAGATAGAGGAGGAAGATGAATGGCAGCAGGCGCCAACCGATGCGCTGGCGTGCCAGCGAACCGATCCCGGGCGGGGCCTGGCCGGTCAGATCCTCGGCTTCAGCCGTCACGACCCCGGCGCCTTCAGCACTACTCCGCCTTTCATCACGAACAGCACCTTAGCAAAAATCGAGAGATCCGCCAGCGCGTCTCCATCCACCGCAACGAGAGCGGCATAGTTGCCTGGCGCGAGCGAACCGACGCGGTCATCCCACTGCATGAGCCGCGCGGCCTCGCAGCTGGCGCTCGACCGACGAGCGGAGAATCATGATCGGCGCCTTCTGAGGGAGCAACGGCTCATCCGCAGAAAACGAAGAAACTGACAGACAACTGCAGGTCAGAGGAGTCTTCGAAAACCTGCAACGGCCGCGATCCTCTCTTTCCTGCCCTCTGCGCCGCTGTGGTGAATTGCGGTATGGATCCTTGTCATTAACAAACCGCTCACCACAGAGGCACAGAGGATATTTTTCTGGCTCTCCCCGTCCTCTGCGTCTCCGCGGTGAAGAATCAAAGGCTCCGCGGCTGACATCATTCTGTCCGCTTCTTGATTCCGATCCTCGAACGACGCACAAGCAGCAAGTAGACCGACGAGCGGAGAGTCATGATAGGCGCCTTGCATTAGTGCAATAGCGTCGCCGCGGAAGAGCGCAGAAACGGACAGACAACTGCAGGTCAGCCTCTGTGCCCTCTGTGGTGAATTGCTGTATGGATCCGTGTCCTTGGACCAATCAGTTCGCCATAGAGGCACACAGGAAAACCCTTCAATTCTCCCCGCCCTCTGCGTCTCCGCAGTGAAAGCCCCTGGCAGTCCCCGCACTCGCGACAAATCGCATGACCGATCCCGCCCGCACGACTAATGGGCTCGCCGTTCGAACTCCGCTCGCGCTGCCTCAATGCGGGACAGCACGATTCGTTTCTCTTCGGGAGTGTTGTAGCCTGTGTGCGATTCGGCGGCCGTTGTGAGCCGACCCAGCCAGGCGAGGAAATAGGCGGCATCCTTCGCCGAGCGAACGGGCTTGCCGGCGACGGTCACATAGATCGGGCTGGTGCTTGCGAACGGATAGATATCGAGCACCGGCTCTTCCGCCTGATCACTCCAGGCACGGAGGACGTACCAGCCGCTGGCATCAGCGCGGATAGCGATCGTCGTGTCGGCGTGGGTTCGGTCCCCGGAGAGTTTGATCGTCGCCGCGACCTCACCATTGTGCACGATCTCGAAATGATCGATCGGGACGATCGATCGAAGCCTCACGCGCGCCCGCAACAGGCGCGGGCCCGCCAGCCGGAGCTCGCCGCCGATGGCAGCCGAGTCGAGGGAGAACTCGAGGAGAGGCCCGTTGGTCGCGAAACTCCGGCCGGACTTGAGCGCCGCGAGCCACCGGTGCTGGTCGAGTGGCGCGCCGGCATGCACATAGACCCGGTTGGTACCGACCGGACCGCGCAGCGACGCGAAGTTCGTCATCGCATCGGTGCCGGCGCCGGCGGGCAGCCGAAAACCGCAATTGAGCAGCTGGTACCAGACGCGGGATGACGACAGATGATCGCTGAAGCCGACGACCTCGTAGTAGTCAACCTTCCCTGTTGCCACGTCGACCGGTAGCGCGTCGGTCAGCGCCACCGACGTGTCCAGCGGATTGGGATATTCATCGAACGGATGCACGTAACCGAACAGCGCGCCCTGCGCGTGCCCAAGGTCCGCGACCGCGCCGTTATCAGGATAGAGGCTTGCCGCCGGCGTGTTGGCATATGCCGCGTATCCGGGAAGAATCACATTCCGGGTGAGACCGAGGAGACCGGTGTGACCCCAGTAGCTGGTGTGGAATTCCTGGTCGTGCACGAGGAGAAAGTCAGGCGTGGAAACCGGGTCGGGACGACCGGTGAAATAGCCGATGTCGGGAATCCGACCTTCTTTGTTGACGATCAGATTCTCCGCGACCGTCAGATCTTCCGCCCGCGCCTGTAAGGCGAGCGTCGCCGGTGTCGCCTTGTAGTGGCCGCCGTAATTCATGTGAATGTGCAGGTCTCCGCTGGTCCATCCCTTCGCAGCGGGATCCGCGATCCGCTCGAGACCAACCCGCACCGTGACCAGAGAGTCCGCGGTAATGCGGAGCGTTCGGCGGACGACGCGAAATTCGGGGCCATGCACTACCTCGAGCGAGAGCGCGCCCGCAGGCGCCGTCGCGATTGCGCTTCCATTCGAGTGGAAATATCCGATTTCGAACGGACGTTCCTTCCGGTCGAAGCCATCATCGGCGTGGCGCCAGGCAGCATCAGGCACCACGCTCCGTCCATCGGGCAGCGTGAGCGAGATGCGGGCCGGGAGCTGACGACCGCTCCTCGCGTCCACGGTGACGACCCGGACTCTTCCCGTCGGCCCGAGATAGCGCCGTTGACGGATCTCCATCTTCACCCGGGCTCCGCCGGGAACCGTCACCGTCCAGAGCGACGTGTTTCCATCCTCATTCGAGATGTACGCGATGCGGCGGCCATCCGGAGACCAGCGCGGTTCGGTCGCATCGAACTCGCCGTACGTGAGTTGCAGCGGATCTCCGCCATCGGCGGTCATGAGCCAGAGCTGGTTCCACTGGCGGCCGAGGTAGCTCGAGTAGACGATGCGATGGCCGTCGCGAGACCAGTCGGGGCGCGCCTTCCAGGTGGTTTCCTCGTAGCGGATCTCCCGCATATCGGGGGAAGGATCCGCCACAGGAAGATCCGGGGGCGCGAGTCTCCAGAATCCACCGGAGCCGTGGATGTGTCCGCGATTGGAGATGAGCAGCAGCTCGTTCCCGTCGGGGGACCAGGTCGGTGAGAGATACTGATCGAACTTGCCATAGTAGTAGCGCGGCAGATTCGGATTGGTATCGCCGGTGACGCGACGAATATTTCCGAGCTCAACCGCCAGGGGCCGCACCGCTCCGGTCTCGTCCCCGCCCCCTATGACCGCACTGTCTGCGCGCTCCGCGACCCATACATGCCACCTGCCCTCGAACGCTGTCGACACGTACGTCAGTCGTTTTCCATCCGGTGACCACCTTGGCTCCACATTGACGGCGCCGTCGGCGAGGATGGGTCGGGTCAGACGGGTCTGGAGATCGAGCACCCGGAGCTCGATCGCGTCGTGGCGATACGAGGCGTACACGACAGCCCGACCATCGGGCGACCAATCCGGCTGGTAATCGTAGCCGTCGCCATCGGTGAGCTGAACCGCGATGGAATCCCCGGCGCGCTGGCGCCAGAGACTTCCCTGCATCGAGTAGATGAGTTCCTGCCCGTCGGGCGACCAGGTCGGTGACGTCGGACCGCTCGTCGCCTGCGGGAGGTACATCTCGCGATAGTAGTAGTTGTGAGGGACCTTGATCTGCTTGAGGACCGGTTCGCGCTGCCCCAGAAGTGACGGAGCCCCGGCGAGTATGCTGACGACGAGGAACCCGAGGGCCCGGAAACCGGCGGCCGAGGAATACCGTCGACTACACTGGAGGAGCACGAGGGGGAATACTCCGGCAGACGCGCGAAAATGGGGGATGGTTTT
>JBDUEA010000152.1:0-7812 GCA_040002695.1 Gemmatimonadota bacterium | reverse complement strand
GGTCCTTCCCGCCTTCGGTGAGCCAGCGGGCGTAGTTGGCCTCGATGAATTTGGCGAAGTCCTTACGGAGACTCTCCTGAAGCGTCCGGAGCGCGTCCTGAAGGCCCGGTTCATCCGCCTGGCCCAGCCGTACTTCCCACTCGGCCAGCTCCACTACCAGCGCGGTCCACTCCCGCCAGGCCATGGAATCCCCGCGACGGGATTCGAGATCCCGGAAGCGAGTGGCGAAATCGCGCGATAGTCTCTGCTGCCGGATGCGATCCCCATCCAGGAGGCGCGTAACCACCGACAGAATCTGTCGCGGGTTGACCGGCTTGATCAGGTAGTCGGAGATCTCCGACCCGATAGCATCCTTGAGCGTCTCGGATTCTTCGCTCTTGGTGACCATGACGACCGGCATCGTCTGATCAATAGCGCGGATGGCGCGGAACAGCTCCAGGCCGCGCCGTCCCGGCATCTGCTCGTCGAGCAGAACCACGCCGTACGGCTGACGCTGAAGCAGCACGAGCGCGTCATCTCCGTGAGCGGTCGGCTCGACGGTGAACCCCTGCTCCTGCAGAAACAATATGTGTGACGTGAGGCTCTCGACCTCGTCATCAACCCAGAGAATACTCTTTGGTCGCGGCATCGGGGAAACCTAGCCGGAAGGGGGGCGGAAGAGCCATGAGGCGGTGAGCGGGAAGCAGTGAGCGGGAGGCTCCGGATGTAATCCGTGCGCCGGCCCCCTTTTCATTTTCAACTTTCATCTCGTCACTCGGCACCCGTCACTCAGTACTCAGTACTCAGCACTCAGCACTCAGCACTCAGCACTCAGTACTCAGTACTCAGTACTCAGTACTCAGTACTAATTCCCTCGCCCCTCCCCGGTTCGCCCCCCTCCCTGTATCTTCGCGCCGTGCCTCCCGACCAGCCGCCGCTCCGCATTCTTGCCGTCCGGTTCAGCTCTATCGGCGACATTCTCCTCACGACTCCCCTGCTGCGGACGCTGCGTCACCGGCATCCGGCGGCGGAAATCGTGGCTCTGACGAAGCGTATCTACGCCCCGCTCCTGAGTGACAACCCGCATCTCTCCCGGCTGCTTGTGCTCGAGCCTGGCGCCTCGCTCGCGGGGCTCGCCGCCACCATGAGAGCCGGGCGGTTCACTCACATCCTCGATCTCCACGGAAACCTTCGGACCGCGGCACTCCGCCTGCTCGCGCCCGGCCCCTGGCGCGGCTACAGCAAACACCGACTCGCCCGCGCGATTCTCATCCGGACCAAGCGAAATACCTACGCTGACAGCCTGCCGGTGGCCGAGCGATACTTCGAGGCAGCCGCTGGACTCGACGTCCATCCCGACGGCGGTCCACCGGAACTGCATCTGGCCCCGGCGGCCGGATCGATGGCGGACCGTTGGCTGCTCGAAAAAGGTTTGCATCCCGGCGAGCCGCTGGTAGCACTTGCTCCTGGCGCCGCTCATGCAACCAAGCGCTGGCCGGCACCCGAGTGGGCCGCGCTCGCAAGGCAGCTTAGCGCGAGCGGAATGCGCCCCGTTCTCGTGGGAGGCCCGGGCGATGTCGCGCTCGCTTCGACCATCGCCAGCCAGAGCGGCATCGGTATCGTGAATGCAGCCGGCGCCTTTGACCTCCAGGGAACCGGAGCGCTCATTCGCCGTACCCAGGGTCTCGTCTCCGGCGATACGGGGGTCATGCACATGGCTACCGCGGTGGGCACGCCCGTGGTCGCCCTGTTCGGCCCCACCGTGAAGGAGTTCGGTTTCCTCCCCTATAATGGAAAGTCATGGGTCGTCCAGCGGGACCTCGACTGCCGCCCCTGCTCGGCCATGGGCAGTGAAAGGTGCCCGCTCGGACATCATCACTGCATGCGGCAAATCACCGTGGAAGCGGTGGCCGGCGCCTTTGAAGGTCTGATCAGATGAACTCCTGGGAACCCGCGGCGCTGGACCTCATTGCCCTCCTGCCCAGGACCGCACGCGGCCCCAAGCGCGAGGGGATCTACGCGCTCTGGCTGACGTTGCGCGTGACGCAAGGCCTGCTGCTCGACCCGCCGATCCCCGAGCGGCTCCGCCGCCGCCGACTCACCGCCCTGGAAACGAGACTCTCGAGTCTTACCGTCCCCCCTCCCCTCCGCCGAGCGCTGATCTCGGCCATTCATCATCTCAAGGACGCCGGACCGGAGATGGCGGCCCAGGTGCTCGGCAATCTTGTCGCTCCAGCGCGCGACAGCACCGGGGCCGAGGCGGCTGACGCGATCTCCCGAGCGGCCCGGGTCGCGAAGCTCGGTCCACGCTGAACTGGCTCGCGCGGAATCTCGCCCCAAAGATTTGAAGGCGTGAATCCCCCGGCCCGCCACCGTATCTTTCCGCCATGCCATTGCCTCCCCGTCGCGGCCGACCCACCGGAGAATCACCCATCGAGCACTTAGTCGCGCGCCTCGATGAATCGATTCCTGGAGCGCCGCGCGCTGACACTGTCCCCACCGGCTATCCCTCACTCGATCGCATGCTCGGCGGTGGGCTCCGGCGTCAGGATCTGGTGATCCTGTGTGGCGATATTGGCAGCGGCAAATCGTCTCTCGGGCTGGGCATCGCTGTGCGAAGTGCGCTCGCCGGCACGCCGACGACCTTCCTCTCGGGCGAGATGACGGAAGAGCGATTGATGGAGCGGGTCCTCGCTCTCGAGGGCCGAGCCTCGATCGATGACCTGCGAACCGGGCGGGTGGACGAGGCGACGCGGTCCGCGGTAGGCGCGGCGGCGGTACGCCTTCGTGATGTCCCACTGCAGTTCAAGGCGCTGAGCGGTCATGCCTTTCGCGAGGTGGAGGAGGCGCTCGATGCCGTTCCAAGGCGTGAGCTGCTGGTAGTGGATTCCCTGCAGATGGTGGGCACCGAACAACCGGTGCAAGCTGCAGAGGAGATCGCCGCGGGCGCCGCGCGGGCCCTCAAGGCCATGGCGCTCGACCGGGATGTGACCGTGCTCGCGCTGGCCCATCTGCCGCGACACCGCGCGACACGCCGTGACCCTCGCCCGACGCTCGATGACCTGGGAGCGCTTGGGGCCGTCAAACAGCACGCGGACCTGGTGCTCGCGATTTATCGCGAGGAGATGTACCGGCCGGGAGGTGGAGTGGAGGGAGCGACTGAATTGATCGTCGCGAAGAATCGGAACGGGCCGACCGGTTTCGTGGACCTGTACTTCTACCGGCAGTGGCTGCGCTTCGAGGACATGCTGGACCCGGAGCCGTGACGAACTGGTGTCACAGCCGTCCGAGTCTATGCCGGATCAGGAATGGAGACTGCCGGGTCCGCGAGTGGTGGAGTCGGCGCCGCGCGGTTTGTACGCGGAGGCACCTGAAAGTTCGACGGTCGAGCCTGACTCTCCGGCCGTGGACCGGATCGTGACCCACATCGGCGGTCCGCCACTCTCGGCGTAGAGCGTCAGCGCGCCATCCGCAGTCTTCTGATCGCTCACCAGATGCCAGGGCGGGCGCGTGAAGGTCGTCCGATAGAAGGCCGACATCTGGTCCGGTGTGGCTTCGGTCGTGAAGACGATCTGCAGCGCGTCTTCGCTGCCGGCGCGGGAAATGACCTTCGCGTCCTGTGGAATCGGCAGGTTGGGAAGGACATCCGAAACCTTTGCAACCTTGACCGGTTCCCGGCCGCACGCGACGGTACCCGCGAGGACGACGGCCGCCAGAGCTGACATGATTCGCATAGGTCGGGAGACTAGCGAACGGGATTCCGTGGGTCAACCCTCGCGTTGCCGGGGACGGGAGCGGCCGCTATCCTTTAGCGCATCTTTCGGGGCGGACTCTGGGGTCCGACCCAAACCAGTCGGCGGACAAGGATTCCGGGCATGGCAGGTCATAGCAAGTGGAAGCAGATCAAGCGAAAAAAGGCGATCACGGACCAGAAGCGCGGAGCTTCCTGGACCAAGGTGATTCGCGAGATCACCGTCGCGGCCAAGGCCGGAGGCGGTGATCCGGGCGGCAATCCACGACTGCGTACCGCCATCGACGCCGCCAAAGCTGTGAACATGCCGGCTGAAAATATCGAGCGCGCTGTGAAGAAGGGCACCGGCGAACTCGAAGGCGCGGTCTACGAAGAAGTCGTCTATGAGGGCTATGGCCCCGGCGGAGCGGCGATCATCATCGAAGCTACCACCGACAATTCCACCCGCACGGTCGCGGAAATCAGGTTCGCCTTCAGCCGGAATGCCGGCAAGCTCGGCGCCACGAATTCCGTGGGATGGATGTTCGACCGGAAGGGACAGCTCTTCCTCGACGCGAACCGCTCCGACGAGGATGCCACACTCGAGCTGGCGCTCGAGGCGGGCGCCGAAGACTTCGTCCGAGAAGGCGATCAATACGTAGTATCCACGACGCCAAATGCCTTTCACGCCGTGCAGGATGCGCTCAAGGCGCGCGGAGTCGAAATAGAATCCGCGGAGCTGGCCATGGTCCCGAAGAACACCGTGAAGGTCGAAGGCAAACAGGCGGAGCAGATGCTCCATCTGATGGAGGTCCTCGAAGAGTTGGACGACGTGTCCAAGGTCTTCTCCAACTTCGACATCGACGCGGCGCAGATGGCGGAGGCGGAGTCCTCCGCCTGAGACCGGTTCAGCCGTGAGAGTGCTCGGGATCGACCCCGGCACCGCGGTCACCGGATACGGCGTGGTGGAGTCTGCCCCAGGTTCGCGGGCCCGCCTGATCGAGTGTGGTGTATTTCGTACGGCATCGGCCGATCCGCTCGCCACCCGGCTTCGCAGCATTCATGATGATCTTGCAGCGCTGCTCGCCCGACTCCGGCCAGAGCAGGTGGCCGTCGAGGGGCTCTTCCTCGCCAAGAATGTTCGCACAACCGTCGTCCTCGGACATGCGCGCGGCGTCATTCTCCTGGCTGCGGCCGAGGCGGAGTTGCCTGTCACCGAGTACTCTCCCGCCCTCGTGAAGAAGACCATTGTGGGCCGTGGTGCAGCACTCAAGCCGCAGGTCGGTTTCATGGTCGCGCAGTTGCTCCGGCTCACCAGCGCCCCGCGTCCGGCTGACGCCGCCGACGCCGTCGCGATCGCCCTGACTCACCTGATGCTCGGCCAGCCGCGCGCGAGCCGACCGGTGTTCGGAGGCCTCCGATGATTGCGATGGTGCATGGCGTACTCGGCGAGCGGCAGGGCGAGAGTGTCCTCGTCCTCACGGACGGAGGAGTGGCGTACGAGATCACCGTGCCACTCGGCGTGTACGAGCGACTCCCCACGCAAGGGACGAGGGTGAGCTTGTACACCGAGCTCGTCATCCGGGAGGACAGCTGGTCGCTCTATGGCTTCGATCAGGCCCCGGAGCGCAGCATCTTCCAGCGACTGCTGAGCGCGAGCGGATTCGGTCCCAAGCTGGCGCTGGCCCTGCTCTCAGCGCTGGGCCCCGACCGCACGGTACGGAGCATCCAGAGCCGGGACATTGCCGCGCTCAGCACCGTGAGTGGAATCGGCAAGAAGAAAGCGGAGCGACTCGTCCTCGAGCTGCAGGATCGTTTCAAGGACGTGCCCGCCACTCCATCAGCGACTCCAGTGCACGGCGGCGAAGATGCGGTTCGCGCCCTTGCTCGTCTGGGCTATCCACCGGCAGTCGCCGAAGAGGCGGTTCGCGAGGTGCTTGCCGGATCTCCGCCCGAAGACACGGCGCTCGTCATCCGTCGAGCACTTCAGCGGCTGGCTGCTACCCGTACAGGAGGTTGAAATGACCGTCGTCGCCACGACCGCCGAGTGGATCTGCACCAAGTGCGGCAGCACCAATCGCCGGCTCGTACCCAGTTCCACGACCCGGACGACCGACCGCTGCGTGCACTGCCACACGCGGCACATCGTGGAGCCCGGCGACACGCCGGTGCGCTGGGTGGCGAGGGTGAAGGACTGAGGCCGGTACAACTGAGTACTGGGTACTGAGTACTGAGTACTGAGTACTGAGTACTGGGGGCTGAGCTGAAAGTTAAAAGTTAAAAGTTAAAAGTTTAAGGTGGTTCGGTTGCCGGGCAGGAATGGAAGCGTCGAAGACCTACCACCTAACGCCTAACACCTAACACCTACCACCTACTGCCTCCACGATGTCCCGCGTAGAAGTCACCACTCCGGATGCGCTGCCCGAAGAGACCGGCGCCGAGGCTGCGCTTCGCCCCTCTCGACTCGACGAATTCGTCGGACAGGAGCAGGTGAAGGCGTCACTTCAGATCGCCATCGACGCCGCGCGGCATCGGGGCGAGCCGCTCGACCATACTCTGTTCTTCGGCCCTCCCGGACTCGGCAAGACCACGCTGGCCATGCTGCTCGCCAAGGAGATGGGGGTTCAGCTCCGGACGACCTCGGGACCGGTACTCGAGAAGCCTGGGGATCTCGTCAGTCTCCTCACCACGCTGCAGCCAGGCGACATCCTCTTCATCGACGAAATTCATCGGCTGCGCCCGGTGCTCGAGGAATTTCTTTATCCGGCCATGGAAGATTTCCGCGTCGATGTCCGAATCGCCGACGGGCCGAACGCGCAGACGATCCCGATGGCCATCGAGCGGTTCACCCTGATTGGCGCGACCACGCGGTTCGGCCTCCTCACCCCGCCGATGCGTGCGCGCTTCGGGATGGTGGAGCGACTCAGTTTCTATCCCGCTTCCGATCTGCAGATCATCGTCGATCGTTCCGCATCGATTCTGGCCGTCCCCGCGGATCCGGAAGGAACCCTCGAGATCGCGAAGCGAAGCCGAGGAACTCCGCGCGTCGCGAACCGGCTCCTCCGTCGAGTGCGGGACTATGCGCAGGTGCGTGCCCAGGGTCGGATCACCGGCATCGTCGCTCGGGAAGCCCTCGCGCGCCTGAACGTTGATGAGTTCGGTCTCGACGACATGGACGCGCGGATCCTTACTACCATCATCGAGAAATTCGGCGGCGGCCCGGTCGGTCTCAACACCGTGGCGGTCGCCGTCGGTGAAGATGCAGGAACACTCGAGGATGTCTACGAACCGTACCTGATTCAGCAGGGATTTCTCGAGCGCACTCAGCGGGGCCGTTGTGCCACCGCCCTCGCGTACAAGAGATTCGGCTTCACTCCGCCATCCGGTCAGGCGACGATCTTTGACGGGTGAGCCCGCTCAAGCGCCTGCTTCCGGCAGCACGCGCGCATCCGACTTCGAGTACGACCTTCCCCCGGAGCTGATCGCGCAGGAGCCGCTGGCGAATCGGACCGAGAGCAGACTCCTCGTAGTCGACCGGGCCCTCGCGCCCTCGAACTCCGAGGAATTCTCCGATCGGGCCTTCACCGATCTGCCTTCGCTCATTCCCGCCGGCGACTTGCTGGTCCTCAACACCACACGCGTCCGTCACGCTCGCCTCCTCGGTACCCGGCCAAGTGGTGCGGCGGCTGAGGTGCTGCTGCTGCACCCGGGCACCGTTGCGGGTACGTGGGTCGCGATTGGCAAGCCGGGGAGCGCGCTGCGTCCGGGGAAGCAGATCCAACTCGCTCCAGGCATCTCGGTGGAAACGGTGGAGCTGCTGGAGGAGGGATACCGCCTCGTCAGGTTTCACGGCGCCACCGCAGACAACGTGATCTCCCGATTCGGCCGCTTGCCCCTTCCACCGTACATCACCCGCGCCGCCGGAAGCCTAGACGAGACCCGCTATCAGACCGTCTACGCCGAGCGCGAGGGAAGCGTCGCAGCGCCAACGGCAGGATTGCACTTCAGCAAGGAGATCCTTGCATCGATCGTGGAGCGGGGGGTGCGCGTCGCGAGACTCGATCTCGAGGTCGGCCCCGGCACCTTCAAGCCGGTGGCGGAGG
>JBDUEA010000151.1:0-7868 GCA_040002695.1 Gemmatimonadota bacterium | reverse complement strand
ACGATGGTCTGTCCGGTGAGGTAATCTCCGCCTTCGAGCAGGAAGAGCATCGCGCCGGCCACGTCCGATGGACTGCCGAGCCGAGCCAGGGGAGTCGTGCGGATCAGGTGGTCCCGGGCCTCCTCGGGCCAGTCATCCGGCGGCAGCACCGCCCCCGGAGCGATTGCGTTCACTGTGATGTCCGGCGCCAGCGCGCGCGCAAGCGTCTGCGTGAGCATTACGACGCCCGCCTTGCTGATGGAATGAGCTATGTAACCCGGCCAGGGCTCGAGCCCTCCAAGATCGGCGATGTTGATAATCCGTCCCTCGGCCGCACGCAACGCAGGCAAGGCCCCCTGCGCACAAAAGAAATAGGCGCGCAGGTTCACGTTCATCACCTCGTCCCACAGTTCCAAGGTCGTCTCCTCGACCGTCGCGCGTCGCATGATCCCCGCGGAATTCACCAGCACATCGAGTCGCCCGAAGCGGTGCGCCACCTGCGCCGGAAGTTCGCGGGCGGCTTGCGCATCGGAAAGGTCGGCCTGGAAGCGCGCAGCCTGTCCACCACGACCGAGGATCTCATGTTCGAGTGCTTCCGCACCTTCGGCGGAGCGGTTGTGATGAATCGCCACCGTCATGCCCCGCTCGCTCAGTGCGGAGGCCAGCGCGCGCCCGACGCGCTGACCCGCGCCCGTGACCAGGGCCACCCGCCCGCGGAGTTCCATGCTCAGAGCTCCCCGTTCGTGATGGGCAGGATGTGTCCGGTGATCCCCGACGACTGCGGGCTCGCGAGAAACATCACGGCGTCGGTAAGCTGGTCGATCTCGACATAGTGAGTGAAACTCGCGCCGGAGCTCGCGACGTTCTCCGGAGTCCGCACGGTTCCCGGCGCGATCGCATTGACCCGGATCTGCCTGTCGAGCAGTTCGGCCGCCAAACAGTGCGTAAAGGCGGCGACTCCGGCCTTTGCCGCCGCGTAGATGCTCAGATTCTTCTGGGGCCGCAGGTAGGCGATCGACGAAAAGTTGACGATGCACCCCTGCGTCATCGCGAGCGCCTCGATGGCGGCCCGGGACATGAGGTAGGTGGTCTTGAGGTTGATGAGAATCTCGCGGTCGAAGCCGTCCACCGTGGTCGCCCCGATCGGACCATAGGTGGTGAGTCCGCCCGCCACATTCACGAGTACATCGAGACGGCCGAAATGCTTCAGCGCCGTCTCCACCGCCAGTGCGGCGACGTCGGGTTCGGTCAGATCCCCCGCGGCCGGGCGGGCGTCGATTCCCTCCGCCGCAAATTCCTTGACCCGCTCCGCGACACCGACAGCGTTGCGGTCCGCGGCGACAAGATGGGCGCCGGCCTTCCCGAAGGCATGCGCGACCGTGTGACCGATCTGCCCCGAGCGGCCCACGCCGGTGACCAGAACGACCTTCCCGCTGAAATCAAACGTTGATGGCATTACGGAATCCCACACACCTGGAGAGTGAACAAGGAGACAATGCGACTCATTTATTGGGCGGCGAGGGCGAAAGCCCTTCCAGGCTGATATATGCCGGTGGCGCGCCCAGTGCCGCAAATCCTATCCGGCCGTCCCGATCGATCCGGACGACGGCACGGAGCGGCACGGTACCGTCCGCATTCAGGACGCCGTACGCCCTCGCGATGGCTCCTCCCGCATCCGACAGCAGCGGGAACGGAAGCTCGAGATGCCGGACGTAATCCGCATGCTCCCGGGCAGTTGCCGGATTGACCCCGAACGGCCGGACGTTCAGGTCGGTGAATCGATCGATCTCGTCGCGCACGGCGGAGAGCTGGCGGTTTCAGCCGGGAGAATCGTTTTCGGGATAGAACACCAGCAGCACGCCCGACCCCGCCAGTAGTGCGTGCAGCGAGTAATTCTCGCCGTCGGATGCTGTTGCCGTGAAATCGGGGGCGCGCTCGCCACGGTTGAGCGGCGTCACATCGGCTCCGGGACGGACACCGATGGTCGCGCCTGCTCGAGGCGGTCAAGCCATTCGCCGGGCACCTGCTGGGAACCGAGCGCGGCGTACACACCATCATCGCCCCCGTCACCGTGCCAGTCACTTCCGCCGGTCCGAAGCAGCCCGAGTGCAATGGCATGATCGGTGAGGCGCGCGCGCAGGTCGGGATCGTGGCCGGGATGCCGGGTCTCGACGGCGTCGAGGCCCTGCTCTTTCAGTCGCCGGAGGACGGAACGGCTTCCGCGCTCCTTCAGATGCGCGGCCGACACCATGCCACCGACCGCGTGCACCAGCTGCGCAACCTCGGCGAAGGGCGGCAGCACCTTGTCGACGAAGGCAGGTTTCCCGCGGCCGAGGTAGCGATCAAAGGCATCGTTGAGCCCGGTGGCGGCGCCACGACTGACGAGTGCCCGCGCCACGTGCGGTCGTCCGATCGCACCGCCTTTGGCTGCCAGCGTCAGATCCGCCAGTTCGATCACGATGCCGAGCGCCTGCAGCCGCTCGACCATCGCCTGTCCGCGAGAGGCGCGCATTTCCCGCGCGTTGGCGAGAAAATTCTCGATGCTCGGAGTTGCGGGCGAGAGGAAGTAGCCCAGCAGATGCATCTCGCCCCAGGGCACCGCGACGGAAAATTCGCAGCCGCCGATCACCCGGAGCCCCAAACGCGAACCGGCCGCTAACGCGGCCGGCACACCATCGAGCGTATCGTGATCGGTCAGTGCAACCGCGGCGAGACCGGCGCGCGCCGCGCGCGCCATCACTTCCTCGGGTGGGTACTCTCCGTCCGAGGCTGTGGAATGCATATGCAGGTCAATCAGCCCCGTGGTGGGGCCGGCCGGCCCGCTCAGCGACGATACTCCGTCTCCGGGGCGGTCCATGATGGCTGCGATCGTTCGAGGAGATCGTGCAACTGCTGATCGGAAAGTTCTTCGAAGGCCAGCTCGGAACTGCGGGACATCAACGGAGAGTACCGCACGATTCGTTGAACCCTCTCCGGTCCGGAGCCTCGCGTGAAGATCAGCCCGAATTCGTCACGATTGTACTGTGTGACCCGTCCACTCGGCGCCACTTCCCACTGCTGGCCATTCACTTCAATGTTGCGACGCGGCATATGACCCTTAAGGTAACGCCCAGCACAGGAAAACGCGGCGCGGGCTCAGCTGTCTTCATCGGCTTCGGGAGACCATCCGCCTGACGAGTGCCGAGGCTCCTGGGGAATTTCCTCCCACAGCTCCCACGCGTCCGGGGCGTAGATCGCAAGCGTCTGCAGCCGCATTTCGAGCTTGAGCTCTTCAGGAGTGCGGGAGGCGCGAGCCCGATGCGACATGGCGCTCGGGCTCTCACTGAATTCGACGAACGCGTGCGGCTTGTCGGCGCTCCGGAAGACCCAGAGGCGCTGTCCACGGCGCTCCGCCAGCACGGCGAGCTGGCGAATCGTCTCCAGGTATTCCGCTTCCTTCTCCGAGGTGACCGACACGCGGGAAACGCTCAGGGCGCGCGGCATCCTCAGGCTGCGCCTTCGGGAAAGTCCTGCAGCATGCTCTTCACATCGGCGAGGAAACGGTCCGCATCTGCGCCGTCCACGATGCGGTGATCGTACGCCATGGTCAGCATGCCCTTCGTCCGGATGCCGAGAGTATCGGTCCCGTCGGGGAGCGTGACGACGGATGGCCGCTTCTCGATGGCGCCGACGCCGAGGATGGCGACCTGCGGCTGGTTGATGATCGGCGTACCCGCGAAGGAACCGAATCCACCGGGGTTGGTGATCGTAAAGGTCCCCTTCTGCACTTCATCGGGGCTCAGTTTCTTACTCCGGGCTCGCTCGCCAAGGTCGTTGATGGCCCGCGCGATGCCGAGCAGCGAGAGCTCATCGGCATGCTTGATGACGGGGACGATGAGTCCCCAGTCCAGCGCCACGGCGATACCGATATTGATGTCCCGGCGGAAAATGGTGCTGTCCCCGGAGACGGCGGCATTGACCACCGGATGTTTGCGCAGATTGTCCGCGATGGCCTTCGTGATGAACGCGAGGAAGGTGAGCTTCACGCCACGCTCGGCGTATTCCTTCTTTTTCTTCGCGCGGATCTGGGCGACGCGCGTGTAGTCGATCTCGAAGAAGCTGTTCACGTGCGCGGAGACTCTCCGCGACATGATCATGTGATCCGCGGTGAGCTTCCGGATACGCGACCACGGCTCTACCCGATCACCGGGCCAGGCATCGACACCGGCCGCGGACGGGGCGGAGGGACGCGCCGGAACGGCAGCGGCAGGTGGCGTTGATACAGCAGGTGTTGCAGCCGCCGGAGCGACCGCGGCGGTCGCCTCAGGCTGACCCAGCTCGAGATACCCGAGAATGTCGTTCTTCGTCACCCGTCCGGCGTGGCCGCTGCCGGGGATCGCACCGATGTCCAGATTGTGCTCGGCGGCCATCTTCCGAACCAGCGGCGTCGAACGCCGGCGGAGGCGTTCATCCGCGGTTTCGGGTCCGTTGCTGGCGGCGATGGGCGCCGCGGCGTAGGCCGGAGTTGCGGGACTTGCCGGAGGTGGAGCAGCGGGGGCCGGCGCAGGCGTCGCGGGTTTTGCGGCAGCAGCCGGCGCAGTCGGCGCAGGGGCAGCAGGCGCCGCCGGGGCGGGTGCTGCGGCAGGTGTAGCGGAAGACGCCGCGCCCTTTTCAGTTTCGATCCGCGCGACGATCGTCTGCACCGCGACGGTCTGACCTTCCTGCACCAGGATCTCGGCGAGGACCCCGGCGATGGGCGCGGGAATCTCGGCATCGACTTTGTCGGTGGAGATCTCGAAGATCGGCTCGTCCCGCTTCACCTCGTCTCCCACTTTTTTCATCCAGCGGGAAAGAGTCCCCTCGGCGATGGATTCGCCCATCTGGGGCATGATGACGTCGATCTTGGCCATGCGATTCTCCATGTAGGTCGGGCGGACAGGGCGGTCGGAGCGGACAGCTCCCCTCGCTCTCGATCGGCCGTGATCTGTGCCACCGCAGTTTCAGTCGCGGACCCTGGAACGGAATTCCTCGCCCGCTTTCTCCGCCTAGTACTTCGCCAGCCAGCGTGCGGCAGCTACAAGGTCGTCCGTCTGCGGCAGCACGAAATCTTCCAGAGTCGGTGCGTAAGGAAGCGGCACGTCGTGGGCGGCCACGCGCTTGACCGGCGCGTCCAGCCACTCGAAGGCCAGGTCATTGATCCGTGCGGTAATTTCGCCGGCCACGCCGCCGGTACGGGTGTCCTCATGCGCGATCAGGACGCGATTGGTCTTCTTCACGGTCGCCACGATGGCCTCGTCGTCCATCGGCATCAGGGTGCGGAGGTCGAGCACTTCGACCGACAGCCCGTCTTCCTTGTCGAGTCGTTCGGCGGCCTCGAGCGCCTTCCACGTCATCGCGGACCAGGTGATGATCGAGAGATCCTTCCCTTCCCGTGCCAGCCTTGCCTTACCGATCGGCGTGAGAATCTCCTCACCTTCCGGGAGATCCTCCTTGATGCGACGGTAGAGAAACTTGTGCTCGAAGTACAGCACCGGATCGTCGTCCCGGATCGCCGACTTGATGAGACCCTTGGCATCGCGCGCGGTGGCGGGGCAGACGATCTTGAGGCCGGGTGTGTGGAGAAATGCGGCCTCGGGATTCTGCGAGTGAAACGGGCCGCCGCGCACGTACCCGCCGGAGGGTCCCCGCACCACCATCGGTGTCGGCAGGTTCGCCCGATACCGCGCCGTGGCCACGTAGTTGGTGAGCATGTCGTACGCGCACGAGATGAAATCGATGAACTGCATCTCGCACACCGGCCGCATTCCCATGTGCGCCGCACCGGCCGCCGCGCCGACGATGGCGGCCTCCGCGATCGGCGTATCGATGACCCGCGATTCGCCGAATTTCTTCTGGAATCCCTCCGTCACCTTGAAGGCGCCACCATAGTTGCCGACGTCCTCGCCGAGGATGAATACTCGCTCATCCCGTTCCATCTCTTCCCAGAGTCCCTGCTTGAGGGCCTCGAGATAGGTGACTTCAGTCATGAATTCTCCGATACCATTCCATGTCGGCGCTGGGAGGTGTGACGCAGACGCCATCGAGCGCAGTCAAAGCGTCGGGCATGGGTTCGTTCTCACACGCCGCAACCGCATCGTCGACCTCGCGAAGGACCCGCTGATCCAGCGCCTGGAGCTCGGCGGTGGTCGCCCAGCCACTTCCGGTGAGTCGCTTGATGTACCGGTCGATCGGATCGTTCTTTTCCCAGGTCTCGATCAACTCCTTCGAGACGTATGACTGATTATCGTGTTCCGCGTGTCCCTTCCTGCGGAACGTGATCAGCTCGATCAGGGTCACGCCGCCCCCGTTCCGGGCCCGCTCAACCGCAGTCTTCGTCGTCTCGTAAACCGCGAGCACATCATTCCCGTCCGCCTGCATGCCCGGAATGCCGTAGGCCGGAGCCTTGTCGACCAGCTGCTTCACGGCGGTCTGCAGCCGCATGGGCGTCGTATAAGCGAAGCCGTTGTTTTCACAGATGACGACGAGAGGCAGCCGCTGGACAGCGGCGAAGTTGATCCCCTCGTGAAATGCCCCGGTGCTCATGGCCCCATCTCCGATGTAGACCAGGCCGACCCTGTCCTGCTTCTTCATCTTGAAATAGAGTGTGATGCCCGCCATCACAGGTACCATGTCGCCGAGGTGCGAGATCTGCCCGATGAAGCCGCGCTTGAGATCGTTGAAGTGGATATTGAGCTCGCGGCCGTGCGTGGGGCTCTCGGCCTTGGCCATGTACTGACGCAACACCTCGAGCGGTGTGGCGCCCTGGACCAGCATCGAACCCAGATTACGAATAAGTGGAGAGAGAATGTCTCCGCGGCCTCGATCAAGCGCGAACGCACTGCCGACGCTGTCCGCTTCCTGGCCCAGGGACCGGAAGAGGCCACCAATGACCTTGGTCTGGCGATACAGGTTCACCAGCCGCTCTTCGAGGGAGCGGGTGAGTCGCATCCAGTAATAGAGTTCGTGAAGCTGGTTGCGGGACAGGCCGGCGGGGATGGCCTGGGGAGAGGTCGCGGGAACCGTGGAAGCCATGAAGGTCCGGGTCGGAGACAGGGAGCGATTCAGGGCAGGAAAATCCACCATCGGGAGAGGAGAGTCAAGCCGGGGATGATGTTGCTGGCGCGATGCGGCGCCAGAGTTCGCGTGCATTTTCATACGCGGCCCCGAACTGCGTGTTGTCGAAGACGCACCACGCCTCCTTCGGGACCTCGCTCGCGCGGATGAGACGCCCGGTCCGGTCGAGCTGATCATCCGAATATGGGGACGCGTACGTCACCGGGGATCCGTGCAGCCGCACGTAGGCCAGTCCCGGCCACCCTCCGGGAATGGCGGCCTCGGGAACTACCGCCGGGTCGGCGCCGACCCGCGCCACCCGTGCGTCGACGAGCACCCGGTCACCCAGCGAGGTGAACCAGCTCGGGTGCCGAGGCTCGCAGGCGATCGGGCCGTCGTGCAATCGACGCAGCTGACCAAAGAACCGGCCCACAAGCGCGGCATCGAACACGAAGCTCGGCGGCAGCTGAACCAGCAGTGGTCCGAGCTTCCGTCCCAGCGCTCTCGGCCCTTCGAGGAACTCGGCGAGCTGCCGGTCGCTCACAGCCAGTCGGCTTCGGTGCGTGATCTCCCTCGAAAGCTTAACGGCGAATCGAAATTCCGCCGGCACCGACCGAGCCCAACGTTCATAGGTCCCGGGCCGGTGAATACGATAGAACGAGGTGTTGATCTCTACCGCCGGCAGCAGTCTCGCGTATCGTTCGAGATGCGTACCCGCGCCGAGCGCGGTCTCGCCGGGAACGACCGGTGCGGTCCAGCCTGCAGTGGCAACGTACGGACGCATGGGGAAGTAAACGTTGGGAGCAGCGGGGAACGGG
>JBDUEA010000150.1:0-8028 GCA_040002695.1 Gemmatimonadota bacterium | reverse complement strand
TCGACCGCGACGGAACCATCATCCGGAATGCGCACTACCTCGCGGATCCCGAAGGCGTCGTGCTGCTCCCCAACGCCGCTCAAGGGCTCCGCAAACTCCGAAGCCTCGGCCTCAAGCTCGTGATCCTCAGCAATCAGTCGGGCATCGGCAGAGGAATGTTCGATCGCCGCCAGCTCGACCTCGTTCATGGGCGTCTCGAGTCGCTGCTCAGGAAGGAAAGTATCGAGCTTGATGGGGCGTACTATTGTCCGCACGCACCGGGAGACGACTGTGACTGCCGGAAACCGGGCGTCGGGCTCGCGCGCCAGGCCGCGGAGGCGCTTGGACTCGACCTGCATCGGAGCGTCGTGGTGGGAGATGGGCAGGGAGATATAGATCTCGGTCGCGCCCTCGGCGTGCCGGCGATCGGCGTCGTGACTCAGGGCGACGGAGCGGTAACGGAGAAATTGCGCGGGGCGGACTACGTCGTGGCCGACCTGCTCGAGGCGGCAGTGATCATCGAGCGTATTTCCGGAGCTTGATCGCGCCGATCCAGAGTTTTTTCAGTCGCGAGCCGCGTCACTCCGCATCGGGAATCGCCGCTCGACGGCGGCATACACCACGCCGAGCAGCAACACCCCGCCGAGGAGACCAATCCACGTCAAAGATGGCTTGAGGATCATCATCCCCGCGAGTAATCCAAGCGCACAATTCATCGCGGTCACGCCGAGCACGACCCCACCGTGCGTGAGACCGCGGCGGACGACCCGTTGGTAGGCATGGGTACGGTGGGCTTCGTACCAGCGTTGCCGGTGCACGGCGCGCCGTACGAGCGTCACCGTCGCGTCGAAGAAGAAGACGCCGAAGAGAAGGAGCCAGACTACGGCAGGCACGGCACCCATCCGCTCGGAAAGCATCGCAAACGAAGCGAACAGAAATCCAAGCAGTCCCGAACCCACGTCACCCATGAAGATTCGCGCGGGCTGCCAGTTCCACAGTAGAAATCCCGCGCAGGCCCCTACGGGGATGACCGTGAGGACCGCGAGGTCGGCGCGTGCACCGGCGATGAGCAGCGCCGTCCCGATTCCGCCTGCCACGAGTCCCTGCGCACCGGCGATCCCATCGATGCCATCCATGAAATTGTAGGCATTGATCGACCACATGATCGACACGACCGCGAAAATGCTTCCGCCGAGTCCCAGCGAGAGCCGCGTCGTGTTGATCAAAAGGCCGGGCATTCCACCGAGCCAGTAGACCGCCCACCCAGCGGCGATGACATGCACGAGGGCGCGACGCGATGGGGCGACGCTGCCCCGATCGTCCATCCATCCGATACCTGCGACCAGGATCCCTCCGCCACCGAGGCCGATCGCCCACGCGCCCGGTATGAGATGCGCGACGGCAAGCACCGCGAGTCCTGCGAGCACAACGGCACCGATGGCGAGTCCACCGCCGCGCGGAACTGGCTCGGTGTGCAGGCTCCGTTCGTTCGGCACGTCGATGATGCTTCGACGAAGTGCGTAGCGAAGCACGAGGCCCGTGAGCAGCCAGCAGGCGGCGCCGGCGATCGCGAACGTTATCAGCACGCCAGAAGTGGAAACCGGATTCATTCGGCGGGGCCGGGGCTGACCAGTGGAGCGGTGCCCGGTGAGAACAGCCCGGCTGGCAGGACGCAATCGCGCGCGGCGGGACGCGGCGCGGTGCTGACCGGCGATCGACTGAAAGGGAGGATCAGGATTCGGATCCGGCGCCGTTACCGCCGGCGCGAAGCGCCCGGAGTGGATGCCGAAGATCCGCGATGGCGTCGCGACGGAGCCGATCGAACTCCTCGAGATCTCCCCCGCCGGTAACGCGGGACTGCTTCAGTGTCTCCTGCAGCATGGCGATCAGCAGACCGACGAACGCTCCGCCGAAAGTGGCGAAGAGCACTTTAAGGACGAGTTGACGGGAGTCGGGACGGACGGGAGGTTCGGGCTGCTGCAGGATGGTGATGACCGGCGTGTCGCGAACTTCCTCGATCTTGGCCTGCTCGAAAGCCTGCGCGAGCGTGGCGAAGACCTGCTGACGGAAATTGACTTCGCGGTTGAGTCGATCCTGTTCGAGGCTCAGGTCGGGGGAGTTGCGGTATTCCCGATTCCGCTGGTTGAACCGCCGCAGATCATCTTCAGACGTCTCGAGTTCCTGCTTCACCTCCGCCAGCCTCCGCTCGGTGAACTTTCGCTCGGCGGACGCCTGCGACTGCCGCGTGCTCAAATTGAAAGCGTTGAGCAGATCGAGCAGCCGCCGGTTGATGGCGGCTGAGGCTCCCGGCGAGTGAGTGCGCGTGCTGACACTTACGATGCCGGTCTTCACATCATTGGATGCGCTGATCAGTTCACCGAGCCGCTTGATGGTGGCTTCGCGACGGAGCGGAGGGGTTGGGCCTCGGGTACGGAGCACGTCCTGCACTCGCATCGTGGCAACGCCGGTGTCGGTCGGAAATGTCAGCGCGGTGTCTACGACGGCCGAGAGGATCTCGCGGGAATCGAGCAGATCCTGATAGAACGCGGGCGACTGGCTCGCGTCTGCACCGGGAAGGGAGAGGCCGAACTGTGCGGCGAGTCCCGAAATATTGGTGGGAAGCTTTCTGGCCTGGACGATAAACGACGAATTGGCGGTGTACCAGCGCGGCAGCACGAGCAGCATAACGCCGATTACAAGACCGAACAGGAGCGCCAGGCCGACGACGAGACGGCGGCGGCGCAACGCGACGTTCATCAGCGCGAGCAGCGAGATCTCATCTCTCTCGATCGCGGCCGATTCGATCACGACAGCGGACCTCCAGGAAGCGTGGACGGGGCGCCAGCGCCAGCAATATACACGGCGTCAGGCGGTGGGACAGGCAGCGCGGCGACGTCCATGCCTACCCGTCACACGAGCGCTTTCCGTCTCTGCTCGAGATACCAGCGTCCAGTCTCGGCGAGGCCCTCCGAGGGTGTCCACGGCGGGCGATGCCCGCTCAGTCGCGTGAGCTTCGAGGAGTCCACCCGCAGGGAACGCACGAGGCGCTCTACGGCGGGCGCGAGGCGAGGCGCGGGCCGCGATCCGAGGATTCGGTCTCCGGCGGCCGCAAGGCTCACAAGCAGGGCGGGCGGAATCGAGACGAGATGTACGCTGCGTCCGAGTCCTCTGCCGATGAGGCGGAGGAGTTCCGGCGTCGACAGATCTTCTCCATCACTGACGAAGAATATTTCCTGGCCCGTGAGCGGAGCGGCCAGTACGGCTTCGAATGCCGCCACGACGTTGCCGACGTAGGCCAGGCTGCGCCGGTTCCCGACCGAGCCGAATGGCAGCGGAAGCCCGCGCTCCACGAGCCGGAAGAGCCGCAGCATGTTGCCCCGGTTGCCCGGGCCGTAGACCAGCGGGAAGCGGAGGATGGTCGCCCGCATTCCGAATCGACGGGCCTCACGCTGGATCAGGCGTTCCGCTTCGAGCTTGCTGATGCCGTAGGGATCGGCGGGCGCGGCCGGGCTCTCCTCCGTCCACGGCGCCTCGTTGGTCTCTCCCATCACCTTGACCGAGCTGGCGAAGACGAAATGCCGCACGCCGGCCGCACCTGCGGCTGCGAGCAGCGACCGCGTGAGCGTCACATTCACATCGCGATACTCGGCGGCCGCATCCGGACTGGTTTCGGTCATGACATGCACCCGCGCGGCGAGGTGCACGACGGTCTCGACGCCTGCAAGTGCCTGCGAGAGAAGCCCACGGTCCTGGAAGTCACCAACCGAGATCTCACTCTCGCCCGCGGCCGGCCGGCGGACCAGCGACCGCACTTGCATCCCTCCGTCCAGAAGCGCACGCCGGAGATGCCCGCCGACGAATCCGGAACTCCCCGTGAGCGCGATCAACCGGTCATCAGGCATCTCGTTCCCGTCTCGCAGTTCCATCCACCAGGTCACAGAACGCGCCACAGAGTCGCGCCTTGCTCAGGCGCTGACGGACGAGCTGCCGGGCGCGCTCGCCTTTGGCTTTCAGCTCTTCGGGAGGCGTGGCGAGCAATCGGCGCAGCAGCGCTTCCGCGCCGTCGATGTCGCCATGATCGATCTGCCAGCCGATATCGGCCTCACGGATGATATCGGTGACGTGGCATTCGCGCGGACCGAGCAGGAGAATCGGCCGGCCGACCGCCATCGCTCCATACACCTTGCTCGGATGCACGATGCCCACGACGGCATCGCCCACGGTCACCAGGTGCACGTCCGCCGAGGAGAGCGAATACCGAAGTTCCGATAGCGGCTGGTACGGCAGCGAGCGGATGCGCGAGGATTGTACAGCCTCGACTTCCTGCTTCCCCACGCCGCCGCCCACAAAGAGCCCTATGAGGCGAGGTTCGTCCTCGATTCGCTCCAGCGCCCTGAGCAGCGTGCTGATAGGACTCGACGGTCCGTGGTTACCGCTGTACATCACGACAAATTTCCCCTCGAGACCGTGGTCGCGCCGGAAGGGATTCTCCGCCGCCTCCACCGGATCGAGATGATCTTCGTGCGGCCATGGCGGCAGCACCGTGAGCTTGGACGAGACATCCTGCTTGGCGTTGACCCGCTCGACCATGAACCGGTCGAGCACGATCACCTCCCTCGCGCGGCGGAGGATCGCGCGATTCAGCGCGTCGAAAAGCCGGACGGGGAGTGCGGTGGGCTTGATGAGCCCGAGCGCCACCATCTGGTCCGGATTGAGATCCATGACCCAGTAAATGATTCGCGCAGAGCGGAGCCGGGCAATGATGAGCGCCGCGAGGGAGGCCATCGGGGGTGAGGTGCTGACGAGCACGGCGTCCACCTGCCGGAGCGCGAAACTCCGGAAGATGGCCTGCACCACAAAGGAAAATCCGCCGAGCAGACGGATGAGGATGCTGCGCTTGCCGAAGGAACAGAAGGGAAGCCGTACGACATCCACGCCGTCGAGGCGTTCATGTGCAGGGTAACGGTCTTCGGGGTTGTCGTAGCCGCGGTTGGCGGTGAGCACGCTGACCCCGTGTCCGCGCCGCGCGAGTTCGGCCGCGGCATCCGCCATGTGCTGTCCGACGCTTGCCGGGTCCGGGGGATAGACCTGACTCAGGACGAGAATAGTCTGAGGCGGCGCGCCGCTCACCGTGGAATCATGAGGCCGGGGGAACGTAGGTCCAGTGACCGGAGAGGTCCTTCCGCGTATATCCCCCGGCGTTGGCATGCTGAAGTGGATGATCGTCCCGGTCCGACCAGGGCCCGATGTAATACTCGCCAAGCGGGAGGCCGGTCCCCGCTCCGATCAGTCCGGGCGGCGTCCGCCCGAAATAAGTGCGCCAGTACTCCTCGGAATAGAACAGCGAACAGTAGTCCAGACTCACGAATTCATCGATGAAGATGTACCCGCGCTCGGTGAGCCACGGCCAGATGTATTTCACGCAGGTATGCAGGCTCGCTTCCAGGTCGACATCGATGAATGCGAGCAATACGGGGCGGTCGAGTTTCGGCAGCGTGGCATCGAACCATCCCTGGACGAATTCGCAGGAGTCGATGGCACCGTACCGTTTCAGGTTCGAGCGGACCTCCTCCAGCGTACCGCAGTAGTCCCCCTTCTGATAGTACTGCGCCTCGCGATCACCGGCCTCTCCGGCGGGCAGCCCCTCGAACGAATCATAAATCCGCAGCTTGCGGCCGACGAGACGACAGACCAGCGAGAGATTCGCGGCCGAGCCGCCTTTCCAGGTCCCGCATTCGATGATGTCTCCCGCAACATCCGGTGGCGTCTCAAGGATCTTGAGCGCCATAGCGAGGTGCGACTTGTACGAGGTCCCCGTACGAATCCGGGTCGTGTTGAAAAACATCCTGAACCCAAGCGACAATTTCCGCCAGAGCGTCATCCGGTACGCCGGATGAATCGACCGGGAGGAGAGAATGAAGACAATCGCGACAGGAACCGTCAGGACGTAATGGACCTTGAGCAGAAAACGCGACACGAGAGGATCCCCGGAAATTGTGCGAATCGCATTCCGCCCGTCGGAATATGCGGCGAGGCTCACCCCCCGTACTTCCGGGTGAATTCTTCGTGGATCCAGCGGTAGGTGCGTTCCATTCCATCGCGGAGGCGGATGGAAGGCTCCCATCCGAGCAGCGCCTTGATCCGGGTGTTGTCAGAGTTGCGCCCGTTGACTCCCTTCGGCGCCGTCAGGTTGTACGTCCGCTCCAGTTTGATTCCCGCAATCTCCTCGGCGATCGCGACGAGCTGATTGATCGTGACGAGTTCGTTCGAGCCGAGGTTGATCGGCTCCAGGATCTCGCTACCGAGAAGGGCCTGAGTGCCCCGGAGGCAGTCGTCGATATACATGAACGAACGGGTTTGCAGGCCGTCGCCCCAGATTTCGATGGTGTGCCGGCCCGAGTGCTTCGCTTCGATCACTTTACGGCAGATGGCCGCGGGCGCCTTTTCCCGTCCTCCCTCCCACGTCCCGTGCGGTCCGTACACGTTGTGGTATCGCGCCATCCGGGTCTGCAACCCGAAGTCCTCGCGGAAGTGCCGGCACATCCGCTCCGAGAAGAGTTTTTCCCAGCCGTAGCCGTCCTCCGGCATCGCCGGGTAAGCATCCTCTTCCTTCAACGCGCGCACGTCAGGATCCCGCTGCTTGTCCACGTTGTAGACGCACGCCGATGAGGAGTAGAACAGGCGCTCCACCCCGGCTTCGAGCGCCGCCTGCAGCATGTGAGTGTTCGTCAGAACCGACAGCATGCAGAGCGCCCGGTGGTGCTCGATGAAGCCCATCCCCCCCATGTCGGCGGCGAGCTGGTACACGAAATCGGCGCCGACGCACGCGCGCCGCGCCTCGTCCCGCAGCTTGAGATCCGCGACGACGTTCTCGACATCAGTGAACACCTGGTACCATTCATCGAGCGGCTTGATGTCCACCGCGCGCACCACCACGCCACGCGACCGCAGGTCCGCAACCAGGTGTCCTCCGATGAAGCCTCCCGCACCCGCAACGACTGTGCACCTCGGCATCGAGTACTCCCCTCTATAAAATTGCCGCAGAGCCCTGCGGCAATTCCGCGAGCTCCGCGCCTGCCCAGACTGCACGAAGCCAGGTTGCCGTCAAGTCTACCCCCTGCTCCATCGTGAACGGCAGCGGACCGCAAACCTGGCGCGTCGGTGCCACGTTCACGAGATACTGCGTGATCACATTGCCCAGCCGGAATGAATTGAAAGGAAACCGCCGAAGCCCGATCAGGTTCAGCAGGTCTCCAGCGGCAGCGGCGATTCTCGCCGCCCCGAGCGGCAGCGTTCGGATCCGCGGGGCGCCGAGTGCCCGGCCAAACGCCTCCGCCCAGCCTTCAATGGTGATAGGCTCGTAGTCCGCGAGAAAAAACATCCTGCCGTGAAGCTGCTCTGGAGTGGCCGCCAGCAGGCGGAGATACTCGTGAACTGTGTTCCCGACGAATCCATACGATTTTCTGCGCGGGCCGCCGCTCACGTGAAAGTAGCGGCCTCGGCGGATCATCTCGAAGAACCGAAGGTAATGGGGATTCATCCCGGGTCCCCAGATCGTAGTCGGCCGTACGATGGCCCACTCGACCCCGCCTCCATCCTCCCGCCGCCAGATCCGCTCGGTCTCGACCTTACTCTGCCCATACAGCGTAGACGGCTGGTAGTCCTCATCATTAGCCGGAACATATCCGATCCGGCAGACCAGTTGACTCGACGTACAGATTGCGCGGCACACGCTCGGCGTCGAACGGATGGCCCGCACGAGATTGTCGACGCCCTGGATGTTCGCGGCGTAGCCGTTGAGATCGTGCGTCTCGTCGAGATCGGTCCGCGCGGCGAGATGCAGCACGACGTCCGGCTGGAATCGACCGAGCACGTCACGGGTGCGGGCTGCGTCAAGAAGATTGCATCGCTCGTGCACCGCCAGGACATCCGGTCGGACGGGGTCGCGACTGTCGAGGCCCCGCACATCGTGCCCTTCGCGCACCAGCGCCTGGACCAGGTGCTGACCGATGAACCCCGAGCTGCCAGTGACCAGCACACGACTCATGC
>JBDUEA010000149.1:0-8035 GCA_040002695.1 Gemmatimonadota bacterium | reverse complement strand
GTCGGAAGCGTCGGATAGACCGGCACGTCCGCACAGCGCGCGATCAGGCAGGCGAAGTCCGCGATCGCCCACTCGGGCCGGTTCTCCGAGAGGATGGCCAGCCGCTCGCCGGCCGCGATGCCCAGTTCCCGAAGGCCCGCGAACAACCCCTCGGTCCGTTCGAAGACCTCCCGATTGCTGAGCGAGACCCACGCGCCCGCGCGCTTCACCCGCATGGTGTGCGGGCTGGCCGCATGCTCCTCGAAGCCGCCGAGGACGAGCTCGTTGAGCGTGCGTGGGGCAGTCACGAGTGCCTCCAGACATATGAGGGCGAACAGTTGCGCCCGGTCGGGCGCGCCAGCTTCAGGGCGTGAAGTTGATGACGAAGTCGTGCGGAGAACCGGGGACCGGCGTGCCGCTTGGACGCGTCCATCGGACCTCCACAATCACTGTGGCGGGCTTGGGCTGGCCCGGTACCGCGCGGAGTATGACTGGAGTGATCGGTGCTCCACTCGTGTCAGTGAGCGCGAGTACCCGGAGCAGGCCGTTGCCGATGGTCACCGTCGGGATGGTGCCGGTCGGAAAGGCCGGCGAAACGATTTCGTAAATCAGGGTGCCGCCAGCGACGCCGGCCGGCACCGCCAGCGTTCGGAGCTGGGCGATCAGCGGTCCCGCCGTGTCCACGCCGGTCGGGACCAGAGTCGTGTCCGGTCCCGGAACCACCAGCGTGTCCGAGTGCGGACCCAGCGCGTACGGTACGAGATCGGAGAGCAGAGTGCCATTCCTTGCCTGCACGCGCGCGGTACCGGTGTCCAGCTTGGCGGTAACTGTTCCGGCAGCGGAATCGACGATCGTGATGCCGGCGGTGTCGGGAGTGCGCCAGAATATCGGCGCCGCGACCGAATCGCCCTGTCTGTTGAGCGCCCGTGCCTGGAGCGCAAAGGTGTCGCCGACCTCGATGATCGCCGGGTTCGGCGTGCGAAGCTCGATCGCGACGACTCCCCCCGATCCTTCGGTGATGTTGCTGCAGGCGAGCGCCGCCACCACAATGGCCAGCGCGGTGAGTCTGCCCGCGCCCAGGGCTCCTCTCGACGCATCGCGACTCATGACGACTCGGATGGGGCCCCGGCTTCGATGTCGCGCAGCGCGGTTTCCGCGTGCTTGATCCAGCGATCCGCGTCGGTGCCGAGCGGCGGGTGGGCCAGAAACGCTCGCAGGTGGGAAACGGCCGAGGCGGGCTCGCCCTTCTTGATCAGCAGAAATGCCACACCGTAATGCGCGCCGACCAGGGTAGGATCCAGTTGCAGTGCCCGCTTGTAAAAGCGGATGGCCTCTTCCTGCTGCCCCGTTTTCGTGAAGGCGATGGCCATGTTCTGCAGAATGCGCGGGTCGTTCGGATTGTCACGCAGGGCCAGCCGGTAGGACGTGAGCGCCGCTTCAAAATCCCCCTGACGCTCGAGCGCCAGAGCTTCGTTGAGATAGTCCAGGCGCTGCGGGTGGAGGCTTTCGGACCGCGCTCCGCCGAACAGCCGTCGCCAGAATGTCATCGCCTAGGACGATTCCTTGCCGTGGGGAAGGCGCACAAGTGGTATCTCCAGCCTAAGATAGCCCGCGCAATAAGCCGCCGCAACGCAGTTGATGGCACCGCGGGGCAGCGCTAGGATTCCCGGCAGCCGCGCATAAGCCGACCGGAAACCAGCTGCATGGGTACATTCTTAAGGCTCCAGTGCCCGATCAGGCATGTAGCATCCTGCGTCGCATGCACCCGCCGGTCTCCCCGTACCGGCTGCTTCCATGAAAGCACTCATGAAACCAACCGCGAAGAAATCCTCCGCCGTCTCCGCCAGCCCTCGCGGCGTACTCGAGGTGGATTGGGCATTCTTCGGCGAACTCTGCCGGGCGCTCGCGTTGCGCGTGGTCCGCGAATATGAACCGGAGGTCGTGCTCGGCATCGCCAAGGCTGGCGTCATTCCCGGCGTCGTCGTCGCCTCGATTCTCCAGTGTGAATTCACCAGCATGGTCGTGACCCGGCGGGACGACGGCGGCATGCCGGTTCTCGTGTCCGGTCCACCGGCCACCATTCGTGGCCGTCGCGTGCTGCTGGTCGATGAAACCTGCGACACCGGTAGCACCATGAAGCTCGCGTTGAGCGAGGTGCGCGCGTTGAGTCCCGCGGAGGTGCGCACTGCCGTCTCGTTCCGGACCGGTGCCTACTCGCCTGACTTCCACGCGTTCGAGACCGAAAATTTCATCATTCTCCCCTGGGACCGGGAGATCATCCAGGGCGGCGAGGTCGTCGTCCGCCCGGCCTACGCCGCTCGGCTCAAGGGACAGTAGACGCCGCCGGCCGCCTCGCCCGCTCCCGCGGTCGACCCCTCGCAAAACCCGAACGTCTCCGGGCCTCATGCGCAATCGTCTCCAGGAAGCTCTTCGCGCATCGCGCGCCGATTATACCGAGATCCGCCTCGAGCGCTCGTGGACCACCACGGTGGCCTATCGAGGCAGACGGCTGGAGGGCGCCAATGCGAGCCTCGATGTTGGTGGCTTCGTGCGCTGTCTCAACCGGGGCCACGGCTGGGGAGAGGCCTCGTTCAATGCCTTCGACCGCTTGCCATCGATGGTCGCCCGCGCACACGAGCTCTCGCTCGCCATTCATCTCGACACGGCCATTACCCTCGCGCCCATCCCGGTGCGCGAGGATTCGGTGACGCCGGATCTCGACGGCGATGTGCGCGGCATTTCTCTCGCGGCGAAGAAGGATCTGCTCGAGCATCTGAATGGGGAGATGCTCGCGGTCGATCGCCGCATCGTGGATACCCAGGCCGCCTATCACGACGAGATCACGGAGTACTGGTTCGCCAACTCGGACGGCGTGTTTCTCTACGAGCTACGGCCTGACATCACACTCTCCGCGGTGGCGGTGGCCCGCGAGGACGGGATGATCGAGCGCGGGCTCGAATCGATCGGGCTTCGGCGCGGCTGGCGCTCGGTGCAGAACCGCGACGATATCTTCCAGGGAGCTGCCCGCCGCGCGGTTGCTCTGCTGCAGGCGCCGGCGGTGCGCGGAGGAAACTATCCCGTCGTCCTCGATCCCAAGCTCGCCGGAGTGTTCGCGCACGAGGCGCTCGGTCACCTGAGTGAAGCGGATTTCATCTACGAGAATCCGCAGGCGCGGACCATGATGACTCTCGGTCGGCGTCTCGGCTCGGAGCTTCTGACCGTCGGTGACGATGGGAGCGCCACCGGACTCCGGGGCACGCTGCCGTATGACGATGAAGGGACCCCAACTCGCAACAATCTCCTGGTGCAGAATGGTGTGCTGGTCGGGCGGCTGCACTCGCGTGAGACCGCCGCACGCATGAACGAGCGCCCGACCGGTAATGCCCGCGCTCTCTCCTTCCGGCACCCACCCATCGTCAGACTCACCAACACCTATATCGCCAATGGGCAGGGGACGCTCGACGATCTGCTGCGCGACATTCCCCTGGGCATCTACGCCTGCGATGCGCTGGGTGGGCAGACTTATCTCGAGGACTTCTCGTTCACGTCCGGCTATGGCTACATGATTCGCGACGGGCGGCTCGCGGAGCTCGTCAAGCCCGTCGTCATTGCGGGAAAGCTCTTTCACACCCTCGACCGCATCGACCGCATTGCGGGTGACTTCCGCTGGAATGAAATGGGCGGTGGATGCGGCAAAGGCGGCCAGGTCCCGCTTCCGGTCGCGGAAGGCGCGCCTCACATTCGAATCAGCGAAGTGCTCATCGGAGGTGAAGCCGCATGAGGAGCCGAACCGCGAGCCGCTCAACGCTCCTCGTCCATCGAACGCCGGCCTCATGATTGCTCCACTGCTCGAACGCGCCGCGCGTCGCGCCCACGCCGCTGACGCCGTGGTCAAGACCGACGAGACGGTGACGCTCACGTTCGAGAGCGGACGGCTCAAGCGGACCTCGTTCGCGCAGGAGCGCGGCACCAATCTTCGCGTGGTCGTCGATGGCCGCATGGGATTCGCCGGCAGCACCGCCGCGGATCCGGATGCGCTTCTCGAATCGGCGTTCGCCTCCGCCAGGCTCGGAGAAGAGGTCGACCTGCCGATGCCGCGCCCTTCGGCGCTGCCGGCGGTCGTGACCCATTCTTCCCGTGCCGCATCGGCGTCGGTCGAGCAGCTCGCGGATTTGGGGAGAGTGGTCGTCGATCGACTGAGTCAGGACGGTTATCAGATCACCGTGACCGTGGAGCGCTCCGTCGGGTCGGTGCGCGCCGCCAACAGCGCCGGCGTCGATGCGAGTTACGATGTCTCGTCGGTGGGCGTGATGGTGGAGGTCGTGCGCATCAAGGGAGATGACGTCCTCATCGTGGGCGATTTTCTCGCCGGCACCGATCTCCCGTCCTTCGCCACGCTCGAAGGCCTCGTAAGCGGTGTGCGC
The DNA here is from genome assembly GCA_040002695.1 of Gemmatimonadota bacterium. Classification (GTDB taxonomy): domain Bacteria; phylum Gemmatimonadota; class Gemmatimonadetes; order Gemmatimonadales; family GWC2-71-9; genus JBDUEA01. The sequence continues at coordinate 3,632 of JBDUEA010000149.1, read as the reverse complement.
CGGCGCCTCGACTGGGCCTCGCGCTCCGCGGATCCAGTCGCGGGGAGCCTGCCCATCTGCTTCACGCCTTCGGGCAGTTCCGCACTTCTCCTCCCACTGCATCTCGCCTGCCTGGGCAAGTCCGCCCTCCAGGGAATCTCTCCGCTCGCGGACAAGCTGGGCACTACCTGGCTCGACACATCCTTCTCGCTCTCCGACGAGCCCCTGCTCGATGGCAGAAGCGGATCCCGTCCCGTGGATGACGAAGGCATCCCCAGCGTGCCGCTTCGCCTCATCGAACGCGGCGTGCCGCGCGCGCTCATCTATGATCTCGAGACCGCGGGGCGCGCCGGATGTCGCCCAACGGGGCACGGCCGGCGGTCGACATTCGGGAAACCGCAGGCGGCCTACAGCAATCTCGTCGTTGCCCCAGGAGAGCACGATCTCAACGGACTCCTCGGCCTGATCGACGACGGGCTGCTGGTGGATGAATTGCTGGGGGTGGGGCAGGGCAACGTGATCGGCGGAGCGTTCTCGCACCCGGTGGCGCTTGCTTATCGCGTGGTCAAAGGAGAAGTCGTTGGACGGGTGACTGACGTGGCTGTGGCGGGAAACTCATACGAGTTGCTCCGGCGGATCGCGGGCATCGGCAGCGAGCAGCACTGGCGGGGCAGCGCCGCGATACCGGAAATCGTCGTCGCCGACGTTGCCGTCGCGAAGAGATAGCGCTTCGACCCGTATTCACCGGAGGTAACGACGCACCAGCCAGTAGACCAGATACATCCCCGCCAGGCCCAGTATCCACACCAGAATTTCGCGCAGCAGGTTGAGACGCCGCCGTGGTCCCTGCTCGGGGCCGCGATCCAGCGTCTTGTTCTTGCGGACATTGTACGCGCTCATCGAGGGGATGGGCCCGATGGCCCGGTTCCGTGGTCAGCGTCCCACATAGACCGTCCCATTCTTCATGACGAAACGGATCCGCTCCAGCGCCGAAAAGTCGGTCAGCGGATTTCCTTCTACCGCGATGAGGTCGGCGAATGCGCCGGCCTTGAGTACTCCCAGTCTGCCCTCCTGACCGAGCAGCCGCGCATCGTTGATCGTCGCGGCCTGCAGGATCTGCACCGGCGTCAGTCCGGTCTGCTGATACGCGAACAGCACCCGCCTCGCCGCCTCACCCTGTGGCCACTGCATATCGATGTAATTGTCTGATCCCGCCGCGATCGGGACACCGGCCGCCACCGCGCGCCGGAGCCGTGCTCGCTCGGATTTGAGGAAGGACATGAGCCCAGCCCGGTCCCCGGTCATCCCGGCTCGCTCAGCATACCGGATGGCACTGAGACTGTCCAGATCGGTCGCGACCAGGAACACTCCCTTTCGGGCCATCAGCGCGAGGGTAGAGTCGCTGACCTCATACGCGTGTTCGACGGACGTGACTCCGGCCTCGGCTGCGCGCCAGACGCTTGCATCATCCGTGGCATGCGCGGCGACGCGGACGCCGAGTCGCTGCGCGGCGGCGACGATGGCACGCAGCTCCTCCAGCGAGAGGAAGGCTGGGTTCGGAGTGTTGTTGGAGTAGACCTTGATGAGCTGCGCCCCGAACGTCACGTTCTCGCGGACGGCATCCGCGGCGTCGTCCGGTGAATGCACGATCCGGTATTCGTCTTCGGCGATCCCTGCCCATTCGGGTCGGAGCCCCGGCAGCTGGCCCCCGACCGGGCTCAAGCCTGGGCCGGAGACGAACATGCGCGGCCCGTCCACGCTTCCATCGCGAATGGCATCCCGGAGTGCCACATCCCCGAAGCGCCCGCTATTGCCGAGGTCACGGACCGTCGTGATCCCTGCTGCCAGAAATGTTCGCGCGCGGGCCGCAGCGTGCAGCGCGCGGGAGGCGGTGCCGTCCATCACGAGAGTCTTGACGTTGTCGAACGCAGCGCCCTGCGTCGGCTGCTCGAGATAGAGCAGGTGCGTGTGCGCATCGATGAGCCCCGGCAGCACCGTGAACTTGCTGAGGTCGATGATCCGCGCTCCGCGTGGCGGCTTGATGGACGCGCCAACTGAATCGATGACGCCGCGCCGCACCAGGATATCCATTCCTTCGAGCATCGAGCCATGTTCGCTGTCGAAGAGCCTGGAGGTACGGATGAGGATGATTCCGGTATCCGCCGGCGTCTGGGCGAGACTCTTCGTCTGAACCGCGAGCGAGGTCGCGAACAGGAGGACGCCGGACGAAATGATTTTGCGCAGCATCGCGGGTGATCGCATGGGACCGTGGGAAACCAGTGTTGGGCGGGAGGCATACCGGGAGGAGTTCAACCGGGACGATCGACCGTCAGACCCCGCGAGATGGCGTAGTGAGCACATAGTATAGGGGTTGCCGGAGGGGCCGGCCAGCGGAGGGCGGGGCTGCGCGGTGTTTGAACAGAAAAGCGACGACATCGAGCTCGTGCTGCTCGATGTCGCGATGCCGGAGATGAGCGGTGTGGAAGCGTTCCGGCGCTTGCGGGCGGCACGGGCGAATGGGCCGGTGCTGCTCTGTTCAGGCTACGCGGAGACGGCGGAACTGCAGGCGCTGCACCTCGAGGGTGCGGATGGATTTCTCAACAATCCCTTCGATGTCGTGAATCTCGCGCCGGTGCGGACGGTGCTCGACGCGCGCTCCACTGCAAGCGGAACGTTGCTTTCGGCCGGGGAGGTCGCCGTGGCGTAACGCGGTGCCGGTTGTCCCCGGGGATCAGCCGACGGCCCTCATCCCCAGCGCCTGCTGATAACCGATTCCCTGCGACATTCGTTCATACAGGCTCTGCAGTGTCTCGGGCGCGCCGGCGAGAAAGCGGCACCGCCGGTCTCCTCGCGATGCGCATTCCACCTCCATCACACCCACCAGCGACCCCGACAAGCGGCCCAGGAAATCCGCGAGCAGCCCACTGGTCAGATGACAGGAAGGATATTGGGCGCCGCCCGCGGGATCGGCCTCCGACCAATCGGGTGAATCGAGCGCGAGAATTGAGGGCGCAAGCGAGGAAACCGAGAGGGTGCCCCAGCCCGAATCCCTGAAGAACGCGGTCAGCGTTTCGCCGAGGTGCCGAGCGTCGAGGTTGCCGGGACGGTCGATGCCATACTTGGCGGAGAGCCAGGCACTGAAGCCGTTGAAGACCTCCTCTCCGCCCGCGAATCCCGCTTCCTGCAGGTACGCGGCGGCCTGCAGTCCGGCGTCACGCTCGAGGCTGACCCGCAACTGCTGGAGCGAACGTCGGCTCAGGACCAGGCAGTGCTGGGAAACGAGATGCGCCGCTGATGTCATCATATCCGCAGGTGAGGGATGGTGAAAAGTGGGATCGGAGGGTATCCCGCGCAAGGTAGTTGACCGACTTGCCAGTTCTTCGTCAGTCCGTAGCACCCTTCGCTGTACCCGCCCCCGATGCGCGACGTCGAAGCTCCACCTCATCGATGATCTCGATGCCGAGTGCGGTCGCCTTGTCCAGCTTGCTGCCCCCTTCAGCGCCGGCGACCACCGCCGTCGTTTTCTTGCTCACGCTTCCGGCGACCCGCCCACCCGCGTGCTCGATGAGATCGGTCGCCTCCTGCCGGCTGAGGCCGGACAGGGTGCCCGTCAGGACGAACGTCAGTCCTTCGAGTGGCCCGCCTGCCGTCAC
>JBDUEA010000148.1:0-8076 GCA_040002695.1 Gemmatimonadota bacterium | reverse complement strand
CAGGTTGCCCTTCGATGTCTCCATCTTCCTTCCCCGCCCCGCCTCTTCGCCTCGGCGTACTGGATCAGGCACCGATCTCGGACGGATCGACCGCTGCCGACGCGCTGCGCAACACGCTCGACCTCTCGCGACTCGCCGACGAACTCGGATACCATCGGTACTGGGTCGCCGAGCATCATGGGACTCCCATGCTGGCGGGGGCGAGTCCCGAAGTGCTGATCGGGCCGATCGCGGCGACCACGACGCGTATCCGGGTCGGCAGTGGCGGGGTGATGCTACCGCATTACAGTCCCTTCAAGGTCGCGGAGTCGTTCAGCATTCTCGCCGGGCTCTTTCCGAACCGGATCGACCTCGGTGTGGGACGGGCCGCCGGCACCGACGCCAGAACGGCGCTCGCCCTGCAGCGGGACCGCCGGCAGAGCAACCCGGATGATTTTCCCGAGCAACTCGGCGAGCTTCTCGACTATCTCGACGGAACGCTGCCCGATGGGCATCCCTTCGCGCGCCTCGCCAAGCTGCCGGGCCGTCCGGAGAAGCCGGAGGCGTGGCTACTGGGATCCTCGGACCAGAGCGGTATCTGGGCGGCCGAGATGGGGCTGCCGTACGCCTTTGCGGATTTCATCAATCCGGCTGGGGCAGCCATCACGCGAGAATACCGGCGGTCCTACATGCCTTCCGAGCTCCGGCCTTCGCCGGTCGTATCGGTGACCGTATGGGCGCTGGCCGCAGAGACCGACGAGGAGGCGGAGCGACTCGCGTCGAGTTCCGCGATGGTCTTTTCGCTATTCGACCGCGGCCGAATGATCCAGGTGCCGACGGTCGAGACTGCGCTTCGATTCTTCGAGGAAGAAGGAATCCCACCGGGTCGATTCCTGCGGCCGAGGCGGCGTATCGTCGGCTCTCCGCTTACGGTTCGGACGGGTATCGAAACTGTCGCGCGGGAATATCAGGCGGACGAAGTGCTCCTCGTCACGATTACCCATGATCACGCCGCGCGTCGTCGATCGTACGAACTGGTGGCTGAAGCGTTCGACCTCGCCAGCCAGGTACGCGATACCGCGTTCATTTCATAACGGGCCACCGCCCACTGTTTACTTAGGAGTCCAACGTGACCACCACATCTCCAGCTACCACTGACTCCGCGCGGGCGCGCGCGGGACTCGAGACCCGAGCTTTCGCGGCGGGCTCGCCGACGGCGCCGCTCGGCCCGTTCACCTTCGAGCGGCGCCAGCCTGGTCCGCGCGACGTTCAGATCGAGATCATGTACTGCGGAGTCTGTCACTCCGACCTGCATACCGTGCGCAGCGAATGGGAGGGGACGATCTATCCGGTCGTGCCCGGCCACGAAATCGTGGGACGCGTGGTGCGCGTCGGCAAAGACGTCCACGGATTCAAGGCTGGAGACCGGGCGGCGGTCGGCTGCATGGTCGATTCCTGCGGGGTCTGCGCCGACTGCAAGGAAGGGCTCGAGCAGTACTGTACTACGGAGACCATCTACACGTACAACAGTCCCGACCGGCACACCGGCAGCGTGACGCGGGGCGGATACTCCAGCCAGATCGTCGTTGACGAACGGTTCGTGCTGCGGTTTCCCGAGACGCTCGACATGGCGGCCGGGGCACCGCTCCTGTGTGCGGGCATCACGACCTACTCACCGCTCAAGCACTGGAATGTGGGCGCGGGCCGCAGGCTCGGCGTGGTTGGACTCGGCGGGCTCGGCCACATGGGCGTCAAGCTGGGACATGCTTTCGGAGCACATGTCGTCGTGTTCACGACATCGGCGGGCAAGACCGAGGACGCCAAACGGCTGGGCGCGGATGAGGTCGTGGTCTCCCGCAATGCAGATGAAATGGCTCGGCACGTCAGCCAGCTCGATTTCATTCTCGACACGGTCGGGATCGCGCACAACCTTGATCCGTACCTGCAGCTGCTCAAGCGGGATGGCGCACTCTGTCTCGTCGGTGTGCCCGAGCATCCGCACCCGTCACCGAGCGCTCGGGAGTTCATCAGCCGGCGCCGCAGCCTCACCGGTTCCTCGATCGGCGGGATCAAGGAGACGCAGGAGATGCTCGATTTCTGCGGCACGCACGGGATCGTATCGGATGTGGAGATGATTCCGATCCAGAAGATCAACGAGGCCTATGAGCGGATGCTCAAGAGCGATGTGAAGTACCGCTTCGTGATCGACATGGAATCGCTCGGCCGGGAGTCGGCTGCTTCCTAAGACGCCGGTAGGAGCGCCCGCAGATGAACGCAGCACTGCAGGCCGAGGAAGACTGCAGAAAGCGAAAGACCAGGGCCGGAAGCTCTGGTTTTTTGTTTGTGTCCATTGGAGCTTGCTGCTGTCCCTCAGTTTCTGCGGTTATCTGCGGAGTTGACCTGGGTGGCCGCAGATGAACGCACCGCCGACAAACACCCAACACCCAACCCGAACCCCTAACACCTAAGACCTACCACCTACCTTCCCTTCATAAATCGCTCCAGCCTGACTCGCGCCTGTTCGGTGCGAATGTCGCCGGGGGCGAGTTGGGTCTTGAGGCCCAGATAGCCGGCCCGCAGCAGGGTCTCGGCCTCGGCGTTCTCCCTTCGATGGCCGAGTACCTCGCCCAGCACGCTTTCGGTCTGGGCGACTGCCCAATGGTCCGGACCGAGTGCCTTGCGGCGGACGGCGAGCGCGTCGCGGAGTGTCCGCGCTCCCCCGTCGAGATCTCCGGTCGCCGCTTCGCACTGGCCGAGCTGCAGGAGGGCAACGCCCAGTGTGGGATCGGCCTCGGAGAGCTCATGACCGCGGAGCGCGACCATGGAACGGATTCGAGGTAACGCCTCCGTGCAGCGGCCGGACTCGATCATGGCGGAAGTCAGCATGCGCAGTGCTGAGAGTGTGGCGGGGTTCGTGGGACCGAACTCGCGCTCGTCGATGGTCATCGCGCGGCGGGCGGCCTGCTCCGCCTCCGCGTATTTCTGATTGAGAATGAGGGTCCCCGCGAGCGGCTGCAACGCCGACGCGACACGGGGATCGTCCGGACCGCGGGATTGTTCGAACAATCGCACGGCCTCGCGCAGGACCGGTTCCGCATCACGTGATCGTCCCAGCTGCGCGAGCGCGGTTCCCCGATTCGCGCGGGTAATGCCACGCAGCTCGACGTCGGCGGGCTTGAGACGATCGAGCGCGAGTGCCACGGTGTCGTACAGCGCGGCCGCACCCGCCAGCTTCCCCTGATTGAGCAGTGCCTCTGCTACGTTGCTCAAGCCCTCGTAAATATCCGCGGAGTCGGGCGCCGGAAGCCGGCCGAGCAGGGCGAGTGAGACGCGGTACAGGGATTCCGCCCGCGCCGGACTCCCGATCTGAGCCTCGATGTTGGCCAGATCATAGAGCGCGTCGGCCTGATCCTTCGACGGTGCGTCGCCGTCGAGCGACTTGCGGATCCGGTACGAATCCTCGAGCAGCGGACGGGCCCGCTCGTAGAGATACATGTCGTTGAGCGTGGCGCCGAGCGTGAGCTTGATTGCGGCGCGGAGATCGGGATCGGTCGTGAAGGCGGAGTCGGTCCGCACGATGGCAGAGTCGATGGCATCGACGACCGTGACGCCCCGTCCCTGGCGCTGGGGCTTGGCGGAGGCGAGCACGCCCTGGAAAAATTCGGTGACCTGCCGGGTGCGGAGCCCTTCTCGGAGCGCGTGATCGCGCTCGCGGTTGGCGGCGCGCGCCTGTTCGAGGCTGATGACGGTTCCGCCGAGCAGTGCCGCGACCGCGAGGACACCAGCCGCGACCGCGACGCGGTGACGCCGGAGGAATCGGCTGGCGCGGTATCCGAACGCATCGGAGCGGGCGCGCACGGCTCCGCCCTCGAGGTAGCGACCCAGGTCATCTGCCAGCAATTGGACGGAGCGATAGCGGCGATCGGGCTCGGGACGCAGCGACTTGAGGACGATGCTGTCAAGCTCACCGCTTAGCGCCCGACGGAGCCGGCGGGCACTTCCCTCAGCGCTCGTCACCGATGCCGACTCGGTCACGGCCCGACTCGGCGGCGTGGCTGATTGTCCCAGCGGATCGGAGACAGGAGCCTGATCGCCGAAGGGCCGGACCCCTGCGAGCAGTTCGTACAGCACGACGCCGAGCGAATAGACGTCACTCGCCGTGGCAACGGCTTCGCCTCGGCGCTGCTCCGGGCTCGCGTACGCGGCAGTCATGGGGAGCGCACCGGTCCGCGTCAGCTCATCCTCATCGGTTCCGGTCGGATCGAGCAGCTTGGCGATGCCGAAGTCGAGCAGTTTGACGGTGGGTGTGCCCGCTCCGTCGGCAGCGACGAGGATGTTTCGCGGCTTGAGATCGCGATGAATGACGAGGTGCTCGTGCGCATACTGAACGGCGGCGCAGACCTGGCGAACGAGGGCCACGCGCTCCCGCACTCCCGCCCGCCGAGCGGCGCACCACTGATCGATCGGCTCTCCCTCGACATATTCCATGACGAAATAGGGCTGTCCATCCGGCGTGACGCCCCCATCGAGCAGCGTCGCGATGTTCGGATGCTCGAGCCGAGCGAGGATCTGCCGCTCGCGACGGAACCGATGAAGAATGCCTTCGGAATTTCGGCCGGCCGCGACGGTCTTGATCGCCACCCGCTTGGTATACTGGGCGTCGATGCGGTGCGCTTCGTAGACCGCGCCCATCCCTCCCTGCCCGACCTCCCGCACGATTTCCCAGTGATCGATCCGTCGGCCCACCAGGCTCGACAGCGCCACACTCGGTGCGCCACCCGCTCCGTGCTCGAAGCGATCTCCCACGCTGTCGGAGGCGAGCAGCAGGCCCGCGACTTCGGTGTGCACCTGCGGCTCGGCCACGGCCAGCAGCGCCAGCAGCCGCGCGCGCTCGCCGGAGCCGAGCGCACTCAGCTCCGCAAACGTCTCCTTCACGCGTTCCCACTGCATGCTGTCGATTGCCATGGCGATCCGGTCGGTCAGAATTTCCGACGATCCTTCAGGTGTGAGGACCGAGCTCCCGCTGAAGCCAGGCACGCGCGAGCGTCCAGTCCCGTTTGGCTGTCGCGGTGGAGATTCCCAGGAGCTCCGCGCTTTCTTCGATCGTGAAGCCCGCGAAATAACGGAGCTCGACGAGGCGCGCATGCCGGGCATCGAGCGCGGCAAGGCGTTCGAGCGCTTCGTCCACCGCGAGCAATTCCTCGGATGAGACGTCACCGCCGGCCTCGCGGAGTGACATGCCGGCGGCGGTATCGAGGGTGACCTGGTGCTGACGGCTCCGTTTGCCGGCGGTTCGCCGACGCGCGTGGTCGACCAGAATCCTTCGCATTGCCTGCGCGGCCACGCCGAAGAAGTGCGCGCGTCCCTGCCAGGAGACGCTGCGCTGGTCCACCAGCCGAAAGAAGGCCTCGTGGACCAGCGCCGTGGCGCCGAGGGTATGCTCGCCGCGCTCGCGACGAAGCTGGCTCGCAGCGAGCGCCCGCAGCTCGTCATAGACGAGCGGCATCAGCCTCTCCATGGCCTCCGCGTCACCACCTGCGAGCTGAAGCAGCAGGCGGGTGACGTCCGAGGGGGCGGAATTTCCGGAATCTTGGGTCAAGGTAGAGTCAGTTTGCCCTCGCCAAACTGAGCCGTCAACCTCGGCGCCCAATCCCCTGCATCAGACACGCGCAAAATCCGGCGAATCGGTTCATGAGCCGGTTTGCCCCGGACCTGCGCGTGACTGTCAGGAAGGACTCACTCGCGCTCCGGAGGCGTTCATGACGGGTACCCGTGTCGTTCTCAGTCTGGTCTCAGTGGCGGCAATCCTGGCGTGCGGCGGTGGGGGAGGAAACGGCGGAGGTGGCAAGGTCATCCAGGTCGGCAACAATCTGGACTTCGCTCCAACCAGTACCGTGGCATGTCAGGATGGCTTCCCCGTGCAGATCAATGCATCGTTTCCGCAGCCGTTCACATCACAGGGGGCGCCCTCGTGCCTGCTGATTACGTTCTTCGGCGGCGCCGAGTCGACGGCTCCGGGGACAGTGGTCTCGGCGAACATACGGATCGGCCCGGTGACAGGGCCGATGCGCTTCGTCAAGGCCAGAATTCTCTACCAGAGTGCCACCGGCCAAGCGTGCTGCTCAGTGCAGCAGTACGGGCCGATCTTCACGCCGGATGCGAACGCGATCACCACTGTCCCCCTCAACTTCCAGATGACCGAGGATCACGTTCCAGCCCCAACGGATCCGACCATCGTGGCCAACGACCTCGTGGCACTCGAGGTGCTGGCGCCGAATGTCCCGATTCCTGGAGTATGGACCAATAACGGCGGGGCGGATCTGGGCTTACCGAACTATCTCTACCTTCCCGCGATGACGACGCGCGGGTTGAACGCACCGACCCAGAACCTGCGCTCGGACGGCAGCTACAGCGGCTTCCTGCCTTCGTACAACCTGAACTACCGCGTTTCTGGTGCGTCGAACGGCCCGACCATTACCGGTCCGTGAGATGGGCTCGACGGGGGCACGCAGACACTTCACCAACGGCCGCATCATGCTCCTCGCACTTCTCGCGGTAGGGACGGTTTCCTACGCCGTGACGCAGCAACCCGGAAATGCCCACCACAACTCCCGGCAGGAGCCGGCGCTCGCGGTGCCCGCGGGGTTCACCGAACACCGTGACCCCGCGGGATTCACGGTGCACCTGCCGCAGGGGTGGAAGGTGGGATCGACCGGCCTCGCAGAGATCGCGATCACGAGTCCGGACGGGCAATCCGCCGCCCTGATCCGCGCACGTCCCGTCAGCGGAGCACTGCAACAGTGGCTCTCCACGGATTATCTGCGCACCGAGAGTGGTGCTGGTCCGTTCCGATTGGTGAGCGCTTCATCCGAAGGGCCGCACGTGGCGAGAGCATTGTTCGAACTCGGAGACCGGAACTCCACGGCTCGACGGGTGAGCGCCGTGGCGGTCGAGCAGGGCGGCGTCGCGACGATATTCGTGGCGCTCGCCCCGGCAAATCACTTCGCCTCTGAGCTCCCCCGGCTCGCACACATCCTCGACAGCTTCCGATTCACGCCGGCGCAAACCGGTGCAAAACCCGCGTCGGGAGGCCGGTCGGCACTTTCATTCGTTCGCTGGGTCGATCCCTACGAGCAGGCGTTCAGCGCCGATGTTCCGGCGGGATGGAAGACGGAGGGCGGACTGCTCCGAAGCGGAGCGGGGGTTCAGATTGCGTATCAGATCAGCGCGCCTGACGGAACGGCATTTCTCTTTGCGGGCGACCGTTCGCTCCCCAGCTACTTCGTGCTGCCCAGCGAGATTGCGCTCTCGCTGGGAAACCGCGAGGGACAGCCGACGGGACCGGGCGGGCCGATCATGCTTCGATTCCAGGACGCCGCGACGATGGGCCAGGGACTGATCCGCCAGCGATTCGGCCAGGCGCAGGTGACTGCGGTACGCGAACGTCCCGACCTGATGGAGATACTGCGAAGAAACCCCGTGATGCAGGGGAGTGTGCCGCAGGCGAGCGCCGCGGAGATCGAATTCCGCCTGCCCGATGGAAGAGTGGGGACCATGGCGCTGACGACGCAGGGCGCGCAGGTCAGCAACCTCGGGGGCACGTGGTATGTAGGCAACGTGCAGGGCTTCGTTGCACCCGCTCCCCGCGCGAGCGAGACCGGGCACGCGCTGGCTCGGCTGGTCGGTTCGTGGAGGGAGAATCCCCAGTGGGCCGCCGGCGAGGCGCAGCATCAGCAACGGATGAGCGCTCAGTATCGGGAGTACGCCGAATACTCGAGCAGGCTTCAGCAGCAGACGATCGACGCCCGATGGGCTTCAGATGCAGAGCACCAGCAGGGCATGCGGGACATCCTGGGCGGCACCGTGCGCCTCAAGGACGCGACGACAGGTGAGACGTTCGAGACCGGCGGACAGAGCCGTTATTACTATCGGGTGAAGAACTCCGCGCCGAATGCCGCAATCGGAACCGATGTGGACTTCAATCCGGCGCCGGAGCTGGATATGACGAGATTGCTGAGGGTGGGGGTGGAGTAGACGGGGAACGGGGAAGGGGGAACGGGGAACGGGGAACGGGGAAAGGGGAACGGGGAAAGGGGA
>JBDUEA010000147.1:0-8126 GCA_040002695.1 Gemmatimonadota bacterium | reverse complement strand
CCGCCATCGCTTCGGCGCTCTCATCGTACTGGCCGAATTCGTTCGGGAGACCGGCGTTCGGATGGGCGCTCACTCTCACCGGCGCGATGCGTGAGAGCTCCTGCACATACTGTCGAAGCTGCCTGGCGCCGAGCGCACAGTTGAGGCCGATGCTGATGGGTCGCGCGTGCGAGAGCGAATTCCAGAACGCCTCGGTGACCTGCCCCGAGAGCGTCCGTCCGCTCTGGTCCGTGATCGTGCCCGAGATCATCACCGGCACCCGTGGCGCTCCACCCGCGAAGACGGACTCGATGGCGAAGACCGCCGCCTTGGCGTTGAGCGTGTCGAAGATCGTCTCGACCAGGAGCAGGTCGGCGCCGCCCTCGAGCAGGCTGCGCGCGGCCTCGGAGTAGGTTGCCACCAGCTCGTCGAACGTCACGTTCCGGAAACCCGGGTCGTTCACGTCGGGGGAAATCGACGCCGTGCGATTGGCAGGTCCGAGTACCCCGGCCACGAACCGCGGACGCCCCGGTTCCCGCGCCTCGAATTCATCCGCGACCGTGCGCGCGAGAATGGCGGCACTCCGATTGAGCTCGCCGACCAGCGCCTCCATGCCGTAATCCGACATGGACATGGCGTTGGAGTTGAAGGTGTTGGTCTCCAAAATGTCGGCGCCGGCGTCGAGATAGGCGACATGAATCGCGCGGATGATCTCCGGGTGCGTGAGCGAGAGGAGATCGTTATTGCCCCTCAGGTCCTTCGGCCACTCGGCGAAACGGGTGCCGCGATATTCCAGCTCGCTCAGACCATAGGTCTGGATCATCGTCCCCATCGCGCCATCCAGGACGAGGATCCGCTCCGCGAGCAGTGGCTCGAGGAGTGCGAGGCGTTGAGCGCGTGTTCGAATCGGTTCAGGCACGTATATCCTTGAAAGTTTCAATGGTCTCGACTTAGCTCCCGCTCACCGCTCACCGCTCACCGCTCACCACAAAAAAATTCCCCGAAGCTAAAACGGCTCCAGGGCGGCGTTTTAGCATTTCTTTAACGTGGCTGCAATAGGCGCAAATCACCACGAGAAGCAATTGTGTCCTGCGATGGAAAGTAACGGCTTGGGAGGTTGTGGCAAGGGTCAGAGGCTCAGCATCCTGATCGCGGCGGGAAGCTCCACGCACCGAATCTCGATCACTTTTCGCCTGCTGGAAGACCCCGAGACGATGCTGACGTCCGCGCGCCTCACTCCGAGGGTCTTTGCGAGGAAGCGGATCAGCTCCTCGTTCGCTTCGCCATCCACCGGCGGCGCTGCCAGGCGGATCTTGAGAGCATCTCCGTGAAGCCCCGCCAGCTCCGTGATCGATGCCCTCGGCTGCACCAGCACGCGAAGCTTGACACCTTTGCCGGATGCGCTCAGCGGATTCACGTGCGATGAATCCCCCAGTCTACAGCATGCCCATGACGAAGCGTTCCGCCAGCCACAACAGGAAGTAGGCGACCATCGGTGTGACGTCGATCATGCCGAGCGGAGGGACCACGCGCTGCAGCGGCTCGATGATCCAGTTCGTGAGTACCATGACCGGACGCATCCATGGCTTGTGCGGTGAGAGACTGAGCCACGATGCGATCACCCGCACGATCAGCGCCGCCTGCAGGACCCAGAAGACGCCGGAAAGTACGAGGCGCAGCACCGCACGCGGCCCCGCCGTCGGCGCCGAGATCAGCACGTAGATCGTCGCGATCAGCCAGTTGACCGTGGTGATGAGAATGAGTCCACCCACCACGACGATTCCGAGCAGCCAGAGCGGAGCGTCCTGCGGATTGCCGCCCGCGCGCACGATGCGGCGTTCCAGCGGCTTGACGACCGGATCCGAGAGCCGGCGCACCGCGCGTGGAAGCGCACCGAATGGAGTCATCTTCCGGCTGCGCACGGCCCAGTGCACCAGCGCGACGCCGCTCGCGAGCGCGAACGAGGTGAAGACGAGCGCGCGGATGGCCTGCAGGAGAATGGGAATGAACATGGGGGAAGAATATACGAACGGGGGCCGCGTTGTCGCGGCCCCCGGATCACTTCTTCTTTTTCTTGGGCGGCAGTCGTTTTCCGACCTTGAAGGCACCGCTGCCGCCCGAGGCAACGGCGCAGGTAATGGTGAATTCGCCGGTATTGAGCAACGCCTCTTCGAGTGCGTCGGAGGTGCCGTAGCAACTCAGCAACTGGCGACCGTCAACCTTGCGATAGAGCGAGGTGACCGCCGGAGCCCCACCGGTGACGGCGTAACGACGAATCGTGGCGGACGTAAGACTGTCCATCCCCACTTGCCGCAGGGAAACCGGCAGTCGGCCCCGGTGTGAGCTCTTGTAGCTCATCACCTGGTCGATGACCTCGAAGAGGTCCTTGCCGAGGAACTCGGCGTCCTGCTGACCCTGCACCGTCAGATCCGCCTGACCGGCTTCCGGCAAACTTCCCGGCGGAGGCGCGGGTTTTTCGTGGGAGCAGGCGGCGGCGATGAGGATCAGCGCGGCGCTACTCCATCGCGAATTCACGATTGAACACCACCTCGAAGGAGAAGGTCTTCGCCTTGCTTCTGGCCTCGAGATATTCCGCGATGCGCTTGAGGCGGGCGGGAATCTCGAGAATCTTTTCCTGGGCGATCCGTCCGAGCTCGTTGAGCCCGGTGAGGCTCTCGATACGCCAGTACCGGATCTGCTCCTGCACGATGCGCAGGTAGTCGCGCGGTCCATAGATGCCCGACCGGCGGATTACATCGGCGATCTCCCGGAATCCCGGCATCGTGTGTCCCGGCATATCGATGCTCGGCAGGATGAACGAAGCCGAGTGCAGCGCCTGATCTGGATCCCGCTTGAGAATTTCCTCGAACACCGTGCGATAGAATGAGAAGTGACGTGCCTCTTCCCCGGCCACGTTGCTGAGGATGTTGCCCAGCCTCGGCTCGTACTCGCCGATGATCTTGCCGGTCTCGCTGTGGGAAATCTGGGTGGCCCGTTCCTGCACGGTCGTGTACACGAACACACGGTAGGGATCCTTGTCCCAGGCCGGGTGAAAACCGTTCCGGATATAGTTGAACTGCATCTCCTCGAGGCGCCGCTGGTCCAGGATCCGGGTATCCCTGGCGTAGTCGTGCAGGACCGCACCATGCCGGTCCTCTTCAGCCGTCCAGAGGTTGTTCCAGAGCCGCCAGTGACTGTCATCTCCGAGGTACACCGCCAGCAGCCGGTGGAAGTGCGGCAACCCCTCTTCCGTGAGGAGGTTGAGGGCGAGGGCGGCGCGGGCCGAGTCCGGAATGCCTTTGGCCCGCTCGCGGAGTTCGGTGAGGTGACGGTCCGGGTCTTCTCCGGGTTCCGGCGAAAGGAGATCTTCGGGGAACCAGAGCTGACGCTTCTGTTCGTGCGCATCCATCAGCTCGCGGACCTTCTCCTCGAGATCCTGAAGGACCTCGATCTTGGAGAACATTTCGCGGGCGGCTGCGGTGATTCCCATGCAGGTCCTTGCCTAGGTAAATGGTCGCAATGTGCCCGAAACCGCTGACGCGGAGACGGTCACCTGACCTGTAATGTGGCGGACTGTGAGGCTTGGGGGAAGACGGGGCCAAAAATGGCGGTCCAGACGTCGCTTTGCGACACACTAACCGGGGGTCGGTGTGTCGCGTTTCTTCAGCTGCCGGCGATCAGCGCCTTCTCCATGAGGTACCAGGTCCTCTCGCCTATATAGTTGTCTCGCCGCAGGATCCGCTGCCAGCCCATGCCGATCATTTCCAGTTCCGCGTCCAGATCGTCGGTCCAGAATTCGGCCAGATGGGCTCCGCCGTCCAAGGCCCGCTCCTCGAAGGCCTCGACCAGTCGGTGAGCGTGCCCCACGTGCCGCTGCTCGGGCGTGACTGCGATCTCCAGGATATGGGCGACGCCGCCCCGCATGTAATAGCGAAGGCCGCCGATCCAGTCGCCGATCTCGTTGCTGAGGACTAGGTAATGGTCTTCGAGATGGACCTCGGCGCCGGTTTCCTCATCTCCCCGGAGGGTGAGATCGGAGAACCAGTCGGCAAACTCCTCGCCCTGTTCCATTTCCCGAATGATGAGCTCGCTCATAGGCTTTTTGAACTTCTGATTGAGGTGGAAAGATCCACAGCCCGGAAGCTACTGGCGCAATCCTGATGCCACTTGCGTGAATTGGGTTTCACCCTGAACAAGCGCGACCGATCCTGCTCTCAAGTGCCGCCTGATTCCCACCTTAGCCGTCCGCCCTCCCCTCCCACCTGCTACGCTCGATTCCCCCGTGCCGGTTGGATCGATGTCAAATTGGTCAGTGCACCCCGACCATCACCGCAATGATCACGGCCACGACTGCCAACGCGACCACAGGCAGATAGACCCTCCCCAGGAACCGAAGCCAGTCACCGAAGGTGACACCCGTCGCCGCGAGCATCGCCATCAGCGCCCCATTCGTCGGGGTAACCAGCTCGCAGAGGCCGGCGCCATACTGATAGGTCAGCACCGTCACCTGACGCGGCATCCCCAGCAGGTCGGACAACGGGACCAGCACCGGAAGCGTGAGGACGGCCTGTCCGCTCGTACTGGGCACGGGAAAATGCACCGCGGCCTGCATCGTCATCATGCCCAGTGCCGAGAGAGTGACAGGCAGGTGCGCCAGCGGCGTGAACAGCCCGTTGACGATCGTGTCCACGATCTGCCCATCATTCATCACCACATAGATGCCTCGCGCGAAACCGATCAGCAGCGCCGCATAGGCCATGGAGCGAAAGCCTTCGACGAAGCCCTCCGCGGTTCCGGCGATGCCGAGTCCGCCCACCACTCCAGCCACGACGCCCATCAGGAAGAAGAGCGCCGAGAACTGATCGAAGTCCCAGCCGAGCGTCCGGGCACCGACGATGAATCCGGCAAATGTCAGCAGCACCACCAGGAGGATGATCCGGTCGCGACCATTAAGCGCAGCGACCTCCGCGGCCTCGGCGCGCTCCGGCAGGGTGCGAGTACGCACGGCGAAGCGCATGACACCGAGAATCCAGATCGCCATCGCTGGAAGAAGTATGAGCAGCCGGAAACCGAGGGCCGATTGTGCCGGCAGATCCGCGACCTTCTGCGCGATCACCACCTGAAACGGATTGACCGGACTGAACGCCGCGCCGACGGCGGCCGCACCGAGGCTCATCGCGACCGCTGTGACCGCGTTGAAGCCGAGCCGCCGGGTGAGGAGCAGCAGCACCGGGACGAATGCGATCAGCTCCTCCTGCATCTGGATCAGGATCCCGCCCAGGCCAAAGGCCAGACAGGCGATCGGGATCATCAGTACTTCACGCCGCTCCAGACGCTGCACCAGCCAGTGGACGATCCGGTTGAGCGCGCCGGTCCGCTCTACCACCGCGAAACCGCCGCCGACGAGGAAGACGTAGAAAATCACGGACGCTGCATCGGCCATCCCGCGCGGAATGGCGACTAGTGATTCAAAGGCACCGACCGGATGCGCGGCGACTGCATGGTACGTTCCGCCGACCACGACGCTTCTGCCGGTCACCGGGTCGTCCCGGCGGTCGAACCGGCCCGCAGGCAGCACGTGGCTGAGGACCGCCGCGAGCAGAATGCAGGCGACGAGTAGAGTGAGCGGGTGAGGAAAGCGGAAGCGAAGACCGGCGGAAGGAGAAGGGAGCGCCGAGTCTGTGGAGGTCATCGGGTCCGGCAGACCCGGGAGGTGGGAGGAATTCGTCCACAGGCGATCGATTCATTCATGCCGTTGGCCAGCGGGCCGCAGGCGGTGGTCTGCGCCGATTTTGCGGCCTCCTCCTCCGAGGCATGCGAGGCGGTGGCGCAGTTGCGGCGATTGTGGAATTCGACGCAGACGTTGCACTCAGCCTTCTGTGCCGAAAGCGTGTTGTAGAGGAGGAGCAGAAAAAAGGCGACGACCATTCCAGCGGTCAGGAGTTTGCGGCGGGTGGTCATCACCGGCTTCCGGATGGGGTAGGCATCGGCTACACAATAGCGCCGAAAGCGCGGCTGAACCAGATCCACCGGGCGGAAAGGTGGCTCGGTCGGAGCGATTTTCTGCGGACCAAGGGCTCAAATTGAATCCGGCATGCTGATTTCGCCCGTCGGACCGTCTAACGATTGACGCCGGCCGTCCAATCCCTTTCTTCTACTCAACCCCCCAAATAGTAGTGCCGATAGTCCCTCGCAGGGGCCCCGCGCATCGTGCGGTGCTTCCCCCTGGTACGTCCAGAGAGGAGCTCTACTATGCCTCGGCGCGTCGCCTGGCTGCTCGTCGCCCTGTTGTGCGGGTGCGGGTCGTTCGAACCTGCTCACGATCAGCGCATCACTCCCCCCTCGAGCTACGAGGTCTGGTGGTCACGCACCGAGGCCTGCTCCGGGCTAAGCGGGGATTTCGCCAACGTGCAGTGGTTCACCGTGCCGGGTTATTCCTTCGACTGTCCGACCGGGAAGTGCGTGGGAAGGTGGGAGGGGAGACACAAGATTTACCTCGCGGCCGACTGGATGCACGACGAAATGGTAGTGCGACACGAGATGCTGCACGATCTGCTCGGTCATGCGGGGCATCCGGATCCGCCCTTCGGACACGGATGCCCCCTGACCTGGCAGACATGGACCGGTGCTGCCTCCGCTCCGGTCGCCACCACGGGAAAGCGGCTCGGAATAGACTGAGGCCTGCTACATCGCACGGAGCGCGCCGGGAATGCTCGGCAGCGCTCCGATGACCCAGATGAGCGCCGCTGCGATCGCCGCCCGGCTTCGCGGAATCCGTCCCGTAACGCTCAGCCCGATGGCCAGCAGTACCGTTACCCATATCGTGAAGACGTCCACTCGGCCGAGGATGGCGAGCGCCAGCGGGTTCGCAGTGTCGGGATTGAGAAAGCGCCCGACGCCGAGCGAGACGCTGAAGCGCCCGTTCAGCTTTTCATCCGGCAGCAGCAGTGCCTGCAGCGCTCCCAAAATCGCCTCGATGATCCGCGGATACATGGCGTAAGTCGTCACCATGATCGCCGCGGTGAGTTCCTCTTTTGCCTCGAAAATCTTGCCCACCAGCCAGACACAGAATCCGAGGATCAGCGGCGCGAAGAAGAAATATCCTCCGATCAGCACCGGCAGGAATTTCTTGCTCATTCCCTTCGAGCTTTCCACCATCTCCGGCGTCAGCTTGGGATTGGACTTCACGGCGGCTGCCATGCCTCGCTTGAACTCGGCGTCGAAGATCGGCTCCATGGCCGATTTCGTGGCGAAGGTGAGCACCAGCATCACGACGAGGAGCACGATGAGTGGTCCCCAGAACCCGGGATTCTGCCGGCGACGTTCGAAGACTGCCGAGGGCTGATAGAATATTTCCAGGAAGTCTTCCCACATGGAGGCGGTGGGCGCGGCGGGAGCAGTCATGCATTCCTCTCTGGAAAGGAGTGTTCAACCTTCGGAGCATTTCGGATGTACTTCGACTGGCCTGCGAGTACTATTGATTCATGCGCCTTCCTCTTCTCCTGACCGCTGCTGCCTTGCTGCATGTGGCGGCCCCGGACCCCGGCACCGACCGTCCCGTCGTCGTCACGCGAGTGGTCCACGATTCCATGAACGCCGTGTTCACGCGTTCGAACGAGCACTGGAACGAGCTGCAGGACGTCAATACGCTCACGCAGATGCTCGGCACCGACAAACCCACCCAGCGGGAATTTCTCGGCTGCCTGCAGGGCGAACTCCGGAAGGACACCCTCTGGGTCGACCAGTGGACACCCGCTCGCAACATGAAACAGCTTCAGTTCGCCGTGACCGGAGACTGCGACGGCCTGCCTCGGCTCGTCGGTACCTTTCACACGCATCCCTTCCGTGCGGAGCCTGAGACCAATAAGGCACTCAAGGAACCGGAGCTCTCCCGGCAGGACCTTACGACCTTCTCGCGGTCGACCGACCTGGTGAGCATGGCCCTCTGGGACGCCGACTCCGCCGATGTCGCCGTGAAGAGCAAGGACGGCGAAGTCATCCACCCGGCAACTCTCATCGTTCGCTAAGCGGAGTAAGCGGTACTCTCCATGCGCCTCCCTCTAACCGCCCACGCCTGACCGCTCACACCCCCTACAACAGCGTTCCCCTCAGCACCACCAGCGCCACACTGAAGAAGATGATCAGCC
>JBDUEA010000146.1:0-8129 GCA_040002695.1 Gemmatimonadota bacterium | reverse complement strand
GCGTCCACATCGTTCGCTGATTGGGTGAAACCGACCGTCTTGAAGCCCTCGCGGATGCAATCGAACACCTCGGCCGGTGCCTTGGACGATGATTGTACGGAGTCGGTATAAAGGCGGCCGGCACAGGCGCTCAGCAGCAGGGCCGCGGGAATAGACAGACGTGTCATAAGGGAATCACCCGGGAAGGAAGTGGAACGGAAAGCTATCCTCGCCCTGTGGATCGCACAGAGCCCAATGAGAAAGGCGGCCCCCCGCATGCGGGAGACCGCCTCTCGTTCCTCGAAACCAGCGAGCGAGGCTGCTGGTTAGTAGAACAGCATCATGCCGAACGCGCCGGTGAACGCCTTGTTCTTGCCGGTGCCGGAGTGATCCTTGGTCCACATGTAGTCGCCTTCCCATACAAGCTTGAGCGACTTCGTGGCCTGATAGTAGAGTCCGGCCGAGGCGAGACTGTTCTCGGTCTTGAACGCGGCTTCAGTACTCGCCGACTTGAGGAAGCTCGACCCGAAGCTGCCGGCGATCGTGGCCTTGCTGTTCATCGGAGTGAAGGCGATCTGGCCGAAGTAGCCATACGAGGTGCGGAGCGTGCCCGCGCCATCATCAGCCAGCCCGCCGAACAACAGCGTGGTGCCGAGGCCCTTGCCGGCATAGCCCGACCCGTGCAGTGAGAACGTTCCCGTCTTGTATGTAATGCCGGCTGCGCCGCCTGTGGCGGTCTTGCTGGTGCCGCCGGTCGGCGCCGTCTTGCTATTCTGCAGCGTGCCGCTCGCGAACAGGAGGAGGTGACCACTCTTCCACGTGCCTTCAGCCTCGAGGCGGGGAAGGTTGTGCGTGGTATACACCCCGAAATTGCTCGGATCGAAGAGGCCGATCGACAGCTGACCGGGGCGTCCGCCCGGCGTCGAGTACGTGATCTGCGGCTCGAAGTTCGGATAGATGTAGCCGAAACCGATGCGGCCTAGCGTGGTGCCACGGGGAGCAATGCCGCCGCCGCCGACGCCGAAGAGCGTCTGGTCGTTCAGGATGTTCTGGCGCTGATACACACCAAGCTCACGCCCGGCGAGGATCTGGCCCCAGCTTCCGCCGACGGTCAGGTAAACCTGACGCATGTCGATCGAAGCGCCCGAGAACTCCGCACCGAAGCAGTCGTGATTGTTGCCACCGCACTGGACTTCAGGCGCGAAGCCGAAGTGGACGCCGAGGTCCGTGTTGCCTTCCTTGCCCGTCGCGCCGAAGGTGGCGAATGCGGGAAGGAGGCCGGTGCCGTAGTAGAACCCTTGGTTCTTGGTGCCGCTCACCAGACCACCGGTGAGGGCGCCCGTCGCGTTTCCGGTGCTGACGGACTGATACTGCGCGAAAATGTTGACGTTACCGGAGAATGAGAACGACCATCCATTACTCATCTGCATGGTAAGCTGGGCATTGGCGGTGTTCGCCGCAGCGAGCGCCAGGGCCCCAAACAACAATGCGGTACGTTTCATCGGTGCTTCTCCTGACAGAAGTGACGAAATTCTCCATACTTCAGGACGATTTCCTGCACCAACGCACTGTGTCGAACGAGAACATCTGTGGATCTCACCGGCTGTCATGCTGCGTCAATCGATTGAGATCGTTATTCACCTCCCAGATTGCGTGCCAGAGCGGCAGCGGCCGATGGTTTTCCCACCAGTAGAAGTCGTCGGTTCTCGCCAGGTACACATTCACCCCGAACGGAAACCTGAACCCCGACTTGCGAAGGCTGTCGACCGTGAGCGCGAGGCTGGCCGAATCATTCGCGCCTGCGTCGAGAGCCTGTCCGAGTGCCCCTCCACTGAGAAAACCGCTCAGGTACGCCTGCCTGGCTTCGGGCGAAAACCGTCGCCATTCGGCGCCCGTGGCGGCAATCCAGTGCGGGTCGGGGTCCGCCCGTGGCACCGCATATCCCCCGAGAAAACCAGTCGCGAGCAGTACCGCGGTCCATCCGGCTTTGATGCCGAGGCTGGTCACGGCGCCGGCGTCGCGATCACTGACGGCTGCTTAGCGTCCGAACTCACCTGCATTCTGATCCACATTCCGGCAAGCGCATGTCCCGGTACGCCACAAACGATCTGGTAGTTTCCCACCGGCGCCGCCGTGAACCGCATGTTGTCCTTCGACTGCGGCGCCAGGCCCTCGAACGCCTTGTTCGTGAACGCGCGGTCGATGCCGGACTTGTCGAGCGCGCTGGCCGGGAGCGGATGCTGCTCGCCGATCACCTGCGCACTGTGGGGCAGCATCCCGTCGTGGTTCTCGAAACTCACCGCCACCGTCCAGCCCTCGGGCACCACCAGCGTCAGCTCGCCGTCCCGGAACCCGTTGAAGTTCAGGGCCCCATTTACTCCCGTGAGGCCGGCCGTCAGTCTGAAGCGCGCGGTTTTCGTCGCCGCATCAAAAGAAAGCCAGCTCGGGTCGATCGGATCGATCACTCGGCGTTGCTGTGCCGGTCGCGCCGCGCCGCAGATCATCGCCACCAGCGCGAGCGCCCCGATCCTGCGTGCTCCTCGGAAAACGTGTCTCACGTAAAGCAGTCGCAGAAGAAAGCCGGTGAAAACTCCAGCGTCTGGAGTCTCCACCGGCCTCGAGTCCTTATTTCTTCGCCTTGGGCGAGGCGGCCATGTCGTGATGCGGCAGCCCGAACACGTACAGGACATCGCCGAGCGGATAGCTCAGCTGGAAGTTGCCGCCGCACGCCACCGCGATCATCTGCTCTCCGCCCATCATGAAGCTCATCGGAGCGGAGTTGCAGCCGGCGCCGCCGTTGAATGACCACAGCGCCTTGCCGGTCTTGGAGTTGTAGGCGTTGAAGTTGCCGTTGCCTTCACCCGTGAAGACGAGGCCGCCGGCAGTGGCGAGCGATCCGCCCATCATCGGCTGCGCCACCTTGTGCTGCCACGCGATCTTGCCCGTCGCGAGGTTCACCGCCGAGAAGAGACCGTACTGTTCCTCGCCCGGGATCGCCACGAACGCGGAGCCGAGCCAGAGCCGGCCCTTCTCCCATGGCGCCGTGTGCGTGATGTAGTTCATCGGCTGATGGAGACCGGCCGTGAAGGCGAAATTGAGGGTCGGATCGACTGAGATCGGCGACCACTCGGAGCCGCCGTTGGCGCCTGGCAGCATGCGCGTGCCCTGAGCGCTCGGCTGCGCGAACATGTTTTCCTGCGGCGTGAAGTTGTCGGTCCGGCGGACCAGCTTGCCGGTCTCGGCATCGAGCACATAGACCCAGGCGGTCTTGCCGGCGTGCACGACGACCTTCTTGCCACCGATCTTGGTGATGACCGGGGGAGAGACGGCGTCGAGGTCCCATACGTCGTGCGGTACCGTCTGGTAGTACCACTTGGTCTTGCCGGACGTGGCGTCGATGGCAACCACGCAGTCGGTGTACAGGTTATCACCGGGACGGATGCCGCCGTCGAGGTCAGGCGACGGATTGCCGACCGCGACGTAGATCATGTTGAGTTCTTTGTCGTAGGCCGGGGTCATCCAGACGCCACCACCGCCGGTCTTCCAGGCATCGGCATACTTGGCGCTGTCACCCTTTTCCTTGGCAGTGTCGCGATGAAGATCCGCGCCATCGGGAGTCTTGTCGGCCCAGGTGCCGGACCAGCCATTCGGGGCCACCGGATCATCGCCGGGTGCCGGGATCGAGTACCAGCGCCAGGCCTGCTTGCCGGAGACGGCGTCATAGGCGGTCACATAGCCGCGGATGCCGTATTCGCCGCCGGAGACGCCGACGATGACATTGTTACCGATGACCAGCGGGGCGTGGGTGATGCTGTAGCCGAATGCCGGATCGCCGACTTCGATGTCCCAGACCACGTCGCCGGTCATCCGGTCGAGTGCTATGAGCCGGCCGTCCAGAGTGCCCATGTAGACGTGCGGGCCGTGCACGGCCATGCCTCGGTTGTTCGGCCCGCAGCAGTAGATGGTGGTGCCGAGCTTGTGCTCGTAGCGCCAGACCTGCTTGTGGGTCTTGAGGTCGTAGGCCATCGCGGTGTTGTAGGGAGTCGTCACGTACATCATGTTGTCGACGACGATCGGCGTATTCTCGAAGGAGCCCAGCTTGCTGATGCCGGTCTGGAAGATCATCCGGGGAGTGAGCTGACTCACGTTGGCCGCGGTGATCTTGGTGAGCGTTGAGTAGCGCTGGTTCCAGTCGTTTCCACCGTAGGTGGTCCAGTTGGCCTGAGCCTGGGCCGACCCCGCAGCTCCCATCAACAGAGTGATCGTGAGCGCCCAGCGTGCGGAACGTCGCATCGTGACCGTCTCCAGTTTGAGGTAAAATCCTCGTGCTCAGCCTGGCGCCACGTGGCGGAAGGCAATGGAACCCAACTGAGATCGGATTCGCTCCGGTGGTGCCCGGGTGAAACGCCGCTGGTTCGTCGGGTGACAACCAGCCACACCGCTATCCGCCAGATTAAATAATCAGACGGCCGATCGCTGCGAATACTCGAGAATGTATATGTACCGAACTCAGCGTATGACTATGCACTGAGAAATACGGTCAGGAAAGGGGTGTCAAACTGGTTCGTAACAAAACTGTAAAGCATTTCAGCGTTTACATGTAGCGATGAACGGCCGTGCCGTCAAGACCCTGAGGCTCCTGGCAATCCGCAAGGGGGGACCCCTCAAGCTTGACACGGATGCCCGATTCGCTACTTGAACAGCAGCGCCGCCTTCCTGATGGTCGTGAAAACACCCCACGCCAGCGGAATTCCCACCAGTAGCCAGGCCACGACGACTGCGGCCATGCCACCTTCCCGCGTCCGCTCTCCCTCGGTGGAACTCATTGTGGGGCTCCGCGTTGCATCATGAAATCAAGACCTGGCCATCGTCGCGTGCAGCAAAGCCGCATGCTCCCGGTCGAGCTCCTGGGCACTCATATGGAAGCGCTCGTTTACCCGTGATATGGCCAAATTGGCGAAGAGAGCGATCAGCAGCAGTCCCGCCATCAGGTACATCGTGAAGTTGTACGACTGGGCCGGATCCACCCCTCGGCCGATCTGATATTGCCGAAGCTGGTTCACCAGCTCGGGGCCCATGATGCCCGCGGCCGACCAGGCGGTCAGAAGGCGACCATGGATAGCCCCGACATATTGGGTGCCGAAAATGTCGGAGATGTATGCCGGTATGGTGGCGAACCCGCCACCGTACATCGTGAGGATGATCGCCGTGCAGGCGACGAACAGGGCCACGCTGCCGATTTTCCCGGCGAACGGGACCGATGCATAGAGGATCGGTCCCAGCAGGAAGAAGACGGCATAGGTCGCCTTGCGGCCGATCTTGTCGGAGATCGAAGCCCAGAAGAACCGCCCGCCCATGTTGAACAGACTGAGCAGCCCGGTGAAGCCCGCAGCCGCACTGGCAGTGACGGTGCCCTTGAACATCTCCTGAATCATCGGTGAGGCGTGTTCGAGAATTCCGATCCCGGCGGTAACGTTGAGAAAGAGCACCACCCAGAGGAGGTAGAACTGGGGAGTGCGCACCGCCTGACTCACATGCACATGATTGCGGGTGATCAGTGCGCTGGCCTGCGTCGGCGGCGTCCACCCCGCCGGCTTCCAGCCCGGCGCCGGAATTCGGAAGAGGAAGGCGCCGGCGACCATCGCCACGAAATAGATGATCCCGAGGGTCACGAACGTCTCGACGACGCCGACAGACGTGGCACTCTTGAACCGATCCATGAGGATCTGAGAGAGCGGGCTCGCGATCATCGCCCCGCCGCCGAATCCCATGATGGCCATGCCCGTCGCCATGCCCCGCCGATCCGGAAACCACCGGATGAGTGTGGACACCGGGGTGATATAGCCCAGGCCGAGGCCGCAGCCACCGATCACGCCGTAACCGAGGCGCAGAAGCCAAAGGTTGTGAATCTGGACTGCATAGGAAGAGATGAGAAAGCCGGCCCCCCAGCAACAGGCGCTCACCAGGCCGCTGCGTCGGGGGCCGACTCGCTCCAGCCACTTGCCGCCGACGGCCGCGGAGAGCCCGAGGAACACGATCGCAATCTGGAAAATCGAGGCGAGCTGCGTGAACGTCCAATCATCCGGCGCCGCGTGCGTGATGCCGATGGCCTGGCTGAGCGGAATCTTGAAAACGCTGAGGGCGTAGGCCTGCCCGATGCAAAGATGGATCGCCAGCGCGGCGGGGGGAACGAGCCAGCGATTGAACCCGGGCCCCGCGACGATACGTTCTTTGGAGAGGAGGCCGGCCATCAGCGGGGCCGGTTCAGCGGGCGGGGACGCGCGACGGGACTCAGGTGTCGGGGCACATCAGGCTCCGTGGGTTCGAGTCGGGAGGTGACGCGGATGCGGCGGTCGCATGGCGTTACATTAGCGCTCAAGCGAGTGAAATGGCAATGGCGAATCGTAACATCGCGCATGCCATCGTCTGCTCATCAACCTTTGCAACCGAATCCAGACTACTGGCCGCCGACGTGGCGGCCGCACGGAGGTCCTGTGGCGTGCTCGATGAGTCGCTTTGCTGGCATATCCGTCGGGCTTCTGCTCTCTCTCGGCCGGGCGCCGGTGGCGTCAGCCCAGTTACCCGACTGGATCTCGAGCGACAGCGCGGCGAAGACCGTGAGGCTTACGCTGACGGCCACCGCCGGCGACGTCGCGGGCGTGGGACGTCTCAACGGCATGCAGGGCGGCAAGGTCCAGATCGTCGTTCCGCTCGGCTGGACGGTGATCTGGAATTACGAGAATGCCGACTCGACCCAGAATCACAGCCTGGTCGTCATGGTGGAGCGGGAAAAACTCCCGACGGAAGGAGGCCGGCCCGCCTTCGACAACGCCATGACACGAAACCTCCTTGCCGGTCTTAAGCCGGGACAGAAGGATGTGACGACGTTCGTGGCGGACGAGGCGGGGTGGTACTGGCTGCTCGATGGAGTTCCCGGTCATGCGCTCCGCGGAGAGTGGCTGGGGCTCAAGATCGATCGGGAGGCGAAGGAGGTGACCGTGGTGGAAAAAAAGTGAAGCGCCCGGAGAGTGAGGACAAGCGGGAAGGCGTGAGGAGTGAGGGGGAAGTCAGTTCTGCTTCCTCAATAGGCGCTCGATTTCCGTTTCGAAGGCCTTCAGTTGCTTCTCATGCTGGGCGCCGGTGGCGGGGCCGAGGAATCCTGCGTGGACCAGCTTGACTCGGCCATCCCGGCCGAGGAAGACGGTCGTCGGAAATGACGTGAACCCATGGAGCTGCGGCAGCGTCTTGGCTGCCGCATCGGTGTCATTGATGCCGGCCAGCAGCAGCGGAAATGGTACGCCGAACTTGTCGCGGTAGCGCCGAACCTGACGGCCGTCCACGGCGCTGTCACCCGAGACTTCGTAGGCCAGGCCGACAATCTCCAGTCCGCGGGCGTGATACTTCCGGTAAAGACTTACCATATCCGGCGCGGCGTCGTGACAGGTGGGGCACCATGAACCGAAGATGTCGACCAGGAGTACCTTGTTCCGGAAACGTGCGTCCGTATTCCGGACCATGTGTCCCTGCAGGTCCGGAAACGAGAACTGGAATGGCGCGCTCGTGTCCGCCTGGGTGATCTCGGTTGGAGATTTGAGGTGGGAGGCGCCGCTGCTGCGCACGGCGATCCATGGCGTCTCGCTGCGTTGTCCCGCGTGGAAAATGCCACGGAGCGTGTCTCCCGACAGTGTCCCCGTCAGCAGGTAGACGAACGAGCCATCGAAATGGGCCATCGCAAAGCTGTCCGCCGACACGCGCCCCCAGAACAGTCCGTAGTCGCCGGTGTTCGAGATGATCGTGCCTTCCATTCCCGCCGCACCATTCCTGAACTCGAACACTCTTGGGCTGGTTTCGAAGTCGGTGCTGTATGTCGCATCCCACCTTCCCAGCAGCGACTCTGGCGCCGGAGTAACGGGCCAGCGTCCTCGGCTCGCATGGAAGGGAATCACCCGCGGGCCACGATTCCCGACATTCCGATACTCTCCCTTCAGCGAATCGCCAGACCAGACTGCGACTATTGCCGCGGCATAGTCACTCATCTCGAGTCGTACGCTGTCTCCGACCATGCGGATCGCCGAGAGTGACTGGCAATTCGAGCCGTTGCAGATCTTCCCGGTGAGAGCTCCGGGCTTTCCACCGATACTGAGCGCGAA
>JBDUEA010000145.1:0-8132 GCA_040002695.1 Gemmatimonadota bacterium | reverse complement strand
GCGCCCGGTGTGGGTAAACCCTAATTCCGCCTCGCGCACCCATAAACATCCCACCTCCGCGCTTCTCCCCGTCCTCCGCGCCTCCGCGGTGAAAATTGCGAGACCATCTGATCCTATGACAATCGGCATTGAGATTAGATGAGAACGGGCGCGCGATGCGTTAAAAACAGCATCACGCGCCTGAGCTCCACCTGAACATCCTCCCTACGGCAGCCGACCGAACAGCTTGCCCATCACCTTCTTCGCCTTCGCGTTCGCTCCTTCCTTCGCGCCATCCACGGCACCTTGCTGTGCGCCGGCGCCGGCCGAATCCACCACGTCACCGGCAGTCGAAGCCATGCCGCTCGAACCATGCTTCCTGGCCGAGCGCGCCCGCGCGGCTGCGATGGAATCCTGCATCGCTCCCATGGGACTCATGGCGTCGGAGAGCGATTCGACCTTGGTATAACCTGCCGGCACCTGAAACACGCTCGGACTGATCGATGCGTGCCTGACGTTCGAGATGATCATCGTCATCGTGGTCGAGTGTTTGCGATCTCCGTCGCCGGAGTCATCGGTCGTCACGCGCTTGAGCATCAACCCCTTGCCGAACTTGGCATAGGCCGCCGCCAGCTGCCTGCTCAGCTCCGCCATCGGCCCGGTAACAGCGGCGGTCGGTCGCGCGCGCGGATCCATGATCGGATTGAGCTGCGGGGCCATCCAGACATCGGTGACGCTCCGTGACGGCGTCGGCTTCGTCTGACCCGCAATGTGCATCGTCATGGTGTACGACTCGGTGAGCCGGAATTTGTGCGTGGCATACCCATCCATCGGTTCGCCGGCGCCAAGGTCTTCCACTGCCACGTTGATGCCGGAGATCTGCATCGACGCGCCCAGGCTGCCCATCGACTGCTGCAAGTCCTGCGATGTCTTCAGCAGTGCCGCTCGATCGAGCACCGAATACTCCCGCTTCGCCGGGTCGACGATGGTCGTCGTCATTGCATCGGCGCTGGTGATGGTGTAGGTCCCCGCCCCCATCAACCCTCCGCGCGCCATGGATTCCGTGATATCCAGCCGTGACACGCCTCCGGCGAACTGCCCGTGCGCCACGAACATGTGGCTGTCGGTCGCCGCATTGGTGCGCGGGTCGATCATCGTGGCCGTCGTCGCCATGTCATAGCTCAGGTCCTGCGCCCGGAGCGCCGGAGCGCCCGCGAACGTCATGGCAAGCGCGAGAGCTCCTGCCGCCAGATACCAGCTGTCATTTCGCATTGCATACTCCCTGTGAGATAAACCATTGGCTAGAGTTTCTCGAGAACCTTGCGCACCACCGCCTTTTCCTTATCGACGGCTGCGATCGGTTTCGTGCTGTCAGTCATGAACGCCATCATGTCGGTGGGGATGGTCTGGATCATGATCGTGTAGTCCCCCTTCCGAACTGTGAGCAGGAGGTAGTTAAGCGTCGCTTCGTCACCCAGCCCCTCGATCGGGCCTCCATGCAGTCCCGGCAACGACGGACCGCCGCCGCTGCTGCCCATGAGCTTCCCGGCCAGGGTTGCGCCGCCGAGGCTCGCCTTCTGCTGCGCTGCGTGCTCGACCGAATTCGAGTACTCGTCCGCGGTGATCCATTGAATCGTGAGAGACGTGCCGGCTGGATCGGTGGCGCTCATGTAGTGGCACCCGCTCTCGCTGGAGTGCCCGTCATCGTCGGCTTCCGCGCTGTCATACGCGGTCCCGATGATCGCATTCAGCTCACTCCTTGGCATCAGCGCGCAGGCCGAAATGCGCGGAGCATTCGCCGCCAGCTTCTGGGAGTGGTCCCCAGTCTGGCCGGCAGGTGATCGGTCACCGCATGCCACACTGACGATCGCCAGCACGGTCACGAGGAGCCCAACGACTCGCGGACTGCTGCATGGAGTCGCGTGAGATAAAAACGACTGTCTCATGAATTTGTTCTCCGTCTCGAAGACAAAGGTTTGCCCGCGCTCAGCGCACGGGAAGGAAGAGCGAGGGATAGGCGATAAATCGTGCGGCGATCGTCCCCGCCACCATGAACAGCGCAATGGCACAGCCGATGACTGCCGCGGTGTATCCGAGGGCGCGCTCCTCGGGTGAGCGCATGACCACGGGCAGGCCGAGGTAGACGAGATAGCCCGAGTACAATCCGAAGAGGCCGAGGAAACTGAGGAGCGGCACCAGGCCGAGTATGCCGAGCAGCCACGAGGGAGTGCAGGCATACGTCGCCACCTTGAGGGCCTGACTGCGGCTGCGCTCGCCGCCGAACCGGGGAGCCAGCGCATCGATGATCCAGGCCATCGCGAAGACAGCTCCGATGGCGAGCGCGTATTGCATCACCGCGCTCACCAGCGCCGACCCGAAGGGCACGCGGTAACTGCCGCCGAAGGGAAGTCTCACGCCGAGGAGCGTGCTGCCGATCAGGCCCGCGACGGGGCCAATCGCGGCCAGCGGCGCGATGTAGCCGGTGAGGAGGCTCGCGGTCGTCGAGTCTTCCTTCGCGATCTCCGGCCAGGTCTCGCGAGGCCGCAGGATGATCGAGCGCGCCTGAGCGAGGAGCGACTGCGCTCCGGGAAGGGCGGCGAGTGAGGTGGCGGGTGCGCGCATGTGGTGCTCCAGAAAAGGGGTGAATGAACCGCGCGGCGGCTTACGATTGCCCGGTACGCCGTGTAGACTTGGCACAACCTCGCAACGGTTCGTTACGCCCCTGATTCGGCGCGTTACGGCGTGCCGTAACGGCACTCGTAACTCGCGCGCGGACAGTTCCTTCCCTCGTAGGCCCTCCATGGTGCAGCTGCGGACGCTCGGCCGGCTTGAGCTGCTCGGAGGCGAGCCGTCCGCGTTGCGCGTCCTGCCCGCTCAACCCAAACCGCTCGCACTGCTCGCGTATCTCGCCGTCGCCGCCGCGCGTGGCGCCCATCGGCGCGAGACGCTCCTCGCCCTCTTCTGGCCGGACCTCGGTGAGGAGGAGGCGCGGCGTGCGCTTCGCCAGGCGCTGCATCGCGTGCGTCATCATGTGGGAGACGGGCTGGTACTGACCGGGCGGGACGGACAGATCGAACTGGCCGAGGGCGGTGCGTGGTGCGATGCGGTCGCATTCGAGCAGGCCCTCGATGCCGGTCGGCCTGCCGACGCACTTTTACTCTACCAGGGGACATTCCTCGAAGGGATCTTCGTCGCGGATGCCTCGGCGGAATTCGAGCAGTGGGTCGATCTCACCCGGACCCGCCTGGGAAATCGCGCGGCTGCCGGTGCGGACACGCTGGCTGCCGAGGCGCGACGCTCCGGCGACCGTGAGGGGGCGGTTCGCTGGTCCAGACGGGCCTCTGAGCTCGCCCCCGAGGATGAGCCACGGGTACGAACCCTGATGCAGGCGCTGGCTGACATCGGTGACCGCAGAGGAGCGCTGCATCTCTTCCAGGCGTTCGCCGATCGCCTGAAGACGGAGTATGATGCGGCGCCGGCGGCGGAATCTTCGAGGCTCGCGGAGGCGCTGAGGATCACGCCTCCCGCTTCAGGCGTAGGTGTCGTCACGCCGCCATCCACTGCGCAGCCGGCGACCCCTCAAGACAGTCCAGTAGCATCCGGTGGTTCGATCCCTGTCGCCCCTTCCACCAATCCGCCCCTTGCCGCCGAGTCGAGTCGAAGCAAACGTCGCGTGGGCTCCCTGCTCATGGTCCTCGGGCTCGCTGCCGCGCTCGTCATCGCGGTCGCACTGATCCGTTCACCAGCCAGCTCCACGGCCGTCGACGGAATCCTCGTCGGAGACTTTCGCAATCACACGCGTGACTCGCTGCTCGCCGGGGCAGTCGCCGAAGCACTGCGGGTGGATCTCTCCCAGTCACACCGAGCGCGCGTCATGACGAGAACGCAGGTCCAGACCGTACTTGAGCTCATGCGGCGGCCGAATGGAGATCTGGTCTCCGACAGCGTCGTGCGGGAGATCGCCGAGCGCTACGGCGTCAAGGCGTTCATCACCGGGGACGTGGCGTCCCTGGGCAGCAGCTTCACGGTCTCGGCGGAGCTGATTTCAGTGAAGGGGGGAGAGATCCTGGCCTCGGTGCGGGAGAGTGCCCCGGATTCCACCGGGCTGCTCCGGGCGGTGGATCGGGTCTCGAGCGCGCTTCGGCGGGGAGTGGGCGAGTCGCTCTGGTCCATTCGTTCGACGCCGCCGCTCGAGCAGGTCACCACGTCTTCGCTCGAGGCGCTGCGTCTGTATTCCGAGGCGATTCGGGTGGGAGATCAGGAAGGCGATGATCGGCGCGCGGTCGTCATTCTCCAGCGTGCCGTGGCACTCGACACCACCTTCGCGATGGCGTATCGAAAACTCGGCGTCTATCTCCGCACTTTCGGAGACCAGGAGGGCGCCGAGGATGCGCTCGCCCACGCCTTTCGCTTTCGGAAACACCTGCCGGAGCTCGAGAGCTATCACACGGCGGGTAGCTACTACGCGAATGCCTCGCTGATCGACAGCGCGATCGCCACCTATCACTCCCTGCTCGCCGTCTATCCCAACGACACCCGCGCGCTCAACAACCTGGCCGACTCATACGAGTACCTGCGGGAGTTTTCCCGGGCGGAGTCGCTCTTTCATCGTGCCGTCGAGTCCGATTCTTCGATCGCGCTGATCTTTGGACACCTTGCCACCGCCCAGTTCAATGGCGGGCACTACGCCGACGTGGAGCGGACGCTCGCGGCCATGACCCGTCGGTTTCCGCCCCAGCTCATCACCCAGGAACTCCTGGTATCGAATGAGATGATGCGAGGCCAATTCGACAGCGCACGAGGCCGGACCGAGAAGATGCTCGAGGGGACGGATGATGAAGGGAGCCGCGCGGAGGTGCTCACGATGATGCAGGGGCTGGCGATCGTCCAGGGACGGCTGCATGATGCCGACCGGTACCGCCACTCGGTCGAGGAACTGCGCGCGCCCGCCGGCCTCGCCAGTGCCGAGCTCGAACTCGCGATGGATCTCGCGTTCGTGGACATCTGGTATCGGCATGACCCGATGCTCGGGCTCGCCCTCCTCGATTCCGCCATCGCTCGGCATCCGCTCGCGTCGCTGGCACCGCTCAGCAGGAGCGAGGCACTGCTCGCGTACACCTATGCACTGGGTGGGCGGCCGGCCCGCGCGCGCGAACTGCTCGCGGAAGCCCGCGCCAGTGAGGCCGCGCCGGGAACGACGCGCGGGGGCCTGGGCGTTCGCGATGAAGGGACGTACCTGCGGGCACTGGGGGTGACGGAACTTGCGGAAGGTCACGCGGCCGACGCGGTGCGGACGTTGCACCGGTCGGATGAACTCTCATTCTGCCCGGTCTGTTCGCTTCCGGATCTCGCGCACGCTTTCGAGCGCGCCGGCCAGCCGGACTCCGCCATCGCCGTCTACGAGCGGTACGTGACGACGCCGTGGTCCGAGTGGCCGAACGCAGGCGGAGAGTATCGCGGCTCCGCGTATGAGCGCCTGGCTCCGCTGCTCGAGGCCAGGGGTGATACGCTCCGCGCGATCAAGGCCTACGACAGAATCGCGACGCTCTGGTCCGGTGCTGATGCCGAGTTGCAGCCGCTGGTCGAGAATGCCAGGCGCCGGAGCGCGGCGTTGCAGGGAAAACGCGGGAAACCGGACTGAAGCGCCAGGCAGCTTCTCAGCTCCGCATCAGGTAGAGCACCCGCCAGAATCTTCCGTGCCGCCGCCGGACCAGAGAAACCAGCTCCGCCGGCTGCAACTTCGCCATCGTGACCGCCTCGTCGAGTCGTTCCAGGTCTCCGTCGGCAAGTCGAAGCGCCGCCAGCTGGATCACGAGCGGAATCGGCTCGGCCCACTGCCGCCCGTACCCTTCGAGCAGGGCAATCGGAGGTGAAGGATGGTGCGGGAAATCCCAGCGCGCATGATGCCGCACGTCGTGCTCCATCAACTGGAACAGCGAGCGGAGCCGTGTCGGGATGGGCCGGGCCTCCGGCGGTGGAATCGCCATCGGAGCTACCGGGTGAGACAGCGCTTCAGAGCAGGAATGGAATCACCCGTTTCGTGGTCGCGGCATAGGCTGCGTACTCCGGGTATCGCTCGGTCACCAGCTGTTCCTCCGCTCGCATGCGAATCGCCAGCGCCACCGAGGCCAGGACCCCGAGCCCGAGTGGAACCAGTCTCGCATGATCAGCGACTCCCGCCCAGACGAACAGCAGGATTGCGGAGTAGATCGGGTGCCGGACGAACCGGTAGGGGCCGGTCGTGACCAGTCCCCCGGCGGTCGGATTGGCGGCGGCGTGGAAACTTCGAAGACCGAAGATCAGCCGGGCCCAGAGCATCAGCGCAGCTGCAAGTCCCTGGAG
Source organism: Gemmatimonadota bacterium (assembly GCA_040002695.1). Classification (GTDB taxonomy): domain Bacteria; phylum Gemmatimonadota; class Gemmatimonadetes; order Gemmatimonadales; family GWC2-71-9; genus JBDUEA01. The sequence goes on along the minus strand of JBDUEA010000145.1, from coordinate 1,811 downwards.
CGCGATCAGGGCAGGCGCATCCGCCAGGAGCCAGTGCTCGAGCAGCAGCAGGACGACGGCCATGACGAGTACGACGGTGGCCAGGCGGCTCGCGTCCTTCATGCACGACTCTCACTGGAAGGAGAAGAGTTCTGCTATCAGACCGGCGAGCGCGACTAGGTGGTGGCACCCCGCCCGAAACGAAGCCGGCCCGCAGCGCGGAATACCGCCACGAACATGATGACGACCAGCACGATGCAAACCAGCGGCAGCGTAATCGCGAGCACGGCAGTGCCCACCGCACCGATCAGTTCCACGGTTGATACTACCGGATTCGCCACGCCGCCTGTCAACGCCGCGGACTTGAGGCGGAGCAACACCGTGGCGCCCTGCATCAGTCCCGCCGCGCCGCCTCCGCCGATCAGACTCACACCCCATCGGAGCGCCGGCGGAAGATCGGGCAGCACAGCCGCGCTGGCGAGCACACCGGCTATCACCGCTGCGGGTGTGGCGATGGTATCGAGCAGGTGATCGAGCCACGGAACGTAGTACGCCAGAATTTCGAAAGCGGTGGCGGCACCGAGCGCGGTCAGCGCCGCCGGAGACGACACCCACTCGAAGCCGGGTGACGGATGCACATGTCCAAAGCGCGCTGCGAGGCCGAGCGCCAGCAGTGGCACGAAGACCCGGAAGCCGCAGGCCGCGCTCAGTCCGAGGCCGAGGCCGATGCTCAGCAACGACTCCATCAGGGGGCCGGGTCCTTCACTTGAGGAGCAGCTTGAAGGCGTGGTTCCAGCCGCCGGTGCGGATGCCGTACAGCACCCAGAGAATGCAGAGCGGCTCCAGCAGCCGCGCACCCTCGATGCCTCCGATGTCGATGGCCGGCCAGCCGAGCGACGCGAGCAGGTCGGTGACGGCCGACTTGGCGGAGGGATCGTTGCCGCAGATGAACATGTCGGGAGGGCCGTCGGGAAATTGCGGCTTCACCATGTGTGCGTACCCGACCGTATTGAACGCCTTGACGATGCGGGCGGCCGGAAGCCAGCGCTGCACCTGCTCGCCACCGGAGTCCGTGTGGCCCAGCGCGAGGGAGGGCGGAGCGCCAGGAGTATGGGCCAGCGGATTCGTCGCGTCGATCACAACCTTGCCGGCGAACCGATCCGCTCCGGCCAGGCCGATTGCGTTCTCGGTTCCACGCCAGAGCGTGGCGAGGATGATCAGCTCGCCGAACGCCGCAGCATCCGCAAAGGTCCCGATGGTCGCGTGAGTACCCGTGCGTGCTGCCCACGCCCGCGCCTTCTCGTTTCCCGCCTCGCGTCCGCCGAGTTTTACTTCATGGCCCAGGGCCACCAGTCCGGCGCCGAGTGCCTGACCGACGTCTCCGGTACCAAGGATTCCGATTTTCATCGTAGGGTTGTTCTCCATTGGATCCGATGCCTCATGGCGAGGGACCGGTGGTGCAATCACGGATGCTCGACCAGGTATTTCTCTTCTCGAATCGGCCGAAAGCCCCGCTTGATGTAATTGGGGAGTGCCGAAGGATGATCGAGCGTACAGGTATGGAGCCACACGCGGATCGGCTCGAGCGCCCATGCCTCTTCGACCGCGCGCGTCAGCATCTGCTTCCCGATGCCCTGCCCGACGAATTCCGGAAGCATCCCGAAGTACGCGATCTCGATCCCACCGTCGTCGGAACGCGCGAGTTCGAAGTAACCGGCCGGCGCACCCCGAACCGAGAGCAGCCAGAGCCACACCGGGCCGCCGAGATGCTCGCAGATCCGGTCATCGGACCAGTGCAGCCGATCGGTCCACTGGTAGTGCCGGCCGACCTC
>JBDUEA010000144.1:0-8147 GCA_040002695.1 Gemmatimonadota bacterium | reverse complement strand
CGATCGGGAGTGCGATCATGCCCGGCGTTTCGGAATTGGCCTGCTGCTCATCGGGCTTGGGCGATCCGCCACAGGCGCCAGCCGATGAAGCGAGTGCGGCGACGCAGAGTGCCCAGAAGGCACGGCGCTTACCTGGCATTTGAGTCTCCGGAAGTGACTTCGGTCAGCGGCCCGCCGACCGCAAGCTCGAGCTGGGCGATGGCATCGTTGGCAGCGCCGAGCGCATCGGTGTACTGGCTTTGCGCGTCGAGCAGCGTCCGCTTGGCGTCGAGCACCTCGAGCGTCGAGGAACCCCCGAGGGCGTAGCTGGTCGCGGCGATGTGATAGGCCTGCTGGGCTTCGGGGAGTAGCTCGTCACGGATGTAGGCCGCCTGCCGTAGCGCGGTCGTCGCGCTGGCGTAAGCCACGCGAACTTCCTGGCCCACCTGCGCGGAGAGGTCGCGCGATGTCGCATCGAGCTCGAATTCGCGATGATGTGCTTCGGCGAGTTCGCCGGATCGGTGCTGCCAGAAGAGGAGCGGCAGTCCGAACCCGATGGTGGTGGCCCAGGGGGCCGGGTCCCCTTTGATCGTGCTCCGGGTGACCTGAAGACTCAGGTCCGGCAGCCAGAACTCGCGGGCGAGCCCGATCGCCGCGCGGGCTCCGGTGCGTTGCGCGTCGAGACTTTGCAGCTCGGGCCGGACGCGGAGGGCGCGTGCCTCGAGGCTGTCGAGGGCGGGAATGTCGGATGGGATGGCGAGCGAATCCGCGGTTTCCACGAGCGTGCTGAGCCGGCGCCCGAGCAGCCGGTTGAGCCCCGCGCGTGCGTTGGCGATTTGACGCTCGCCGGCGATGAGCTGATTCTCCGCCTGTGCGAGGTCTACCTTCGCCTTGACGACGTCGAGACGTGCCGTCGTCCCCGCGTTGAAGCGCGCTTCAGTCCGCGAGAGAAAATCGGTGGCAAGCTGACGCGCCGAATCGAAATCTTCCTGATGACGCAAGGCGACGAGGAGGGAATCGTAGGTCTGCGCTGTCTGGGACGCGATGAGCTGACGGAGCTGATCGTAGGCGAATTCCGCGGCCTTGACGTCACCCTCGGCGACCTTGCCACGAAGACGGATACGGTCGGGGAAGGGAAGGGTTGCGAGCAGTCCGACATCTTTTCCCAGCGCGCTCCCCTGATGCAGGATCCCGGTCTGCTGAGAAAATTCGGCAATGAATCCAAAATCAGGAAGCGCGCGCGCCTGAACGCCGCGTGCTCTCGCCTGGGCGATCTGCTGTCGCGCCGCCTCGAGCTGCGGATTTCCAGTCAGGGCTATCTGGATGGCGTCACGGCGCGTGATGGCGGTCTGGCCGGAATCAACGCTCGCTGGGTGAAGCACGACCCCGCGAGTCGCGGAGTCAGGCGAGAGCCCGGCCGCGCCCGGTTGCTGGGCGTTCAAGGAACAGGGAATTCCAGCGAGGATGCAGACGATCAGCGACATTCGCCTCATGGCCCGCCTCGGTGGCGAGACTGTGAAGCGACCGGCAGGCCGGGGATGCTGAGCCCCGGACACGGGTCCGATAAAGTGTGATACATGGGTACCCTGTCCACAATTCATCGCCGCGCCGGTGGCGGGCGATGGGGTTCACGCGAGCATCAGGATCGGTGTTGGCTCAGGTGAAAACGACGGGAGGCGCTCGAGGCTGCTGTGCGGTGCGGAAGGAGTTCGTGCGCGGAACGAGCGTGGGGTCAGCGATTCGGCGCTCAGTCGAGATCGGCTCGGGGCGCCCGCGCGGCGTTCCCAAGGACGAAAGATTCGGGCTGAAAGAGGAGGTGCCCAGAGTACAGCGATCAGCGTGGCCGCAGGTCGTGCCTGCGGCTTCGAAGTGTACCCGGTTCACCGGCGATTCCGCGCCGAGCCGGTGGTAGAGAAGTTCGTCGAACGCAGGCAGCCCGAGCCCACCGACCATGAAGATCATGGCAAGCGAGAGTGCAAAGAGTCGGCGCAGGACTGAGCTTCCCATAGGGGGCTAATAATAAGGAAAGGTTGCGAATGAGTGCAATCCAGTCGGCTGAGTTCGACTTGCAGCCGGTCGGCGCCGTCATCCCCAGCCAATGGACTTGGACGTATACTCATTGTATATACGACGGAGTTCAGTCCATGACTCCTGGGTCAAAGGCATACCGATGCGCACACATATATGCAAATGGGGCAACAGCTTAGCGATAAGAATCCCGAAGGCATTCGTGCAGGAGGGAGGACTGCAGGATGGGACCGAGGTGGAAATCGCTCTGGTGGGAGGAAAGATCGTGCTGACGCCCGTTGGTCGGGATTACGATCTGGAGGCACTCGTCGAGGGGATCACTCCCGAAAATCGGCACGCCGAAAGCGACTGGGGTGGTGCGGTCGGAAACGAGGTCTGGTGATTCCCGAGCGGGGCGACATCGTATGGGTGACAATGGGAACGGGAGCGGACGGTCGCGGGCAGCGTCGACCGGCCCTGGTAGTTTCTCCATCGCTCTACAACAATCGTTCGGGGCTGGCGCTGATGTGCGCCATCGCATCCCAGCCAAAGGGCTATCCGTTTGAAGTGCTCCTTCCGGATGATTTGCCCGTCAGCGGAGTGATTCTCGCGGACCACCTGCGCAGCGCGGACTGGCGCGCGAGGCAGGCGGAGCTGGCTTGCAGGGTTCCGCCACGTGTGGTGGCGGACGTACTCGCGAAGTTGAAACCGCTGTGAGAAAGGCGCCGGCGCGGGAGCCGGACGGGCAGACCGCCGCGATCACTGCCCGAATTTCGAGATTGACCCACGGAGTCCCATGAACGATCCCGAACTGGTTTCGCTCGCCCCCGCCGTCCGTAAGGTTCCGGGCCGCTTCGAGGTGAACGGGACAAGCCACGATATCCTGTTCGCCGCACACAAGACGCTGCTCGAAGTGCTGCGCGAAGACCTGCAGCTGACAGGCACCAAACATGGTTGTGAGCTCGGTGAGTGCGGAACCTGCACCGTGCTGATCGACGGGACGCCGATCTTGTCCTGCCTCGCATTGGGGCAGGCCTGTCAGCACCAGGCAATCACCACGGTGGAAGGACTCGCCTCGGGCCCGACGCTGCATCCGCTGCAGCAGGCATTTGTCGAAATGGGGGCGGCCCAGTGCGGTTATTGCACGCCGGGCATCCTGCTCGCCGCGGATGCGTTGCTCCATGACATCCCGTTGCCGACGCGAGACGAGATCAAGTCGGCCCTCGCGGGCAATCTCTGCCGCTGCACCGGCTACATCAAGATTTACGAGGCGATCGAGCTTGCCGCCCGGCGGATCAATGGCGAGTCGGCAGCTCCATCCTGGGAGACGCTCCATGGGCACGACTAAGGCGCCGCCGCGCACTGGCTCCGCGGAACTGCGCGTGGTCGGCACGGCCCGGCCGAAGGTGGATGCCGTCGCCAAGTGCACGGGCCAGACGCTCTTCGCCGACGACCTGACCTTGCCGCGCATGCTCTGGTGCAAGCTGCTCCGGAGTCCGCATCCCCACGCGCGCATCATTCGCGTGGACACCACGAAGGCCGCGGCCCTCCCGGGCGTATTCGCGGTTCTCACGGGGAAGGACCTGGTGATTCCTTTCGGCATTCTTCCCGTGAGCCAGGACGAGCACGCGCTCTGCCCCGATCTGGTGCGTTTCGTCGGCGATCCGGTGGCAGCCGTCGCGGCACTGGACGAGGATACCGCCCTTGCCGCCTGCGAGCTGATCGAGGTTATCTACGAGCAGCTGCAACCGATCGGCTCCGTCAGCGAGGCCATCAAGCGGCCCACGCCTCAGCTTCACGGATACGCCGACCAGGGCAATCTCCACAAACTGGTGAATCTCGAGTTCGGAGACCTGTCCGCAGGCTTTGCAAAAGCGGACCTGATTCGCGAGGATATTGTCTTCTACGAAGGCAACACGCACCTGCCGATGGAGCAGCACGCTTCGCTCGGGCATTTCACGGCGGACGGGCGATTGACCGTGTGGTCGAGCACGCAGACGCCGCACTACCTCCACCGCGCGCTCGCCAAGGTGCTCGAGCTCCGGCCGAGCATGATCCGGGTGGTGGCGACACCGAACGGCGGCGGCTTCGGCGGCAAGAGCGATCCGTTCAATCATGAGATCGTGGTCGCGAAGCTGGCGATGGTGACTGGCAGGCCGGTGAAGATCGCCTTGACGCGGGAGGAGGTTTTCTACTGTCATCGGGGCCGGCACCCTGCGCTGATGAAAATCCGGACTGGTGTGACGCGGGACGGGGCCATCACGGCGATGGACTTCGAGTCGTATCTCGATGGCGGCGCATACGGTTCCTACGGCGTCGCGAGCACTTATTACACGGGCGCGCTCCAGACCGTGACCTACGACGTTCCCGTCTACCGCTTCCGGGGGGTGCGCGCATTCACCAATAAGCCGCCGTGCGGTCCCAAGCGCGGGCATGGGACGCCTCAGCCGCGGTTCGCCATGGAGATACAGCTCGACAAGATCGCGGAGCAGCTGGCCCTCGATCCCGCCGAGATGCGACTCCGCCACCTGGTGAAGCCGAACACCGTCACCGCGAATTACCTGCGTGTCGGTACGATCGGTCTCGGCGCCTGTATCGAAAAGGTGGTCGCGGGTTCCGGCTGGAAGGAGCGGTTCCGGAAGCTGCCGTATGGTCGAGGGCTCGGCATCGCGTGTTCGTCGTACATCTGCGGGGCCGGTCTCCCGATCTACTGGAACGACATGCCGCATTCCGGCGTCCAGCTCAAGTGCGACCGCGGCGGCGGTGTCACGGTCTTCTGCGGCTCTATCGACATCGGCCAGGGTTCGGACTCCATCCTCGCCTACATCGTGGCGGAAGTGCTCGGCATCGAGCCGGAGACCGTGCGCGTTGTGACCGCGGATACCGATCTCACTCCGATCGACCTCGGCAGTTATTCCTCGAGGGTCACGCTGATGACGGGCAACGCCGCGATCGAAGCGGCGGAACGGGCGCGCGCGCTGCTGGCGCGCGGAGCGGCGGCCAAGCTCGATATTCCGGTCGAACGAGTGCAGTTCGGCGAGGGGCGTGTGTTCGATGTCCAGGCACCGGAACATGGAATCGCCTTTGCCGACGCGGTCGGCGCCGCGGAGTCGGCGCTTGGCACGATCGGGACGGTGGGCAGCTACAAACCGCCCCGATCACCGGGACGCTATCGCGGCGCGGGGGTCGGTCCGTCCGCCGCGTACAGTTATTCGGCAGCGGTCGCGGAGGTCGAGGTGGATGCCGAGACCGGGATCGTCCGGGTGCCGACGATCTGGATCGCGCATGACATCGGGCAATCGATCAATCCCGCGCTGGTCATGGGCCAGGTAGAGGGGGGCGTCTACATGGGGCTGGGCGAGGCATTGATGGAAGAGATGAGCTATCGGGAGAACCGGCAGGTGGTACACAAGTTTCCGTCGATGCTCGAGTACAAGTCTCCCACCACACACGAGATGTGCGATGTGATCACGTATCTCGTCGGGGAGCCCGAACCAAATGGTCCGTTCGGCGGAAAGGAAGCGGGGCAGGGCCCGCTGCTTCCGGTCATGCCGGCGGTGGCGAACGCGATCTACGACGCGGTGGGCGTGCGGATCGACGAGGTGCCCATGAGTGCGCCAAAGGTTTTGAAGGCGTTACAAGCGAAGGCGGCCGGCAAGGAGCCGAGGTATGGGCCAACGAAGACGCCGGTGGTAGAGTGGCCGGAGGCGGTACGCGTGAGGACGCCGGCGGAGGGAGGAGACGGAAGAGCTGGGGAGCGGTGAGAGGTGAGGTGTAAGCGGGAGGTGGTGGGAGAGAAGAGTGGGTCACCCATACTGAGCCAGACCAGATGTTACGATTGCCGGTATTCAGCGCGCATTTTCCCACGGAGATCGCGGACGCCGTGCGGCTCAAGACGGAGCATGGGCAGTCGTCGGCCTATGTCGCGGGCGGCACCGACCTGATTCCCAATATGAAGCGGCGGCAGCAGACGCCATCTCAGGTCATCGACATCCGCGGCATCAGGGAATTGGCCCAGATCAAGCGAAATGAATCGGGGGCGTGGACCCTCGGAGCTGGAGTCACTCTCGCTCACCTCATCCGTCACTCGGGGATTCGCGCCGAGTGCGCAGTGCTCGCCGAGGCTGCGGCGACGATTTCAACACCGATTCTCCAGAACATGGGAACGGTGGGTGGCAACCTGCTCCTCGACACGCGTTGCAACTACTACGATCAGAGTTATGAATGGCGGAAGGCGATCGACTTCTGCATGAAGAAGGACGGCTCCATCTGCTGGGTTGCGCCATCGAGCCCACGTTGCTGGGCGGTGCAGTCGAGTGATCTCGCGCCAGTGATGATCGCGCTGGGCGCGCGGGTGCGTCTGACGGGGTCCAAGGGCGACCGTACGATTCCCGTGGCGGCGCTCTATCGGAATGATGGAATGGATTTTCTCACGAAGCAGGCGGATGAGCTACTCACAGCAATCGAAGTGCCGCCACTGGATGGCGCGCGCGCCACGTATCAGAAACTGCGGCGGCGCGGGAGTTTCGATTTTCCGGTTCTGGGAGTTGCGGCCTGGGCGCGCTCCGATGCCGCGGGAATCGTCCGCGAGGCTCGAGTGGTCCTGGGAGCAGTCGGCTCCCATCCGATTCAGAGTGTGGAGGCGGAGGCGGCACTCGTCGGACATCCGTTATCCGAGGAGGTCATCGACGAGGTGAGCAGGCTGGTGGCGCGCCCCGCGAAACCGCTCGACAATACCGACTTCACCATTGGCTGGAGAAAGGATATGGTCCCGGTATTCGTCCGCCGGGCCCTCAGCGCGCTGGTGGTATGACACGAATGTCGAGCGAGTGCCGGCCTGATTCCGCGTGTCCGAGAGGTGCTGGTCAGATCATGCCGTCGGGCGGAGGTCGGCCGCAGCCCCTGGTCGCCGGAGCGGCCCTTCGACAGGGAGAATGAACCAGAAGCTGGCGCCTTTGCCATAGACCGATTCCGCACCGATCGTCCCCCCGTGCATCTCCACGAATTTCTTCGATAGCGCCAGTCCCAGTCCGGTGCCCTGCGCCTGCCGGCTCGCCGAGCTGTCCACCTGGCTGAATTCGTTGAAGAGCTTGGGCATGTCCTCTGCCTTGATGCCGATGCCGGTATCGCTCACCGAGACCCAGACGGCTTCGCGCGCGACGAGGCGACTGGTTTCGCCGGCCCGCTCACCCGGCACCGGCAGTGGCGCGCGCGTCGCGATTGCGGAGAGGGTGATCTGTCCCTCGTCGGGAGTGAACTTGGAGGCGTTGGACAAGAGGTTGAAGAGCACCTGCCGGACTCGTGTGGCATCGGCGAGGACGGTGATCGGTGTTGGCTCCATCACGACGTTGACGTCCTGTCGCTTGGCCGAGCGCAGCGGGGCGGTGTCGGTGACGGCGCCGTTGATCGCGGCGCGGAAATCGGTCGACGTCAGATTGAGCGTCATCCGGCCTGCTTCGATCTTCGCCAGATCCAGAATGCTGTTGATCAATCCGAGGAGATGACGGCCGTTGCGCAGCACGGATTCGAGAAACTCGCGCTGCGTCTCGTTGATCGGTCCCAGTTCTTCGGTGAGAATCAGGTCAGAAAAGCCGTTGATCGCGTTGAGCGGGGTGCGGAGCTCGTGCGACATGTTCGCGAGAAACTGGCTCTTGAGCTCGGTGGCGCGCTGGAGCTCACGGTTCTTCGCGGCGAGTGCCTGTTCATTTCTCCGGCTTTCGTCGAGCACGTGGGCGCGGTCGATGGCGACGACGACCTGGTCGCCGAGCGTCTGCAGGAGCTGGAGATCATAGGGGCCGAATGCAGACGCATCACGGCGATTGCAGACGCTGAGAGTACCGATGACGAGGCCGGCGCTCCGGAGCGGGATAATGGCCGCGGTGTTGAGCCGGAGACCCTCGATCGGAAAGCTGCGCGGATCCGCATCCATGTTGCTGCTGGTCAGCGGTTCCTCGTGGCTTACCACCCATCCGAGGAGTGACGAATCCACGGGAACGAGCTGTCCCACGAGCGGGAGGAAGTCGCCGGCACCCGCGACGACTCGGACGAACCGGCCCTCTTCCACCACGAGCGAGACAGCGCCTGCCTCAGCTTCGAGCAGTTCCGCGGCGGCCGAGGCGACTTCCTCGAACACGGCTTCCACGGGCTTGCTGGAGAGCAGG
>JBDUEA010000143.1:0-8153 GCA_040002695.1 Gemmatimonadota bacterium | reverse complement strand
GATCGTTGGCGATCAGAAAGAGCTGTGGCGCGGAGAGACTCGCGGCCACCGTCTGACCCACGTCCATGTTCCGTTCCACCACGACGCCGTCGATCGGAGCGTAGATGTTGGTGTAAGCAAGGTTCTGCCGCGCGCGGTCGACGCTGACCTGCGCGGAGGCGAGATCCGCCTTGGCGACCTGGAAGTTGGCCTGGGCGGTGTTGAAGTCGGTGTCCGTGATGATCCGCTGATCGTGCAGGGTCTTGTTCTGCTGATACAGCGCCTGGGTCTGGATCAGCTGCGCGTTCGCCTTGGCCAGCCCCGCCTCCGCGTCCTGAATCGCCTGCTGGGCAAGCTTCGGGTCAATCCGCGCGATGAGCTGGCCCTTCTTCACCTTGTCGTTGAAATCCACGAGGATGGCCGCGATCTGCCCCGAGACCTGGGTTCCCACCTGGACCGTCTTCACCGCGCCCAGCGCGCCAGTAGCCGCCACGGTGGACTGGATCGGGCCGCGTTCGATCGTGGCGGTTCGGAATGACTGCGCCGATCCGCCGCGTGACTGGAGGTAATACCAGACTCCCGCGCCGAGGACGCCAGCTGTAACGAGTAGCGCGACGACCTGCCTGGTCTTCATTCCTGCTCCCTTGGGACGAGGTGGTCCCGTTGGTCGAGCGTCGATTCCACGCAGGCCGGGACACCCGGGCCTGCGATCCTACGGTAGTACCCCCGTAGGACCTGTCGGGACCGCAAAGAGCTCGAATGGCACCCCGGTGTAATGGATTTCCGGGAAACCGCATCAATCCCCGGCTGAACCTTGATCGCGGCGCTGTGTCACGGCGGGGCGGGAACGCCAGCGCGCGATACCCCGATGCTCACGGGGATATGCTCAGGCGTACGCCTCGCGGGATCGAATCGTTGGTCGAGTCGAGAAGGAACCGAACCTCTGGCGGCAGGCGAGAGCTTCCCGTTGACGACGCGCGAATCACGCTCATCGCGCGTGCGGGTGCGCGTGAGCGTTCCTCGCGGCGGCCAATCCAGGTCTTTCGAAGACGAGCGGTTCGAGGAGGCCCTCCGGCGGGCCCGCCGGAGGATTTCGCAGGAGGAGATGGGGGGTCTTGAAGGGCCAGGATCCTGGCCCCAGGCGGACGTTCTCTACATCACCGCGCGCGATCCATCCGCGTGATCGGCTGCAAGCTTCTCCAGTCTCACTTCACCGTCAGCTGCTTGATCATACCGTGGCTCGCGTGAGATTTCCCATCCTTGATGTCCGGCGCGAAGCAGATCAGCACATACTCGCCCGGAGTCAGGTCGACGTCGAACGTTACACCGTCCCCGTTCTCCATGGCCGTGATTCCGGTGGACGAAGTAACCGGCGGCGGACCCTCCATCGTACCCTCCGCCCAGTGATCGAAATCCTGGGCACTGCGTCCCGGCTGAAGCCGAACCAGTACGACCTCGTGCGACTGCGCGGCACCGTTCTCCACCAGGATCGTGTGGTGACCGGCCGTGAACGGCTTCGACAGCGTGAAGTCGTAGTCGATCGTCTTCATGGAAATGTCGGCGGCGGGCAATCTGTCGGAGGCTGGTGCGGCGGGTCCGGTCACGTCGAACTCGCGGATCATGCCTTTCATTACGTGCGGAGGGCCGCCAGGGCTCGGAATGAAGCAGACGATCGCGTAGTGCCCGGGCAGAAGCGTCGTTGTGGCGTTACCGATTCCACCGGGTCCAACCGCGTTGGGACCACCGACGAATTTGACCCAGCCGGGCAGCGGGCCCTGTGCCTTGAGAGTCTCGAGGAGATCCGTGGCACGCTTGCCATCCGTGAGTCGGACGAGCTGCGCCTGATGCAGCTCCTTCCCTTCATTGGCCATCTGGAGGGTGGTGACTCCCGCGGCAATCGTGTCCGGAATTTCGTAGGCGTAGTCATGTGCCTTGATCGCAACGACCCGTGGCGCCATCGAACCAGCCGGGGCCACACCGAGGCCACGGTGTCCGATAAGACGAGAAGTTCCTGCCAGGGCGATGAATACACCGGCCGCGGCGACTGACTTGATGAGCATGGCTCTCTCCCGGGAGTGCGATGGACGACAGTGGCTGCCTTTACAGTGCAGATGACGGGGCCCAAATTTAAGCCGTTGCGACACCGATCAGCGCGGAGTGGTTCTCGGAAGTTGCGGGGTGGGAAGCGCGTGCCGCGCGGTATCGCCGCGCGAATCGAGCCCGCTGAAATTGCCCTCGATCTTGTGAACGTAGCCGAGGGTTTCCTGGTAGCGCCAGCGCTGCACCTCCGGCGCGACCCGCTCTATGTTCTGCCAGATCCGGTGGTCCAGCGCCCGCGCCTGCGCGGTCCCCTGCGCCCGGAGGATGGTGGTCCGCCCCGCATTGTAACTGGCGAACATGAAATTCCGGCGGTCACTGTCGCTCGGCTGCTCGGCCCAGAGCTTCCACAGCGAACGGTCATGGAGAATGCCGGCCGCGATATTCCATTCCGGGTCGTCGATGGCGGTAAACTCGGGATTGTGCGACTGAATGTCGAGAAAGGTGGAGGGCATCAGCTGCATGATGCCCCGGGCGCCCACCCAGCTGTGCGCGAGTGTATCGAGATTGCTCTCGGCCATCCCCTGGGCCTTGAACACTCGCCAATCGAAGCCCACCCCGAAGAAACGCTTCGAATATTTCCGGAAGACCGGGTCGAATCGCTCCGAGCCGTGCCCCTGCGCGTGAAGCGGGGCGGCGCTGAAAGAGACGGCGCTCGCCGTAAGGAGCAGCACCAGGAGGAGGATGCTCGGCGCCTTCGTCAATTCAGTGCATGCCCGATGATCATGGCGATCGCAATGAAAATCGCTGCGATGAAAATCGCGACCGCGATGTTGCCCCGTTTGAGTTCAGCGGGAAAATCCACCTCCGGCGTCAGGCGGTCGATGAGCCGGTAGGCGACGAACATCAGGATGACACCAAGGCCGGCATAGAGGAAGTTGGTGCCGATGATCGTCCACTCCATGGCGTCTCCTGGCGGGTGCGCGTGTCGCAGCCTGGCCGCGGAGTGCGACCGGCGGGTTCGGACAGATCTCGACGATGAAGCGGGTGGCGAAACGAATATAGGACCGGCTCCCCACGCCCACCAGCGACAGTGCCCCCCGCTTGCCATACACAATCCAGGGTCTAACCTTCGTTGCACCCGAAGCGAGGTCTCCCATGAAGCTTGTCGCTATTCTGTCGGTTTGCGCTGGCTTATTCCCATGTGCAGCGGCCGGTCCGGTTCGGCGCCCGCCGTCCCCGCGCGCCCCGATTCCGCTCTATGCGGACCTGGGGAACTATCACCGGCAGATCACGACCGCCTCACCCCGCGCCCAGCAGTATTTCGACCAGGGAGTGAGGCTCATGTATGCCTTCAATCCTGAGGAAGCACGACGGTCATTCGTGGAATCGGTGCGTCTCGATTCCACATGCGCGATGTGCGCATGGGGCGTCGCCCTCTCCTACGGGCCGAACATCAACGTCCCTATGGACTCGACCGCCGTGCGTCCCGGATGGGCTGCCGCTCGGCGGGCCGTCGCCCTCTCGAGTCGCGCCACCGCTGGAGAACGCGCGCTGATCCGCGCCCTCGCCACCCGCTACCCCCCTCGCGCCGTCCTCGACCGCACCGGCTTCGATACTGCCTACGCCTCGGCCATGCGCGAGGTGGTCCGACGGTTTCCCGATGACCTCGACGCCGCGACGCTCCATGCCGAGGCGATGCTCGATCTCCGCCCCTGGGACCAGTGGACTTCCGTGGGCGAGCCGCAGCCGGGGACCCTCGAAATCGTGAGCGAGCTCGAGGGCGTTATACGCCGGAACGCCGAACACCCGGGCGCCTGCCATTTCTATATCCATACAGTGGAGGGCTCGCTGGATCCCGGCCGCGCGCTGGCCTGCGCGGAGCGGCTGCCTGGACTGATGCCCGGGGCAGGGCACCTCGTGCACATGCCGGCCCACATCTACTTCCGCGTCGGGAGATACGCGGATGCGATCGCGGCCAATCATCTCGCGGCGGATGTGGATGAAAAGTTCATCCGGGATCAGCAACCGGTCGGCGTATATCCCTCGATGTACTATCCCCACAATCTTCACTTCCTTGCCGTGGCGTCAGCGTGGGCGGGCCAGAGCGCCGCGGCGATCGAAGCCGCACGGCGACTCGAGCGCGCGATACCGGTATCTGAAGCCGCCGCGATGCCCGCGCTGGAGTATTTCGTGCCGCTGGTCCCGATCACGCTTGCCCGATTCGCGCGCTGGAAGGAGCTGCTTGCGGAGCCGGCCCCGGCTGCCGGACTTCGATTCGTCGGAGCCATTTCGCATTACACTCGCGGTCTCGCCTTGACCGCGACCGGCCACGCGAGGGAGGCGCAGGTGGAGCTCGATAGTCTGCGCAATGATGTGCCCGTCGACGAAGGCCTTCCCGTCGGTCCCCGCCTTCTGCAAGTAGCCCGGCTCCATCTCGAAGGCGAGGTCGCGGCCGCCGAGGGCCGCCTCGATACCGCGGTGGCGCATCTGGCTCAAGCCGTGGCGTCGGAGGACAGTCTCCCGTACTCCGAGCCACCATGGTCCTACCTTCCGCTCCGGCAACGGTTGGGCACCCTTCTGCTCCAGGCGGATCGAGTGGCGGAGGCCGAGGAGACGTATCGGCAGGATCTCCGTCGCTATCCCGCCAATGGCTGGTCACTCAGCGGACTTGCCGTATGCCTTCTTCGAGAAGGACGTCGGAGCGAGGCCGATTCCGTCTCAACCCTCTTTCGCCAGGCGTGGGTCGCAGCCGATGTCCGACTCCTGGGATCAGGGGTGGCGCCGTGAGGCCTCGGAAGTCGAATCGTTCGGGAAGCTGAACTGAACCCTCGAGCGGTCGCGGGGTTCATTCCGTGCGGGCGATTCGTCTCACGCGGTTCATCCGGAATGGAGCAGCCGATGGCCATGACATATCCCGGTTCCGCAATCGCCGATGAGGAGATCCCGCCCGCGCTCCCCCTTTTCCGGCATGTGGTCGAGACGTATGCGTCGGAAACCAACAAGGTCGCTGCGGTCTGGCGGGAACTCCGGGACGATCAGCTCGACTTCAGACCGCATCCACGCAGTAGCTCAGTACGAGACATCATCGTGCATCAGATTCTCTCTGAACGACGGTTCTTCGCGGAGTTCATCGGGATGAATGAGCCGCCGGCCGCCGAGCTGCTGCCCGCCGGCGATGTTCCCAGTGTTTCGGAGTATGCTGCGCGATTCGTGGAGCTCGCGCGCCGCAGGATTCCCGGCCTTGCCGCCGCGGACGAGGCGTATTGGATGACCGAGGTGCCCTTCTTCGACGTGAAACGGGAGCGGATCTGGGTCTTCTGGCGTCGCGTCCTTCACACCGCGCACCATCGGGCGCAGGTGGGACTCTGCCTTCGGTTGCTCAACGATCGTGTCCCCGCGACCTACGGACCGAGCGCGGACGTCCGCTGGTCCGGTGCGGATCCCACCACCACAATCGAGGCCGCGGCACGTCCCGCGAAGCCCTGACCGGCGCCGGATGGCTGGTGTCCGGGACCGCCTCGGGGTACCTTCGGCTGGTAACGGCAAGTGAACATCCCAGACTCCAACGGAGCCTCCCGAATGACCGCCGAGAAGCCGGGCGAAAACGCCCTCGCACCGATCAAACCTGCCCGCGTGGCGCAGGAGATCACCAAGCTGAGCACCATGCGTCGGAACGGTGAACTGACCGCCGACAATTACGATCAGAAATTCGCCCGGATAATCCAGGAACTCCGCGATCGCCGCATCGAAGGCGGGCGCCCCGAGATCAACGCCGCGCTGCAGCCGCTCGTCGCCCAGGGTACCATCACGGCCGCGGAGTTTGACCGCCTCACCAAGCAACTCGGTCTTACCTGAGCCTTCTCGCCGTCGCTGGAGGGATGTCATCATGACTCCCTCTGGCGCCGGACGAGTTCAGCCGGCGCCGTCCCCGATCCACCCGTCGCTCCCTCCGCCGCCTCCTCCCGAATCCGAATCACTCTTCCACCGATCGATCCATGCGCCATCGTGACCTCGGCCCCGCCGCCACATCGGTATCTATTATCGGATACGGCGGTATGCACATCTCCATTGACGGTCGCCCCTCCGAAGCGGTCAGTGTCGGCGTCATCCATGCCGCGCTCGACGCCGGTGTCACGCTCATCGATACCGCCGACGTGTATTGCCTCGACCACACCGATATCGGGCACAATGAACGGCTGATCGCTGGCGCGTTGCGCAGCTGGTCGGGTCCGCGGGATCAGATCGTGATTGCGACCAAGGGCGGGATCACGCGGCCGGCTGGCCGCTGGGAACGGGACGGCAGCCCACGCCATCTTCGCGAGGCCTGCGAGCATTCGCTGCTCGCGCTCGGCGTCGAGCGCATCGATCTCTACCAGCTGCACGCGCCGGATCCTGCGGTGCCGTTCGAGGAGACTGTCGGCACGCTCGCCGAGCTTCGGCGCGAAGGCAAAGTCCGCTGGGTGGGGCTCTCCAATGTTTCAGTGGACGAAATCCGCCGTGCGGAAGCCATCGTGCCGATCACCACGGTGCAGAATCGGCTGAATCCGTTTTTTCGGGAGGCGCTGACCGAAGGGGTCGTCCGCTACTGCGGCGGGCGGGGCATCGGCTTTCTCGCGTACAGCCCGACCGGCGGCGGCAGGCTCACGAAGAAATTGCCGGAGCATCCGGTGCTTCGGCAGATCGCCACTCGACTCGGGGTCTCAACTCATGCCGTCGTGCTCGCCTGGGGACTGGCGCAGGGGCCGACGGTCATCTCGATCCCGAGTGCCAGAACCATCGAGCACGCGCGTGACGCCGCTGGGGCAGGAGATCTCGTGCTGGACGCGGCGGATCTTCACGCCATCGACACTGCGGAGTTCAGCCGCGCGTAGCTTTCGGGCCGGCCGCTCACCGGCGCGCGGTGGCAACATCGTCAGTCTCCCCTATATTTCGCCCATGCCTGCCTCCCCCCGTCGCGTCACCCCCACTGTCTTCGTTGGCGGCGTTGCCGTCGGCTCCTGTCACCCGGTAGTCGTGCAGTCGATGACGAATACCGATACGGCTGATATCCCGGGCACCGTCCGTCAGACGGCTGCGCTCGCCCGGGCCGGGAGCCAGCTGGTTCGGGTAACCGTAAATAACGAAGCGGCGGCCGCGGCGATTCCTGAGATTGTCGCCGGGCTCGATCGAATCGGCGTGAGCGTTCCCATCATCGGGGACTTCCACTACAACGGCCACCTGCTGCTCACGAAGTTTCCCGAGTGCGCTCGGGCCCTTGCCAAGTACCGGATCAATCCGGGCAACGTCGGCGGCAAGCGGCACGATGAGCATTTCCGCGCGATCATCGAAGTCGCGCTCGCGAATGAGAAGCCGGTTCGCATCGGTGTGAACTGGGGATCCCTCGACCAGCAACTCCTCACTGAAATGATGGATGCGAACGCGAGTTCGCCGGCGCCGAAGGACGCGCGCGATGTGACCATGGATGCCATGGTCGAGAGCGCCCACCGCTCCGCGAGCCTCGCTGAATCAATTGGCCTTCCGCATGACCGGATTCTCTTGAGCGGCAAGGTGTCGGGCGTCCAGGACCTCGTCGACGTCTACCGGATGCTGGCTTCCCGCTGCGACTATCCACTCCACCTCGGGCTCACCGAGGCTGGGCTCGGCATGAAGGGAATCGTGGCAAGCACGGCGGGACTTTCTATTCTGCTCCAGGAGGGGATCGGAGACACCATTCGCGTCTCGCTCACGCCGGCGCCCGGCGGAGACCGCACCGAAGAGGTTCTCGTCGCCCAGCAGGTGCTGCAGTCCCTCGGCATCCGCAGCTTCACGCCGCAGGTCACCAGCTGCCCCGGCTGCGGCCGGACCACCAGCACCTTCTTTCAGCAGATGGCGGAGGACATCCAGGCTTATCTGCGCCAGCAGATGCCCGTCTGGCGCGAGCAGCGGCCGGGAGTGGAAGAACTGCGAGTCGCAGTGATGGGTTGCGTCGTGAACGGGCCGGGCGAATCGAAGCACGCCAATATCGGCATTTCGCTCCCCGGTACCTTCGAGGACCCTAAGGCGCCGGTCTATGTGGATGGTCGCCTCGTCGTGACGCTCAAAGGCGACGCGATCGTCCCCGAGTTCCTCCGGATCCTCGACGACTACGTGGCGAC
>JBDUEA010000142.1:0-8159 GCA_040002695.1 Gemmatimonadota bacterium | reverse complement strand
GCCGCGGGTTTCCTGATGGTCAATCGTGGCGTCATTGGAGATGAACTGGTCGCCGCGGAATATCTCAAGCTCTGGGAAGACCGGAGCTGGGGCACGATCATCCGGTCCACCGATCCGGTCGTCGTCGAAACGATTCGGACGCACTACCCCGAACTGATACCCTATCTGGCTCCGGTCACCATTCCCGCGGTGGCCGAGGCGCGTTATCTCCGGGCCCAGTTCGGGCCCCGACTTGAAATCGTCTACGCCGGCGTCTGTCCGCCCGGCAACCTGAATGAGCTCGACGCTTCGATCACGTTTCACGACCTGGAGCAGGTGCTCAAGCTTCGCGGGGTGAGTCCCCTCGAACAGGCCGCATTCTTCGTCCGTGTGCCCGAGGAGCGGCGACGGCACCTGAGTGCGGCGGGCGGGATTCCCCTCGAGTTGCTCGAGGAGGTTCGCCACTCCAGCCGACGCTTCAGGAAGGTCCGCGGTCTCGGGGAGCTTCGCTCAATTGCCCGGGCGGTCGCCGTGGACCGGCTGGACCTGGGATTCGTCGACATCCAGTCGTACGAGGGATCGCTGGATCATCCGCTGAGCGGGCCGCGCGAGGAGCTCTACTGGCGCCGCGCAGTCGTCGAGAGCTGCGAGGCTCCGCGCAGCAGGTTTCCCGTCGTGGACAGCAGCGTCGTGGCGAGTTACGGCGCCACGTTCGACATCCAGCCGCGCCGGACCGCCGCCGATCCGGCCGTGGTCAATGACCTGCTGGTGTCGATCGGTCCGGGTCCCAACGGGAAACCGTGGGATTGCCGAGCCTGCGGGTTCGATACCTGTCGGAGCTTCGCGGAGGCCGCTGCCCTTGGCCGCGCGACCCTTCGGCAGTGCACGCCGTACCAGACGCATCGTGCCGATGAAGCCCGACGCGAATCCGCCATCGATGCGCTGACCGGTCTCGCGGCGTTCCGGGTCATGCATGACCGGCTCACGCACGAAGTCGAGCGGAGCAAGCGCAGTCTCGAGGGGTTCGCGGTGCTCTTCATCGACCTCGATCACTTCAAGCAGGTGAACGATCAGTTCGGGCACGAGGCCGGGAACGACGTCCTGCGGGCGGTGGCCTCCGAAATCCGGAGCGCGGTGCGCGCTTCCGATACCGCGGCTCGCTACGGTGGAGACGAGTTCGTGGTCATCCTCACCCGCACCGACCTGGTGGGCGCCAACCGGGTGGCCGAGGCGATTCGGGCGGGCATCGAAGGCGTGGGGCGGCGGCTGGGCTATCCCGTCGGGCTGGTGACGGCGAGCATTGGAGTGGCGGAGTACGACGCCCACCATCCGCTCGAGGGAGACCTGCTGGTGCTGGCGGATCGCGCGCTGTATCAGGCCAAGCTGGCCGGTCGCAACGCCGTCGCCTAGAGTCATCGAAAAAAGGAAGCAACGATCGTGACTGGATCATTTTCGCCCAGACAGTCTGACCCCGGCACGCCGGGCCGGCCCTCCGGCCCGAGTCTGGATTCCGCGCCGGACCCGTGGGGTGTCCGTCGCGCGGAGAACCTGCTCACCAGTCTCGAGGGTGTGCTCTCCGCCCGCGTAGTAACGACGCCGCTCGGCGAGGTCAGTGAAGTTCACATCCTCGCGCAGGCTGGCCTGGCACCCAAGCAGCTGGTGCGGAATATCGAGTCGGCGCTGCTCGCGCAGCTCGGCCTCAAGGTGGATCACCGGAAGATCAGCATCGCGCAGACCGCCGAGGTCCGCCCGATCGAAGTCGTGGAACGGGGCGTGGTGAAGGAGCGCTCGATGCGCCGCGCTGCGCTGTTCGAATCGCTGCAGGTCGCACCGGGCAAGCGGCCGCACCGGGTATCGCTCACGGTGACGCTGTCGTTCGCCGGTCAGACCTGCTCCTCGGAAGAGGAGAGTTCTGACACGCCGCGGAGCAAGGTGGAAGCGGCGGCGAGGGCGGCGGTGAGCGTGCTCGATCAGCTGATGCTCGACAACTCGGTGGCGCTCGAGGGCGCCAGGATCATTGATGCCTTCGATCGCCAATTCGTGATCGTGGCGGTGCAGGGACTCGGCGGACGCGAGTCTCTGCTGCTTATCGGGACGGCGGAAGTGAAGGAGAGTGCGGAGCGCGCGGCGGTATTCGCGGTGCTGGACGCGACGAACCGGTGGGCGGAGGCGCGCCGGCCAGGCTGAGAGTGGATGTGTGGTATGAGTGCGGGCGGCCGGCAGGAGTGGCCGTCAGTGACATATCCCGTGGGCATATGAAAGGAAAGGAAGAGGTAAGGCGGGCGACCCCGGTCTTCGACGAGTACCAGCGGAGACAAGCGGACAACTGATGAGCGGAGCGTCTGGTGGGCCATAGCGAGGCTTGCCACTTCCCGAGGTAATCGAACTCGAAGGGAGGTGACGCTCAATGTTGCAGATCAGCTGGATCGCAGCAGCGATCGGATACGTGGCCAAGATCTTCTTGGCTGAAGGGCAGAACTGGTCCTAAGGCCAGTTTGAGCCGGGGATCGCCCCCTCACTCCTTTTTGAGCAAAATGGCTGAAAACCCAGCACGAGTACGAGCATTTGTTGCAGCGATCGCGGTTACCTCTGCATTGGTAACTTTGGCATCGCTGGATTCGGCAATGCCGTACCCGGGCACTTGGGTGATTGCTTGTTTTGTCGTCGTTGCCTTCCTGCTCGACCAGAGTAGTACGAACCTGCGCGTGTCCGCGACTGGTTCAACGTCGTTCGTTATACACATGGCCGCAGGCATACTCTTCGGGGGAACTTGGGGGGGATTGGTTGCTGGCGTTTCCACTGTTCTAACAATGGTGGTGAAGCGTTCAGCGGCAGTTAAGGTGATTTTTAATTGCGCCCAACGTGTCCTTTCTGTGGTGCTCGCCTTCACTCTCTATACCCGGCTTGGAGGAACAATTCCTCCAGCCTATTTGAGGTCGGTCTCCGGAGGGACGCCAGAATCCGTCCAAATTGATGTCGTTTTGTTTTTTGGCGCCGCTTCCATCTACTTCCTAATCAATTCGTTTGCGGTGAGCGGCGCGATAGCACTGGACTCTGGACGAAGATTTCGTGAAGTCTGGCATCTGAATACACGTGGCGTTCTTGGATATGATCTTGGCGCCAGCGTCATTTCGATTCTTGTCGCTGTGCTGTACGTTCAACTTCAAGGCCGATGGGGCATTGGCCCTGTTGGTCTTGTCGGAGTGATCCTACCAATTATCGCTGTTCGCCACGTCTATGGCCTTTACCACCGCTTGCAGGATAGCGGGCGAGAGTTGCTTGACTTGATGGTGAAAGCAATCGAAGCACGAGATCCTTATACCTCTGGCCATTCGATACGAGTTGCCACTCTGGCGAAGGCCATCGCCCAGGAAGCGGGAATGTCCTCTGCTGCTGTGGAGGAGGTCTACACCGCAGCCCTCCTCCACGATGTCGGAAAAATTCACGAGGAATTCGCTCCGCTTCTTCGCAAGGAAAGCAAACTTACAGCGGAGGAAACCGCCCTTCTCCAGACTCATGCCCAAAAAAGTGCTGATTTGGTCGGGATCATTTCGAGTTTCCGCGGATCAGTACAAGACGCAGTTAGAAGCCATCACGAGCGGTGGGACGGAACTGGCTATCCGGATGGTCTTGCGACTCACGTGATCCCTATGGGAGCTCGCATAATTATGATTTCTGATACCACGGACGCTATGACAACGGATCGACCCTATAGAAAAAAACTTAGCCTGGAGACGGTCGTTGCTGAGCTTCAGAAATACAAGGGGAGTCAATTCGATCCGAGCCTGGTCGAATTGACCATTAATTCGGTTGCGGTGCGTCGCGTCATTGCAGAGCTTCAAAACTCAACCTCAGAGTCTCCCGTCACTACGTTGCGCCAAGGAGGCTCGACGAGAGTGCGGTGGCGCGACAGCGGGATTTGGAAGGCCCGCCGCGCGTACTGACTTACCATTTGGAGTCAGTCGAGCCAGTTGTGCTGACACTGCCGGTGGCAGCCGCTCAAGTAGCTCCGACAGTTTCGATTCACAGCCTGTCACACCGCGCTCCGCCTGTCCCCCTAGCCAAATCATCGCACTCAATACTTCTGCCTGATCTACTAAGTCATATTTGTCTAGCTGCGCAACCATATTTCCAACAATCGTTCGTGCCTCGCATTTGGAATTTGTCGAGAGACCAATCAGAGCAATCCAACGAGCATATGGGCCGGCATAGTCGATCGACTCAAGCTTTCCGCCAGAGCCTTCTATCGCCGAGTTGGCGCTTTCAAGCGCCAGATTGTCTCGATGGAGGACATGATATACATCAGCCTTCAAGAGCTTCCAAGTTTGAGGAACCCAAGTCGAACATTCAAGCGGGAATGAACTATCCTGAGTAGCAAGAATTCTCATTGCAGATTCAGAGTCACCCATCAGAGCGCTCGCCCATGCCGCGTAAAAAGCCGCTCTAAATCTGATGTAGTCATTGCAGTCTGAGTGCGGTGTCTCGAGGAAACGTGTCGCCCACCGTAACTGATCCTGATGTTTTCCCAATCGCCCAGCACACATTGCGAGATTGCAAGAAACGCGAGCGGCTAATGTTCCATTTCCGAGATCGCTCGCAATTTGATGCGCTCGCAGGAACGGTTCTACTGCACTCTCGTATCGGCCCGCGGATGTTCGGATGCAACCTAGCACGTTGTGAAGAGACGCCCCCATATAGCTCGCGCCGCTTCGGTCGTTGAGGATCGCAATCGCTGAGAGTATTTCTCCCTCGGAGGCCATCTTCGTCGGATCAGGGAAAGCTCGGTGTGAGATCACTGCTCGAATATATGCGACCTCAGGAACTCCGGAGCCGATGGACTCAGTCGTAGTGTCGTGCAGTTGGTGCGCAATCTCCCTCGCTGCATCCAAGTCCTGCAAATCGTTTAGCAAGCCGCCGATGGCTCTAAGCGCAATAGCTCGGACGACGCTATTGTTGTTTTCGGACGCGATGGACGCGAGGGCTCTCAAGGCTACCTCACGTTCCTTTATCGTCGATTGGTGAAGTTGCCACTTTCCAACTGTTGCAAGGATGAACTCCAATGTCTGAAGGGCAGGCTGACCGCGAATGGACGCGTTCTTGAGAGCACCGAGCGACTCACCCCACCTCCCCTGATCCTGCAGCACCTCCGCCAGCAGCAATAACGCCTCGCTCCGCTCCGGCTCCCGCAGGTGGTGCGCCGTTGAGAGAGACAGCTCCGCCTCGTGCAGCGCGCCGCGCTGCATCGCCTCCCTCGCACCTGACAGCAGATACGGCGTCGCCTCGTCCACGCGGCCGGACCGCATGCAGTGCCACGCGATCTCCAGCCCGGGAATCGCAACACCCTCCGCCGCCGACGCCAGCAGCCGATCCGCCACCTGGCTGTGCAGTACTCTCCGCAGTGGCGAGGGGATGCCGAGGTACGCCTGCGCGCGGATCAGTTCATTCCTGAATTCGAGATCCTGCCCCCCGTCCCTGAGCAACCGGCGATCGGTCAGCTGCGCCATGCCCGTCATGGTCTGCGCCAGGCTCAGATCCACCAAGGCATACATTCCGAGGTCATTCAGCCTGGTCCCCAGGATCGCCGCGAGATTTAGCACGTTCCGTGTCGCAGGATCCAGCTCGAGAATCAGCCGCTCCAGGATCCGGCGATATGCGTCTTCGGTTCCTCCCGCATTCCCGGCCTCGGCCGTCATCGCATCGACCGAGAGCGCCAGGCAACGATCCCCGTTGAGCTGCCAGTCCCGCACCAGCAACTCCATGACCATTGGGTAGCCCGCCGCTGCTCGCACGATTGCCCGACGAACCGTGGCGCCGGGTGGCGGGGCTTCGGGCGCGAGCAGCGAACTCAGCAGCTGATGACTCTCCTCGTTCGACATCGGCGGCAGGTCGACGATCGAGAGACCGAGTTGCGCCTGTCCCTCACGCAGTCGTCCCGCGCTCGGTGTCCGCGTGAGTTCCCCCGCGCGAGCGGCAGTGAGCAGCATGATGCGCTGCTGACGGGTGCGCCGGAGGAGCAGGTGCAGCACGGATACGCTGGCGTCATCGGCCAGGTGGATGTCGTCGAGTACCAGGATCACCGGGCTCTCTTCCGCAACCGCGCCAAGGAGCTGGTGCACCGCCTCGGTCAGCCGGAGCCGGGCGGCTTCGCCATGAGTCTCCGGCGCTTGCGGAACGGTGGGAAAGCGCTGGCGCACTGCCGGGACTGCCCGAGCGAGCTCCGCCAACCATTCTGGCGGAGTGCCGGAGGCACCGGGCCGGTCAAGCAGCCCATGGACGAGCCCGGAGAGCGCCGCATAGGGGATGTCCCGCTCCGGCTCATAGCATTGCACGCGCGCGGTGGCGGCGCCCTCGAGCCCCGCCGCTGTGGTGAGACGTTCGATGAGCGTACTCTTCCCGATTCCCGAGTCGCCGAGGAGAAGCACGTGAGATCCGTTGCCGGCGGCAGTCTGCTCCCACGCCTCGTAGAGCACCCGATATTCCACGGTGCGCCCGATGAAGGGACAGCTCTTCCACTGGTCGGTGGGGACCGGGGGGATTTCGATGGTCGTCGTGCGCTCCCACCCGCGGCGGCGGAGCCGGATGGCGATGCCTTCGATCAGGGACGAGGGAGCCGCGCCCAGTTCCTCGAGCAGGCGGTCCTTCCACGCCTCGAAGATCTTGAGCGCGGTGAGCCGGTCGCCTGAAAATGCCCGCGCTTCCATTTTCGCGCGGATGCCTTCCTCGCTCAGCGAATCCAGGCGGACCATGCGGTCCGCGAGGCCTTCGATTCTCCTGAAATCACCGGTTCGACGGCAGCGATCCATCAACCGGACGAGGGCATCGCGTATGAAGGGGAGCCAGCGCGCCTGCTGGCCATCACGCCAGAGCTGAAACTCCGGCGCGTCGTCGATCTCGAAGTCCTCGAGAAATGGCGCCACCTCCAGGGCGGGAATGAACTCGGTCTCGAGGACGTCCCCCTTCGCGAGGCGGTCGAGATCGAGTGTCAGGTCCGTAGAGGTGAAGCGGACGTTGTCCCGACCGGCTTCGAATCCCTCAGCCCCGAATCGTCCACGGAGCACGGAAAGCGCCGTCGCAAGGGAATGCCTGCCTTCAGCGGCAGAAGCGCCTGGCCAGAGAAGGTCAGCCAGCCGCTCCCGTCTATGCGAGATCCGCGCTTCCACGGCGAGAAACACCAGGAGCGCAGTGTGTTTCCGCGTGCGCAGGCGGACGAGGTCGCCGCCGGGCGAGCGGAGCTCGACAGTGCCAAGACAGCGGAGATTGTAGGGAGAAGGCATGCCGACCTCATGCTGGGATGGGAACGGTAGCTCACCTCCCTCAACCAACCCTCAAATGCCGTCCGACGTATTGATGATGGAATCGGGAATGTCCCACCCAAACTCGTTGCTGTCCAGCGGTTCGGCGTTCCTTTTCGGGGCACTGCATGAAGCTTCTGGCGCACATCATGCCGGAGAATCGAGGGCTTCCGTAGGCATCGCTTGCATGCCGGCCGCCGAGCCGATCCGATAAAAGCTTATCGGTGTACCAGTTAAGCCGTCCCATTGGCTTGTAGTTGACGACATGCCTCCTCCAGAATCCGCAGGCTTCTGAGGCGATTATATGATGCGATTTGCCTTTCTCCGGCGCACGGTCGTAGCCGGATTCAGCGCCGCCCTCTTCGCGGGCTGCTCCGGCGGTGGGACCACGCCTACCCAGACCACTTCCGGTGGCGGGCCCGGTGGCGCCCAAGCGTCCGAGATCGGCTCGGCACTCCAGGACGAGGTCGAGGCCACGATCAGCTCCATGACCGTTCCGGAGATGACGACGCCGATCGGCCTCTCGGTGACAGCGGGCTGTCCCACGGCCAGCGGATCCCTCGATACCGACGCCGACGGGATCCCCGACGATCTGACGCTTACTTTCGCGAACCCACCCTGCAACTTCAATGGCTTCCGGGGCGGAAGCGTCAACCTGAGCGGCACGGTGCGGATTCAGGATGCGAACTCCACGAATATCTTCGACCTGACCGAGTCGCTCACGGACATGATTTTCGACTTCGCCGGCCCCGGTGGAACCAAGTCATTTACTGCGACGAGAAATGGCACCCGATCCGTTGCGGGAGACTCTTCCGGATTGACGATGACCGAGATCATGAACGTCGTCCGCCTGCGTCCAGCACGCGCCGCCGCGACCATCAGCCACAC
>JBDUEA010000141.1:0-8172 GCA_040002695.1 Gemmatimonadota bacterium | reverse complement strand
CCGCCGACCGGCGCGGAGAAGTGAATGGGGTACTTGAAGACGATGCGGGCGACGCGGCCGAGGGGTACGGTCGAAGTCAGGTCGATGCCATACACACCGGGTCGAGGATGGACCGTCACCGTCACCATCTCCGGCACGCCGGCGCCGGCGAAGGTTCCCGCGGGAAAGGAGAGTTCCGCGAACACGGTATTGTCGGGCTGTCCGTGCCGGATGATCAATGTCCTCGGCTCGGCAGTACTGAATGTTGCGGAGGTATCACCGGGTGGGACGCCGGACATCTCGAGCACGTAGAGCTGCGCCAGAGCAATCGGTCCGCTCGGCACCGGCGTGGGAGCCGGGCCGCCCTCGAGCGCAGAGGAATTCCGGTGACAGCCGGAGATGAGCAGCAGGAGCAGGGTGACGAGACCTCCCCGAATGGTTACGGTTACTCTCAACGAGGCCTCGAAAGAAAGAGAAGCATGATCCGGCAGTCGGCAACAGCTTCAAAGTGGATCGCGATGCGGGTCTGGCTTCCGGCGCTTCTAATACTGGCGCCGGCGCATTCCCTTGGTGCGCAGCAATGGAATGCACCGGCGGTCATGACGCTCGTAGCGCAGGGCGTCGCGCGCCGAGCACGGGCGCAGGCTGACTCGTCGCTGCAGAGCTACCGCTCCAGGGCGCACGGTTTCGTGTTCTTCCTCGCGCAGGTCGGTGAAGGGTTGTCCGAACCGCCACGACTGGTCAAGGCGGACGAGCTCGACGTCGAAGTGTATTGGCGCTCCCCCGGACTCAGCAAGCAGGTCATCCTCGGCTGGCGCGACGGTCGCTGGCTGCCGACCGACATCAACTATCATCGCGATCACCTCGGCATCGTCACCAACAATTTCGGGGACCGGATCCGCATCGGTGAGGGGGACGAGGTTCGGGACGCGGTGCATCCACTCTCTGACGAGGGGCTCACCCGCTACGATTTTGCGCTCAACGACTCACTCACCATCAGCTCCGCCAGCGGAACGCTCCGGCTCTATGAAATTCTGGTGCGGCCGAGATCGTACCAGGAGCCGCTCGTGGTGGGGCGCCTCTACCTCGATGCAGCGACCGCGGAGATGGTGCGGTTCCGCTTCAGCTTCACCAAGGCGGCCTATCTCGATCATGCGCTCGAGGACATCACGGTCGCGCTGGAGAATTCTCTCTTCGAGGGGCGATACTGGCTGCCCTACCGGCAGGAGATCGAGATCCGGCGCCGGACGACGTGGTTGGACTTTCCGGCCCGGGGAATTATTCGCGGTCGCTGGGAAATCGGCAGCTACGAATTCAACGTGCCCCTGCCGCTTGAGACCCTGGGTGGCGAGCCCGTCGGTGGTCTCCAGGCGCCGGTCGACACCGGCACCTGGTCCGGTCCGCTGGCCGATGCTGTTCATGATGTGGCCGCGCCGGTCAGCGAGAAGGATCTCGAGACCGTCCGCGCTGACGTGGAGCGAATCGCCGGCGCGCACGTCCTGAGCGGGCTCGCTGCCTCACGCGTGGGCACAACGTCGCTCAGCGACCTGATTCATGTGAACCGCGTGCAGGGCCTCGCGCTCGGCATCGGTGGAAGGATCGGAGCATTCGGGCGGCGCCTCACGCTCCGACCATCGATCGGCTATGGCACGTCGGACCATCGCGTAGTTGGTGGTCTCGGAATGGAGCTGGGTGGCGCCAATGCCTTCACCGCTTCGGCGTCGAGGCGGATCACAGACCTGAGCGATCTCCGCGTCATTACTCCTGCGCTTAACTCGCTGCTCTCGCAGGAAGCCGGAAAGGACTACGGGGACTATGTCCTCATAGAATCCCTCTTCGCGGGCGTCCGCCGCCGGATTGGGGGACGCAATACCATCCTCGCGGAGGTCGGACTCGAGCGCACCGGCTCGCTGGCTGTCGCCGCCACACCCGCAGGCGGCACCTACCGGCCGAACGTCGGGCTCGGCGCAGGATCGTACCGGGTTCTGCGCCTCGGAATCGAGCGGGCGAATTCCAGCTCGACCGCGCTCAGGACGCTCGGTGGCTCGATTCACCTTGAAGCGGCTGACGGCGCGCTCGGTTATGCGCGGGCCACCGCCGAGGGACAGTGGCTGACCCCGGCCGGACCGGGCCAGCTTCTCCTCCGTGGTTACGCGGGGTGGGGGAGCGATGCCTTGCCGGCCTATCGAAGCTTTGTTCTCGGCGGACGAGGCACCCTTCCCGGCGAGCCGTTTCGCGGGTTCGGCGGTCGGACCGTGGCGCTCGGCCATGCGGAATGGAGATTCGATGTTCCATTCCCCGCTATTCCGCTCGGCTCCTTCGCCTCCACCGGTCGGAGCATCACGCTGGCCCCGTTCGTCGCGGCCGGTTGGACCGAGCGCCCGATCGGCGGACTGCCGTGGGCCGGCACCGATGGGGTGCGCCCGGTGGCGGGACTCGCGGCGGAGTGGTTCATGCGCCTGATCCGGGTCGAGGCAGGCATCTCGCTCCGCACCGGGAAGGCCCAGGTTACGGTGGATATCAATCGGGACTGGTGGGGCATCCTGTAGTCGCGCCTTTTCCGCCATGCCGCGGGCGAATCCGCCCTCCCTCAATTTCCTGTTCCCCCTTACCTTTAAAACCGGCCAGGCGACCTCGAGTCGCATGGGCTCTCCCAAATCGAATCCCCTCACCGGGTGTTCATGCAGTTCACGGATGAATGGCTCGTTCCGACGGTCGAGCGGCTCGTCTCGGCGGAGGTGCTCGAGCGACTGCGGCAAACCGAGTCGGCGGCGCCAGTGTGTCTATGGACGACCCTGGTGCAGCAGCGTCTCGCCACGGATGATGACGTGCTCCGTGCCGCCGCAGCCCGCTTCCGGCTGCCCATCGCGGACATGAGTCAGCTCGACGGCCGCGTGCGGGAGACGGTGCCCGAGCAGCTCGCGCGCCGCTTCAGCGTGCTTCCCCTCCGTCTGACCGATTCCTACCTCGAAGTCGCCAGCTCGAATCCATTCGATATCGACGCGGAAAAGGGTCTCGCCTTCGCGACCGGGCGCGAGGTCCGGATCTTCCTAGCGCCGCCGAGCCGCATCCAGGAGAAGCTCGACGAGGTCTATCGCGACACCGATGTGGTTTCGCGGCTGCTTGGAAACATGGACAATGGTCTCGAGGTCACGCAGCTCACGGATGAAGACCATCTCGCCGACCTCGGCGCATCGCTGGACGAGGCGAGCCAGCGTCCCGTCGTACGTCTCGTGGATCTGATGCTCTCCGACGGCATTCTGAGTCGAGCGAGCGACATTCACATCGAGCCGGGTGAGGCCGGGGTCGCGGTCCGCTATCGTATCGACGGCGTGCTGCGGCAGGTCATGAACATCCCGCGGAGCGCGGGGGCACCACTCATCTCGCGCATCAAGATCATCTCGGGGCTGGATATCGCGGACCGGCTCCGCCCGCAGGACGGGCGCGCGCGTGTCGCGGTGAACGGCTCGCCGGTAGACCTTCGCGTCTCGACGCTGCCCGCTTCCCTCGGCGAAAAAGTCGTCATCCGAATCCTGAACGCCAAGGCGACGGTGCTGTCGCTCGAATCGCTCGGAATGCTGGACGACGAACGGGCCGCGATCGCGAATCTGCTGAACAACAAGGAAGGCATCATCCTCGTGACCGGCCCGACCGGCTCGGGCAAAACCACCACGCTCTACTCCGCGCTCCGCATGGTGCAGAGCGAAGGCGTGAACATCGTCACGGTCGAGGATCCGGTCGAGTATCGACTCGGCAAAGGCGTCGTGCAGGTGCAAGTGCACGAGAAAGCCGGGCTCACGTTTGCGACGGCATTGCGCTCCATTCTCCGCCAGGATCCCGACGTCGTGCTCGTCGGAGAAATCCGGGACCGGGAAACGGCGCAGGTCGCGGTGCAGGCTTCGCTGACCGGTCACCTCGTGCTCTCGACGCTGCACACCAACGATGCGCCGAATGCCGTGACCCGTCTCGTCGACATGGGCATGGAGGCGTACAAGATTGCCTCCGCGCTCCGCGGCGTCATCGCGCAACGCCTGATGCGCCGCATGTGCCCGACCTGCCGCGAAGTGAACGAAGCGATGCCGGTCGAACGAATTCGAAAGTACATCCCCACGGGGACTGTGCTCTATCGTGCGGTGGGCTGTCCCGATTGCGCGATGACCGGCTATCGCGGCCGCTTCAGCATCGTCGAAGTGCTCACCATGAGCCCCGAGCTCGAGCGCCGCATCGGCGCCGGCGCCACCGCGGATCGTCTTGCCGAAGCGGCACGGGCCAATGGCATGCGCTCGATCTTCGAGAGCGGCTTGCAGCACGTGCTTCGCGGAGAGACCACGATCGAAGAACTGCTGCGCATCGTCGAGGTCCCGCAGCACGATCTCAACTCGACGCCCGCGGCTCCGCTTCACACCATCCCGCCCGCTGCTGCGGTCGCCCCGCCACCCGCGGAAGTCGCCCCGCCACGGCCTTCATCACCACCACCGCGTATTCCGCAGAGCTGGTCGCCGCCGGGCCAGGAGCTCTCGGGCATCTTCGACCTGCTCGAGGAACCGCTCGAACCGCGCGAAGGCGGCACCCGGGTCCGTGGCCAGGGCGCCTGCGTGCTGCTTGTGGATGATGAGGACCAGCTCCGCCGCGTCATGAAGGATCTCCTCGAGCGGGACGGCTATCGCATCGCCGAGGCGCGGGATGGTGCGGAGGCCATGGTCGAGGTCGACCGGCACGCACCGGACATCATCGTGCTGGATCTCAATCTGCCGGGGATGGACGGATACTCCGTACTGTCCCAGCTCCGAAGCCGCCCCGCCACTCGCGACATTCCAGTCGTCGTGCTCACCGCGAAGGGTGACGAGGACAACGAAGTGCGTGTCTTCGAGCTCGGCGCCGACGATTTTCTCACCAAGCCCTTCCGCGCCCGCGCACTTTCCGCCCGCCTCGAAGCGGTCCTCGGCCGTCGCCGCCCCAGCGCCTGATCGCCGACGGCTCAGCGGCCCGGCCGCCTGATCGGCGCACTTTCCTCTACTCCTTCCGCCATGTCGACCTCCGCGCATTCAGCCGATGAAGCTTCCGCCGCTCGGGCCCTGCCCGATCCTGAGGATGGGCTCCGACTCATCAAGGGATCGGTGAAAAGCCAGGCGGCATATACGCTCGAAGCGCCGGTGGCCGCGCGGAAGCTCAACCAGAACGAGAATCCGCTCGACCTGCCAGCAGAGCTCAAGGCCCAGATCCTGGCACGTGCGGCGCGACTCGCGTGGAATCGGTATCCCGAATTTGTCCCCGTCCCCCTCGTCGAGGGGATCGCGCGGCTATGGAGCTGGATCCCTGAGGGTGTCCTGGTCGGGAACGGATCGAATGAGCTCATCCAGGCGACGCTCACGGTCTCCTTGGATACTGGCGGTGTGGTCGTGGCGCCGGCGCCGACCTTCGCGCTCTACCGGCTGATCGCGGCGACGCTCGGTGCGCGGTACGTTCCGGTCCCGCTCGGCGAGCGCTTTGCCTACGATATCGACGCGATCATCTCGACTGCACGACGTGAGGATGCCGGCGTCGTGGTGCTCAATTCGCCCAACAATCCAACCGGATCGGCGCTCCCGGCGGGTGCGGTCGAACGGGTGCTCGAGGAAACCGGCGCCCTGGTGGTGTGCGACGAAGCGTATCAGGAGTTCGGGGGACCGACCGCGATGGAACTGCTCCGGCGCTCCTCGCGTATCGTCGTCCTGCGGACATTTTCGAAGGCGATGGGGATGGCCGGCCTTCGATTCGGCTACGCGCTTGCGCATCCTGCGGTCGCTCGGGAAATCGCCAAGGCGAAGCTGCCCTACAACGTGAACGCGTTCACTCTCGCGGCCGCCACCATGGTGCTCGAGCATCCCGCGCCCTTCAAGGAGCGCACGCGGGCCATCATCGCTGAGCGGGAGAAGACGGCCGAGCGGTTGCGGGGCCTCCCCGGCCTGACGGTCTTCCCGAGCGCCGCGAATTTCATTCTGATTCGGTCGGAGCGGCTGCCGGCCTCGGTTCTCTTTCGTCGGCTGCATGCCGAGCATGGAATCCTGGTGCGGGATGTCTCGTCGGGGGCTGGGCTGGCGGAGTGCCTGCGCATCTCGATTGGAACCAGCGAGGACATGGATGCGGTCATCGTGGCGCTCCGGCAGATTCTTGCCTCCGTCGTTGAAGCTTCTCGCTGATTCCTGATCATCAGGCGCTCCAGTACGTCGATCAGATGTACGAGGAACTCATTTGTTCGTCGAACCGCTTGACTGGGTGGCCGCATGTCGCGAATCGGTGAAATCGAACGCACGACGAAGGAGACGACTATCAAGGTCCGCGTGGACCTCGATGGCCGCGGCGAGTCGCGCGTGGCCACCGGCATCGGTTTCTTCGACCATATGCTCGAGGCGCTCGCCCGCCACGGGCTGCTCGACCTGACCGTCGAGTGCCGAGGGGATCTGCACGTCGACGGGCATCATACGGTCGAGGATACCGGCATCGCCCTCGGTCAGGCGATCGCGGCCGCGCTCGGGAACCGCGCCGGCATCCGTAGGTACGCCGATGCGCTGGTGCCGCTGGATGAAGCGCTCGTGCGGGCGGTCATCGATGTCTCGGGGCGGCCGTATCTCGCGTATCAGGTGGACATCCCCAAGTGGCAGATGCTGGGAGATTTCGATGTCTTCCTCACCCCGGAATTTTTTCGCGCGCTGGTGCTCAACGCGGGCCTCACCGTGCACATGGACCTGATCCGCGGCGACAACCCGCATCATATCGTCGAGGCCGCCTTCAAGTCGTTCGCCCGTGCTCTCGATGCGGCGACCGCGCTCGATCCGCGCGTGAGCGGAGTGCCGTCCACGAAGGGGTCGCTGTGATCGCGATCGTGGACTACGGCGTCAACAATATTGCGAGCGTGGTCCGGGCCCTGGCCGCTGCGGGTCACACGGCCACGCTGACTGCGGATCCGGATGTTGTCCGGCACGCGGATCGGGTCGTAATGCCGGGCGTCGGCAATTTCGGGCGTGCCTCGGAGAACCTCCGCGAGAGCGGCCTCGGCAGCGCCGTCGTCGAGGTCGCGCGGAAGGGCCGCCCGCTCCTGGGCCTCTGCCTCGGCATGCAGCTCTTTTTCGAATGCAGTGAGGAGGCACCGGAGGGACGCGGGATGGCGCTGCTGCCGGGACGCGTCGAGAAGTTTCGGACGGGGTTACCGGTGCCTCACGTCGGATGGGCAAGCGTGCGCCTCACGGACAGCGGACGCGCGCACCCGGTACTGGCGCCGCTCTTTCCCGCCGGCGAAGAGTTCTACTACCACGTGCACAGCTATCATCCGGCGGGGCTCTCCGAATCGGTGCGGCTGGCGAATGGCGATTACGGTGGTGAATTTCCCACCATCGTGGGCCGCGACAACCTCCTCGGCCTGCAGTTCCATCCGGAAAAATCCCAGCGTGCCGGCGTGGCGCTGCTCGCCGCCTTTGCCGATTGGGCCCCCTGACGTGACGATCACCCGTGTCTCGTTCATCGATGTGTACGTGCTTCGCAAACACGAACAGCAGGTCGAAGCGCTCGTCCTGCGGCGTGGCGGGGCCGGGCGGTGTCCTGGCTCATGGGAGACCGTGCACGGCAGCATCGAGGCCGACGAAAAACCGGTAGCGGCGGCACTCCGGGAACTCATGGAGGAGACCGGCCTCGATCCGCTCCGGTTCTACAACCTGAGTCGCGTGGAAACGTTCTATCGTCACCTCGTCGATGAGGTTGCGCTTATACCTGTCTTCGTCGCCTGGGTCGCTTCCGAGGCAGTCGTGCGGCTCGGCATCGAGCACGATCAGTTCGAGTGGCTGAATCTTGCAGACGCTCGCGCCCGCTACGCCTGGCCGCGAGAGCGTCGCGCGCTGGAGGACATAGAAATCCTGGTCGGACGCGGCGACGCCGGCCCACTGGAAGATGTCCTGCGAGTGAAATGATGCGGATCAGGAAAGTGCCTCTCAGCCGCCGACTTTCAACTTTCAACTTTCATCTTTCACCTTGTAACTCGCACCCCGTAACTCAGCACTCAGCACTCAGTACTCAGTACTCAGTACTCAGTACTCAGTACTCAGCACTCAGCACTCAGTACTCACCTCCACCGCTTTCAAGCACGGCCTGCCATGCTCGCCCGCCGTATCATCCCCTGTCTCGATATCGCCGCCGGGCGCGTGGTGAAGGGCGTACACTTCG
>JBDUEA010000140.1:0-8300 GCA_040002695.1 Gemmatimonadota bacterium | reverse complement strand
CTCCCATCTGCCTCTTCCTCGTACTCGCCAGTCCGCTCACCCTGAGTGAGATCCGTTCCATGCTGCCGGCTGGGATGACGGCGGAGTTGTTGCAGGGAGCGGATCAGCGACGGCTCCTGGCGCTGCAGCCCGAGGCGCGGACCGCCGTGCGACTGGCGCATGGTGCATGTTCCTGTGATCTCGTCGTGCATCGTCACGCCGTCACTCGAGAGGATGAGCGCTGGCTGCGAGCGCGCTACCGGGCGCTCGGCCTGACCCGCGCACAGACCCTGGCCGCGATCTCGCGGCACCGCCGGGTCGTCGCGACGCCATCCCGCCCCGCCGCTCACTGGCCGGCAGCAGTCTCCGCCTTTGTCGCGGAGCACGCCCGCAATGCCGGCCCCACACTCTATCTCCTTCACTTCTCCCACGACGGTTCGATCGCGATCCCCACACCCCCAACGACCACGCGCATCTCTACTCAAGAAGTGATCCGAACACCGGGGGAATGGCTGCGAGAGGATGCGCTTATCGTGGTAGAGCCCGCCTAGCCCTCGGGCACTACCCGCTTTCCCCTTTCACTTTCACATTTCACTTTCAACTTTCAACCCGTCACCCGTCATTCAGTACTCAGCACCCAGTACTCAGTTCTCAGCACTCAGTACTCAGTACTCCCCTACTTGCCTCCCCCGCACCCCCGTCCCATCATTGGTCAGGATTTCCTTCAGGTGGCAGGTCCGCATGCGCAGCGCAGCTCCGGGCGTCCCTCGACTCTTTCTTCGCGCCTTGCGGCTGCGCTGTCCCGCGTGTGGCGGCGGTCCCGTTTTCGTGTCGTGGTTCCGCATGTGTCCTTCCTGTCCCTCCTGCGGACTGCATTTCGATCGGGAGCCGAGCGGTTACTGGCTCGGCGCATACACGATCAATCTTTTCGTCACCGAAGCCGTCTTCGTCGTCGCCTTTCTTGCGGTTCTCATCGACACCTGGCCGTCACCCCCGTGGGACCAGCTCCAGGCCGGAATCACCGTGTTGATGGTGACATTCCCGTTTCTCTTCTTCCCTTTCTCCAAGACGCTTTACGTCGCCGTGGACCTGGCCTTCCGGCCCGGTGAATCCGACGACTTCGAAGCACCGCATGAGGCGGGGCTCAACACGCCGCAGCACGGGAGCTCGTGAGAGTTCTTCCTACATATATAGAAAAGCAGAGGATCAAACCCTCGACCGGCGTGTATCGCGGGAACCACGCTTCATCGAGGATGTTCATGACTGGATCGAAGACCCACTCGCCGGCGACGACCACGTATGGGGCGCTGCGGGTGATACTGCCCGATCTCGCATTCCTCCGGATTGCCATCGTGAACGCCTACCTGGTCGGTCACCCCGATGCCGGGGATCGCGGCTGGGTTCTGGTGGATACGGGTCTGCGGGGGTTTTCGGAGCGCATCGTTCGCGCGGCGGCGGCGCGCTTCGGTGCGGGAGCCAGGCCGGCCGCCATCATCCTGACTCACGGGCACCTCGATCACGCGGGAGGCGCGCTGGAGCTGGCGGAACGCTGGGACGTTCCGATCTACGCTCACCGGCTCGAGCTCCCCTATCTCACCGGACGCTCCGCCTATCCGCCGCCTGACCCGACCGTCGGCGGCGGCGCGATGTCGGCGCTCTCGAGGTTTTTTCCGACCGCGCCACTCGATCTGGGAGCGCGGATTCGCGAGCTTCCCGCAGACAACGGCGTGCCTGGCCTGGAAGGATGGCGCTGGATTCATACGCCCGGCCATTCCCCAGGCCACATCTCGATGTTCCGTGAAGCGGACCGCACGCTCATCGCTGGCGACGCAGTCGTCACCACCGACCAGGAATCCGTGCTCGCGATCCTCCACCAGCGAATCGAGTTGCAGGGTCCACCGGCCTTTTTCACTCCGGACTGGATCGAGGCCAGGCGCTCGAGCGGAACGCTCTCGGCACTGGAGCCCGAGATTCTCGCGAGCGGCCACGGCGTGCCGCTGTCGGGCCCGGGCATGCGGGAGGCGCTGAGACTTCTCGCGCGGCGATTCGATAGTCTCGCGCGGCCAGGGAAGGGGAGATACGTCGCGCGGCCGGCGGTGATGGATGAACGTGGAGTGGTGAGTCTGCCACCGAAGGTTGATGATCCACTGCCACGGATCATACTCGGCGTTGGACTCGTGGCGATCGCCGGAGCGCTGATTCTGCGACGGCGGCGCAAGGTGACCTGATTTGTCCCGCACAGCGACAAAATTTCCCATCGCCCCTTCGGGGGCGTTTTCACGCCCACGACTCCGTCGGACCGAACCCTCCTCGGTGGCGGGTGTACGGCTCTCATGATCGCAACCACACGCGCTTTTTTCCTTCAACTTTAAACTTTCAAGCTTCTACTCGTTTTCCAACACACCTCTAGCCTCTCACTCCCATCCCGACACCGTCTCCGTCCCATCGTACCTTACGCGTGCTGCTCTGGCCTCTCCTGCTCTCGCTGCTTATCGCCTACGGATTCTGGCAGCATCGGTTCGAGTGGCGCGAAGCGCAGGGTTTCGAGCCGGAGCAGATCGCGCGCAGTCTCGCGTCGGGACATGGCTACAGCTTTGACCCCGAGCATCGGTGGCTCTTCCAGGGACCGGCGGATACAACCTACGGACCGACGGCGTGGGAGGAGCCGGTCTACCCGCTGGTCCTCGCGGGAGCATTCGCAGTCGTCCCCGCGCCTCAGGCCAAACTCGCGATTGTCTGGGGACAGGCAGCGCTGCTCCTGGCCACCGCGATTCTGCTCTACAACCTTGGCTCGCGCTACTTCGGCCGAGGGACGGGCATTCTTGCCAGCTTCCTGCTCGTCATTCAGCCGCATGTCCTGCATCTGGCGCTCGGAACCCTCTCGGCGGCAACCGCAACCGGCTTCATCGTGATGCTGAGCGCCACGATGATTCTCTGGAGTCTGGAGCGGGCGACACTCGGGAGCGCGGCTTCTCTCGGAGGCGTGCTCGGGCTCGCCGCGCTCACCGGAAGCGCGACGCTCCCATTCATTCCGCTGGCCGCCCTGCTCACCTATGTGCGGCGACACCGCCTGCGACTGTCCGGCGTGCCGGCAGTCGCCCTGCTGCTACTCGCCTTTGGCGCGGTACTGGGTCCGTGGATCCTACGGAATGAGCGGGTGTTCGGCATGTTCATTCCGACGCGCACCGGACTCGGTCAGATCATGCACGTGGGAAACCCGGTCCTCGCGGAAACTTTCGTCCCCGGGTTGTCGGCCTGTCCGGGGAAGCCGACGCCGCCGTGGCGCGTGAAGGGCGCGGGAGCCGCGATCGAGCGTTCCCGCGCACATACCCCGCGCGCCCAGCTGGAACACCGCTCCACTGCCTGCATCCGAGAGGTGGCGCCGCCGGACTATGCGCGCATGAACGAGGCACAACGCGACCGGCTCTATTTCTCCGAAGCGCTGCGATTCGTACGGGCCCATCCGCGTATCGCTGGGACGCTGGCCGCAAGAAAGGAGTTTGCATTTTTCTACGAAGGACTCAAATGGTACCTCAGGTTGATCGCCGTGCTCGCGGCGCTGGGCGCGCTGTTCGCCGTCCGCCGGCCAGCCGCGCGCATCCTCGTAGTGATGGTCCTCGGCTACAGCATTCCCTATGTAATCGGCGTTCCCTACTTCGACCGGTATCGATATCCCATCGAACCGCTGTTGCTGCTGTTCGCGGGTTGTGCGTTGCTGGAAATCGTTCAGCTCGGCGCCGGCATGGTCGGCCTCCAGACTGCGCCGGCCGAGGTCGAAAGTGTCCTCCCGTCGCCGGTGCTTACCAGGTAGCGCGGCAGATCGAGGCACGCGGTGGCCCGACGGCCTCTCGACGCGGAATTGTCGTGGATGTCGGGGGGACTCGAATTCAGGGGACCGAACTACATCTCGGCGCCTTACGCCCTCGATGCCACATCGGCTATCGAACTCCTTCCGCTCCCGATATCTTCTCACGCCGGCACCAGTCTCCCCGACGTCGTGAGGATTCGTGGCAACTTTTTCGCGACCCGCTTTGATCTGCGTGGACCTCCGCCGAGGTTCGGCGTCCCGGCTACTGCGATGACTATCGTCTGGTGGGTCGCGGGCGTGGTCGGCGCGCTCTTCCTCTTCATCGTGGCGCAGGGCATGTACCTCGCCATGGTGCTCAAATGGGAAGACCAGCACACTGTCGGCATGGGATACTATGGACTGTCCGCCGCGGGCCGGGAACAGTTCAAGCGCGCGCTGCGCCGCCACGCGCGGCTGCTCACGCCGATTCTCCGCCTCAATGCCAGCTCGTCGAAGCTCGATTTCCGGAAGGTGATGTTTCAATACAAGGGCGTGGCAGGGCCGCAGGGCAGCTGCAGCGCCGAGACATTCGCGCGGGCAGAGGCGTACAAGGCGAGGCCGGAGGATGTGTTCGTGGTGACGCAGATGAAATGCGGAACTACCTGGATGCAGAACGTCGTCTATGAGGTACTCAACCGCGGCCATGGGGATCTGGTCGAAAGCGGGCGCGCCATGTACGGCGTCTCACCGTGGCTCGAGGGGCGGAAGAGTGTCTCGCTGGAGGCAGCACCGCTCCTGGGCACGGAACGGCCGTCACGCATCATCAAGACGCACATGCCAGCGCAGCTCTGCCCTTCGAGCAACGAGGCGCGGTTCATCTACGTGGCACGTCACCCGGTTTCCTGTTTCGCCAGCTGCATCGATTTCATTCTGACGAATGTGGGAGAGATGGCACCGCCGACGCCCGCGTTCGAGGAGTGGTACTGCTCGAAGGAGCTGATGTGGTGGGGGACGTGGCCCGATCACGTCGGGGGATGGTGGGAGCGTGCCAAACAACCGAATGTGCTGTTCGTGCAATTCGAGGAGATGAAGCGGGATCTGCCCGGCGTCGTGGGGCGGGTCGCGGAGTTTCTCCGGATGGGGCCGCTCGGCGGATCCGAATTGGCGCGCATCGTGGAAAAGTGCGGCTTCGCGTACATGCAGGAGCATCAGGGGAATTTCGAGATGCAGCCGCCGCACGTGCTGCAGACGAATGCGGAGCTGTTCGTGAGCGGAACCGCGGATCGCCACAAGGACGTGCCAGCGGAAACGAAGCAGCGGATCCGTGACTGGAGTGCGAAGGAGATGGCGGGGAGCGATTTCCCGCTCGGCCGCATGTATCCGGATGTTACCAGTGCCGGATCGGCGAAGGGATAGATCGCAGTCGCTATTTTTCACCACAGAGGCACAGAGGACAGCTGATTTGATCACGGAGGCACGAAGGAATGCTTGGGGCGTCGATCTGAACTAACAGACCACCAAAAACAATACTCCGGCTCAAGCCTTGGGCCCTCGGTGCCTCTGTGGTGAATCGCTGTAAACCAACCACGATGACCACGAAGGCAAGAAGGACACGAAGGTATCGCAGCAGGACAGCATCCCGGCTGCGTCACGCTGTACTCCGCGGTT
The DNA here is from genome assembly GCA_040002695.1 of Gemmatimonadota bacterium. Lineage (GTDB taxonomy): Bacteria > Gemmatimonadota > Gemmatimonadetes > Gemmatimonadales > GWC2-71-9 > JBDUEA01. The sequence continues at coordinate 2,866 of JBDUEA010000140.1, read as the reverse complement.
GTTCTTCTAAAAACTCCAGCCACTCACTCCGCGTGAGCCCGCACGGAGTCCCGCCTTTCCTGGATCCTTCGTGTCCTTCGTGCCTTCGTGGTGCATCACGTTTTTCACCACAGAGGCACAGAGGACAACCGAATTGACCACGAAGGCACGAAGGACACGAAGGGCTTTCTTTTCAAGAAATCCGGCCCCATCACTCCGAGAGCCGCGCGGCCTCCTCCGCCTTCTCCGTCTTCTCCGCCCTCTCCCCCCCTTCCTCTGCTCTGCCAACCCTTCTCAGCATCCTCGTGTCGAAACGATTGGCCGCCGCGCTCGTATGCCATGGTTCGACGGTGCGTTTCATTCGGGGACCCTGCCGCAGTGGTCCTCCCAGTCCTGACCCCTTGCCTGGCCTCTGAATGAGAAATCTGAAGCTCGCCTTCCGGACGCTCTTCAAGACGCCCTTCGTCACGGCGATCGCCATCCTCTCCCTCGCCCTCGGCATCGGGGCCAACGCCGCGATCTTCTCCCTCTTCGACCAGATGCTGCTTCGGCCGCTTCCAGTGCCGGAGCCAGACCGCCTGGTCAATCTTACCGCGCCAGGCCCGAAACCCGGATCGCAAAGCTGCAATCAGGCTGGAGACTGCGAGAGCGTCTTCAGCTACCGGATGTTTCGTGACCTCGAGAAGTCCACGACGACGCTCTCCGGCCTTGCCGGCCATCGGGGGTTCGGCGCGAATCTCTCCTTTCACAACGAGCCGATGACCGGGGAGGGCATGTTCGTCTCCGGTTCCTATTTTCCCACCCTGGGCATTACTCCGGCCCTCGGACGCCTGATCGGCCCCTCCGACGATGAGAATATCGGCGCGAACTTCGTGACCGTCCTCAGTTACGCCTTCTGGTCCGCGCGCCTTGGCTCCGATCGCTCGGTCCTCGGCCAGACGATCGTCGTCGACGGGCAGACCCTGACCATCATCGGCGTGGCACCCAAGGACTTCGAAGGCACGACGCTCGGAACCCGACCGCTCGTCTTCGTGCCGATCACGATGCGGGGCGCGCTCTCCAGTGGCTTCAAGGACTGGGAGGAACGCAGGAGCTACTGGGTCTACGTCTTCGGGCGCCTCAAGCCGGGCGTTTCTCTCGCCCAGGCGAAGCTGGCGCTGAACGCACAATACCGGCCGATCATCGCCGATGTCGAAGCGCCGCTCCAGAAAGGGATGAGCGCGCCGACGCTCGCGAAATTCAAGAGCAAGGAGCTGGGCGTCGAGATGGGAGCGCGCGGGCAGAGCCAGCTCCATTCCCAATCCCGGACGCCCCTCATCCTGCTCTTCAGTGTCACGGGACTCGTCCTCCTGATCGCCTGCGCCAATATCGCGAACCTGCTGCTGGCCCGCGGCGCGAACCGGGCCATGGAAATGGGCGTACGGCTCGCGCTGGGTGCCAGCCGCCGACAGCTCATGACCCAGCTGCTGACCGAGTCCGTCGTCCTGGCCGTGATGGGCGGCGCCGCCAGCCTCTTCGTCGCCAGAGGCACTCTCGGTCTGATCGCGTCGCTCCTTCCGCCGGAAGCAACCGCCACGCTGCGATTCGAGTTGCAGCCGGCGGTGCTGTATTTCGCGGCCGCACTCTCCGTCGGCACCGGCCTCCTCTTCGGCATGTTCCCGGCACTCCACAGCACGCGAGAAGACCTGGTCACCACTATCCGCGGCAACGCCGGACAGATCACCAGCGCACGCGGCGCGGCTCGATTCCGGACGACGCTGGTCACGGTGCAGATCGCCATGGCGACCGCCCTCCTCATCTCGGCCGGCCTCTTCATGAAGAGCCTGGTGAACGTGACCCACGTCAACCTCGGGCTCAACGTGGACGGCGTCGTCACCTTCGCGATCTCGCCCGAGCGGAGCGGCTACGACAGCGTCCGCTCCCAGCTCCTGTACGGGCAGGTGGAAGACGCGATGAGACAAGTTCCCGGCGTCACCGGCGTCACGGCATCCCTCGTGCCCCTGCTTGCGGGAGACAACTGGGGCAACGATGTGTACGTCCAGGGATTTCAGTCCGGCCCGGACGTGGACAATCACTCGCGCTTCAATGAGGTCGATGCCGGTTACTTCAGTACTCTCGGCGTCCACCTCATCTCCGGCCGGGAATTCGGCCTGGACGACCGTCTCGGCAGCTCGGAGGTGGCAGTCGTCAACGAGGCGTTCGCGAAGAAATTCAATCTGGGCCGGGACGCCGTCGGCAAATACATGGGCACGAAGAGCCAGGATTCGATGAACATCCTGATCGTCGGCCTGGTCCAGAACGCGAAGTACAGCGACGTGAAAGACGAGGTCCCGCCCGTGTTCTTCACGCCACGGCGACAGGATACCCGGGTGGGGTTCATCAATTTTTACGTGCGCTCTTCGCTGCCGCTCGCCCAGCTCGTGCACGCCATCCCTGAGGTCATGAGACGGATCGACCCCGAGCTTCCGGTCGAAGATCTCAAGACCATGCCGCAGCAGATCCGCGACAACATTTTTCTCGATCGGATGATCAGCATACTGTCCGCCGCCTTTGCAATCCTGGCGACGATCCTGGCGGCGGTGGGACTCTACGGCGTGCTCGCGTACACCGTGGCCCAGCGCACCCGGGAAATAGGGATCCGCATGGCGCTCGGTGCGAACGGCGGTCAGGTCCGCGGCATGGTGATGCGCCAGGTCGGCGGGATGACGCTGGTGGGTGGCTTGCTGGGAGCGGCCGGCGCGCTCGGCGTCGGCCGTGGTGCGAGCTCGCTGCTGTTCGGGTTGCAGGGGCACGATCCCGTGGTGTTCGGGCTCTCCTGCCTCGTGCTCACGCTGGTTTCACTGGGGGCGGGCTACGTGCCGGCTCGTCGTGCGTCGGAGGTCAATCC
>JBDUEA010000139.1:0-8310 GCA_040002695.1 Gemmatimonadota bacterium | reverse complement strand
GACCTGATGACCCGGCTGTACATCTTTTCGGACGATTCCATGATGGGGCGGGAAGCGGGGACGCTCGGCAACGTGATGGGGACGACCTACATCGCGAATGAAGTGAAGCGCATGGGACTGGTGCCGGCCGGAGACAGCGGCACCTATTTCCAGACGATCCCCTTCAAGACTCGCTCCGTCGATTCCACTTCGAAGCTCATGGTAGGCGACTCGGCCCTCGCCTTCGGCACCGAATGGGCCGTGGTCGGCAACGCATCCGACGCGCAGACCAACCTTCCGGTGATTTTCGCCGGCACCCTCGGCGATTCCAGCAACATGCTGCCCGCCGATCAGGCCACCGGCAAGCTCGTCGTCTTCATGCTGCCGCAGGGTCCGGCCATGCGCCGCGCCTTCCGCGGCGCCGCGAAGATGGCGGAGTCTGCGGCCGGCATCGCGGTGATCGGCCCGGATCAGTTCATGGGCTTCCTGCGCCGTCCGGCGACCTTCGTCGATGATCCTTCGAATGCTCCGACGACGACCCCCAAGCCGACGATCTTCCTCACTGCGGCCGCCGCGAGCAAGCTCTTCACGATGCCGATCGATTCGCTCAAGGTCGGCACCGCCGGCCGGAGCGCCACGTTCGACGTGAAGATCAACATTGCTCCGGTGCCCTATCCGGCCCGGAACGTCGTCGCGATTCTGCCCGGGAGCGATCCCAAGCTCAAGGCCGAGTACGTGGCCGTGGGTGCCCACAACGATCACATCGGCATGACCGCGCGGGCCGTGGACCATGACTCGATGCGCATCTTCCTGCATATCGTTCGTCCGGGTGGCGCCGAGGATGGCGGCAAACTGGCGACTCCGGAGCAGCAGGCGGAGGTCAACACGCAGCTCACAGCATGGCGGAGCGCGCATCCCGGCACCGAGCGGCTCGACTCCATCTCGAATGGTGCCGATGACGACGGCTCGGGCTCGGTAAGCGTACTCGAAGTGGCGGAGAAGATGAGCTCGCTCAAGAAGAAGCCGAAGCGCTCGATTCTCTTCGTCTGGCACGTCGGGGAAGAGAAGGGCCTGCTCGGTTCGGCGTACTACACCGACCATCCGACCGTGACGCGTGATTCCATCGTCGCCCAGCTCAACATGGACATGGTCGGCCGCGGGGATGCGTGGGACGTGACCGGACAGTCCAAGGAAGGCGCGCCGCTGCACGGCAATTCCAATTACGTGCAGCTGGTCGGATCCCGCCGGCTCTCGACCGAGCTCGGCGACCTGATTGAAAAGGTGAACACGGAGGACAAGCACGGTTTCACCTTCGACTACAGCATGGACGCGAATGGTCACCCGATGAACATCTACTGCCGGAGCGACCACTACGAGTACGCGCGCTACGGCATCCCGATCACCTTCTTCACGACGGGCGGCCACTCCGACTACCACCAGATCTCGGATGAGGCGGAGTACATCGACTATCCGCACATGGCGAACGTGGACAAGCTCGTCGAGGACATCGCCGAGCACGTGGCCAACCTGGATCACCGGGTCGTCGTCGATCAGCCGAAGCCGGATCCGAAGGGGGCGTGCCAGCAATAGGGGCGGAGAGGGCGGACAGGCGGACATGGCGGACGGGTGCTCCTCTGAGCGCCCGTTCGTTTTTTTAAGTGCACCGGCAGATGGTGACAGTCTAAGGGCAAACCTTCACCATTTTCGTTCCCGCTCCATTCGCATCGTCCGCCCCGTCCGCCCCGTCCGCCCCGTCCGCCTTGTCCCCCTCCTCCACTCGCCGTAGGTTGTGAGACCGCACTGTTCGTTCGATCCGGAGGCTCCCGATGAATCGCAGACAAGTCCTGAGTTACCTCGGCGCGGCAGCGCTGGCGCCGTTGCTTGCCCCACTCAGCGCCGAGAAAAAGCTCGAAATAGGGCAGGCTCTGCACGCGCGACTCTCGGGAGCCGCTCGGCCTCGTGCCGGCCTCGCGCTCAGCGCGAATCAGCGGGAGATGGTCGCTGAGATCGCCGAGATCATCATTCCGGAGACCGACACTCCGGGCGCCCGCTCCGTGCATGTCGACGAGTTTATCGACATGCTGCTCGCCGAATGGTATTCGCCGGAAGAACGGGATCAGTTCATCGCGGGACTCGGCGAAATCGACGCGCGCGCGATGCAGCGCTCGGGGCATCCATTCCTCGAGCTTGCGCCCGGCGACCGGATCGCGCTCCTCGAAACACTCGATGGCACGGCAGGCCAGCCCGGCACCGCGGAGGGTACCTTCGCGCGTCTCAAGAACCTCACGGTCTACGGTTGGTGTACCTCGAAGGAAGTCTCGACCAATGTGCTCAAGGTCGAGATCATTCCGGGGAGGTACGACGGTTGTGTGGTGATTGCGAAGCCCTAAGTCAGCTTCTTCAGTTGACCTGACCACCGCTTTCGGGGATTGTCTCATTCCGCCTTGCTGACCGCTTACGGCTTACCGCTAATGGCTCACACATGAAATTCGACGCCATCGTCGTCGGGTCCGGGATCACCGGCGGCTGGGCCGCGAAGGAGCTGACGGAACGCGGGCTCCGGACGCTTGTCCTCGAAGCCGGCCGGTCGATTGATCCCAAAATCGACTATTGCGAGCATGTGCAGCCGTGGGAGAAACCATTCCGCGGCTACGGCGACCGCCGTGCGCTCGAACAAAACCAGCCGATCCAGAAGCACTGCTACGCCTGCGACGAATGGTCGGGCAAGTTCTTCGTCGACGACCTGGAAAACCCTTACACCTTCGATGACGATAAGCCGTTCCACTGGATTCGTGGCCGCCAGGTTGGCGGCCGCTCGATCATGTGGGGACGTCAGGTCTACCGCTGGAGCGATCAGGACTTCGAAGCCAATGCCCGGCAGGGAATCGGCGTCGACTGGCCGATCCGCTACAAGGACATCGAGCCCTGGTACGATTACGTCGAGCGGCTGATCGGAATCACCGGCCAGGCCGAGGGGCTGCAGCAGCTACCCGACGGGCAGTTTCTCCCGCCCATGTCTCTGACCTGCGCCGAGCAGCGTGTGCGTGATGCCATGGCGACGCACTATGGACGCGAGCGGGTGCTGACCATCGGCCGAGCGGCGATTCTCACCGCGGATCATGGCGGCCGGAAGGCCTGTCACTATTGCGGCGCCTGTGAGCGGGGCTGCATCACCCGTTCCTATTTCAATAGCATTAATGTGACCCTGCCACTCGCCGAGGCGACGGGGCGGATGACGCTTAGACCGCACAGCGTCGTCCACAGCGTCATCTATGATGAGAAACGGAGTCGAGCGCGCGGTGTGCGCGTCATCGATGCAGTGAGCCGGGAAACAATGGAGTTCGAGGCTCGCGTGGTCTTCCTCTGTGCTTCGACCCTCGAATCGACTCGCATTCTGCTCAACTCCAGGAGCTCCCGTTTCCCCGACGGACTCGCCAACTCGAGCGGCGAGCTCGGTAAGAACCTGATGGATCACATCATGGGCGGTGGGGCGCACGGCGAGATGGAGGGAATGGAGGATCACACCACCTTCGGCGACCGTCCGAACGGGATCTACGTCCCCCGCTTCCGCAACGTCGACCAGCCGCATCCCGATTTTGTGCGCGGGTACGCTTTTCAGGGTGGCTCCTGGCGTCCGAATTGGGGATCGCAGGGCTCGAAGCCCGGGCTCGGCGCGGAATTCAAGAAATCCCTCTCGACGCTCGGGCCCTGGTCGATGAGTTTCTATGGATTCGGGGAGTGTCTGCCCCGAAGTGATAACTTCGTGACGCTCGATCCGACGAAGGTGGACGCGTGGGGAGTGCCGGCGCTCCGAATCAATTGCACCTGGGGCGACAACGAGAAGGCGCTCCTCAAGGAGATGCCGGTGACGGCGGCCGAGATGCTGGAGGCTGCCGGCGTCAAAAACATCGAGATGACGACCGAGCACAATCCGCCGGGACTCACGATCCATGAAATGGGCACGGCCCGCATGGGACGCGATCCGAAGACTTCAGTCCTCAACGGGCACAATCAGTCGCATGACGTGAAGAACCTCTTCATCACGGACGGCGGGTGCATGGCGTCCTCGGCCAATCAGAATCCTTCGATCACCTACATGGCGCTCACGGCTCGCGCCTGCGATTACGCGGTCGCGCAAATGAAACGGAACGCGCTATGAGCGATGGCATCGAAGGTCTCAGCCGACGGGACTTCATGGGCTCGCTGGCGGGAGCTCTGGTGGCCGCGCGAGGACTCGGCGGCATGGCCAACCCGAGAGCGAGCGATCTCGTGGCACCCGCTGGAAGTGCACGTATCGAGCGGATCGGGGTGCAGCTCTACACGGTGCGGGACGCCTTTGGGAAGGACCCCGCGGGAACGCTCGAGCGCATCGCCGCCATCGGGTACCGTGAAGTGGAGTTCGCAGGTTACGCCAACCAGTCGCCCGAAGCGCTGCGACAGATTCTCGACCGGGTCCATCTGGCCGCGCCGTCGGGGCACCTGCCGTTCGAGAGCCTCGACAAGGATTGGGACCGCACCCTCGACGAAGCCGTCACCCTCGGCCATCGGTACGCGGTGATCGCCTGGATCGACGACACCTTCCGCAAGACGCTCGACGACTGGCGCCGACTGGGCGAGCGCTTCAATCGTGCTGCGGCAACCGCGAAGAAGCACGGGCTCGGCTTCGCGTATCACAATCATGATTTCGAGTTCACCCCGCTCGAGGGCAAACTGCCCTATGATGTCCTGCTCGCGTCCACGGATCCCGCGCTGGTGCGAATGGAGATGGATCTCTACTGGATCACCAAGGCGGGTTACAAGCCGGAGACGTATTTCGCGAAGTATCCCGGCCGGTTTCCGATGGTCCACGTGAAAGACTCAGCGGGTCCGCCGGAGAATCGCATGGTCGATGTCGGGCAGGGACGCATCGACTGGCCGCATCTCTTTTCATTGCGAAAGCAGGCCGGCATCGAGCACTTCTTCGTGGAGCACGATGAGCCGGGGGACGCGTTCGCGTCGATCAAGCGGAGCTATGAGTACCTCGAGAAATTGAGATTTTAGCTTCACGGGAACGGGGAACGGGGAACGGGACCAGAGAACTGTCACTCCGAGCGTAGCGAGGAATCTCCCTGATGCATCAATCGGGCGATCCGCCCTTGAGTGAGTCGCTTCCGGTAAACCGGCGCGGGGCCCTCGGCCTCATGGCCGGCGCGGTTGCCGCTGTGAGCACCGGAGGCCGCGCGAACCTGTGGCCCTCGGCGCCGCGCGCCACGACGGGCACGCTCAAGCAATCGGTCTGCCGCTGGTGCTACGACAAGATTCCGCTCGACGATCTGTGCGCCGCGGCGAAAACCATCGGACTTCGCTCGGTCGAGCTGCTCGATCCGCCCGAGTGGGCGACCACCAGCCGCCACGGTCTCGTCTGCGCGATGGGGAACGGCCCCGGTCCGATCGCGGTGGGATGGAATCGCCCTGACCACCATGACCATCTCGTCGCGGAATCGGAGCGGCTGCTGCCGCTCGCCGCCCAGGCAGGCGTTCCCAACCTGGTGGTCTTCTCGGGCAATCGTGCCGGGCTTTCCGATGCGGATGGCATCGCCAGCTGCATCGCCGGGCTCAAGCGCGTCGCGCCGCTGGCCGAGAGGGCGGGGGTAACGCTCTGCCTGGAGCTGCTCAACAGCAAGGTGGATCACGCCGATTATCAGTGCGACCACACGGCGTGGGGCGTCGAGGTCGTGAAGGGAGTCGCGTCGAGCCGGGTGAAGCTGCTCTACGACATCTATCACATGCAGATTATGGAAGGCGATGTGATTCACACGATCCGCGACAACATCGCTCACATCGCCCACTTTCATACCGGCGGCGTACCGGGCCGGGCCGAGATCGACGATGGACAGGAACTCAACTACCACCGGATCGCGTCGGCCATCGTCGCGACCGGATTTGACGGCTATCTTGCTCAGGAGTTCATTCCCGCACGAGATCCGCTTACCTCGCTCCGCCAGGCGGTCGAGATCTGCGACGCGTGACGCGGCTTCTCCCTCTCATGCTGAGTCATCCATGAATGCTCGCTCTCTCCGGCGTCTCGCCGGATGTCTCCTGATCACTCTCGTCGGTATCGCTCCGATGGCCCGCGCGCAGAAGTGGCAGACACTCTTCGACGGCACGTCCACCGCCGCCTGGCGCGGCTTCAAGATGGAATCGATGCCGGCCGGTTGGCGGATCGTCGACGGGGCGCTGACCCGAGTCGATTCGGCCGGCGACATCGTCACCCGTGATGAATTCGCCGATTTCGAGCTCGAGCTCGAGTGGAAAATCCCTGAAGGCGGCAACAGCGGGATCATGTACCACGTCACCGAGGCCGGGAAGGCCACCTACGAGACCGGCCCTGAAATGCAGGTGCTCGATGACGCCCGCCATCCCGACGGCAAGTCTCGGCTGACCGCGGCCGGGGCCGATTACGGACTTTACCCTTCACCGGCGGGAGTCGTGAAGCCGGCCGGTGAGTGGAACAAGGTGCGAATCGTGGTCAAGGGGCCGCATGTCGAGCACTGGCTCAACGGCAAGAAGGTGGTCGAGTACGAGCTATGGAGCGATGACTGGAAGGCGCGGCTCGCGAAGAGCAAGTTCACCCAGTGGCCCGGCTACGGACTCGCGAAGAGCGGCCACATCGCGCTGCAGGATCATGATGGGCAGGTGGCGTACCGGAATATTCGGATCAGGAAATTACCGTGAGCGGTGAGCTGTCCGCAGTGAGCGGGCGGCGAGGTGGCTGTTTGAGTGCTCTTCATTCCGCACCTCGCTCCGCAAAGGCTCCCGCTTACCCCTCACCCCTCACCGCTCACAGGTACCCGGAGCATTCATGATCCGCACCAAGCTCTCCGTGATGATGTTCCTGCAGTATTTCGTCTGGGGTGCATGGTTCGTCACGATGGGAACGTATCTGACTCAGACGCTGCACTTCAGCGGCTCCGAAGTCGGACTCGCATATGGTGCCACGGCGATCGCGGCGCTGCTCTCGCCTTTCTTCGTTGGTATGGTCGCGGACCGGTTCTTCGCCACGGAGAAGCTGCTGGCGATCCTGCACCTGGCGGGCGCCGCGCTGCTCTGGTTCGTCTCCAGGCAGACCACGTTCGCGACATTCTATCCGGCACTCATCGTCTACGCGCTCTGCTACATGCCGACGCTCTCGCTTTCGAATTCGATCTCCTTTCACCACGTCACCAATTCGGCCCGCGATTTTCCAGTCATCCGAGTGCTCGGTACCCTCGGCTGGATCGTGGCGGGCTACATTGTGGGCCGAGTCCTGCACGCAGATGCGCTGGCGACCCCGATGCGCCTGGCCGCCGGGGCATCAGTAGTCCTGGGGCTCTATTCGTTCATGCTGCCCCACACGCCACCGCGCGCGGCCGGTACGCCGTTCAGCATGCGCGATGCACTTGGGCTGGATGCGCTCGGACTGCTCCGGGACAAGGCCTTTCTCATTTTCGTGCTCGGCTCATTTCTGCTGTGCATCCCGCTCCAGTTCTACTACACCTTCGCGAATCCCTTCCTGAACGAGATCGGCGCTCCTGAGCCGGCCTTCATCCAGACGTTTGGACAGGTGTCGGAGATCGTGTTCATGCTGCTGCTCCCTCTCGCGCTCAAGCGGCTGGGCATCAAGTGGATCATGCTGGTGGGAATGCTGGCCTGGGCGCTCCGCTACGCGGCGTTCAGCACGGGAGACGCGGGTGCGGGGATGTGGCTCATCTTCGCCGGCATCCTGCTGCACGGGGTCTGCTACGATTTCTTCTTCGTCGGCGGGCAGATCTACACCGACGAACAGGCCGGACCACGCATCCGGGCCGCGGCACAGGGACTCATCAACTTCGTCACCAATGGCCTGGGCTACTTCATCGGCGCCTTTGCGTCGGGTGCGGTGGTGCAGCACTGGAGTTCGCCGAATCCGGCATGTGAACCGGCGGCCGCAACGGCCGGTACCTGTCTCCAGGTCGTGCATGACTGGCACGCCATCTGGCTGGTCCCCTCGGCGATGGCGTTCGTCGTCTTCGTGCTGTTCGCCCTGGTCTTCCGCCCCTCGCCGGCCGTGGCGACGGCGCGCGCGTAGCAAGTCCCCATGCCGCGACTGCGACCGATCAGTGGTCACCACAGAGGCACAGAGGGGATTGTGATGGATTGTCTGTGCCTGTTGCCGGAGCCGATGGCTGCCTCCGGGAGGGATTGAAAAAATCGTGCGGGTCGCGAAGGTGCGAGGCAAGGCTCCGCCAAATAAGTTGGTTGATCGTCGCGCGAGAAGGCAAGGAGCCGCAAGTCGATACGATCCGTCGTGTCCTTCGTGCCTTCGTGGTGAAT
>JBDUEA010000138.1:0-8466 GCA_040002695.1 Gemmatimonadota bacterium | reverse complement strand
GCCGGATGCTCGCGCGCGAGCTGACGGCCGAGCTCTCGGCGCACCCGGTCCACCGATTCGCCAAACACCGTGCTGTCGGGCCGGGCGAAGTAGACCAGCTCGAAGACGCAGCGGCTGACCGGTCGGGCCTTGAGCCGCGGCAGCTCGGTAATCCGCCCGTCCTCGATCTTGAGGAACTGTCCGGGCTCCAACTCGCAGACCATCGTCGCGCCGACCAGGTCGAGCGCGCAGGTCTCCGAAGCGACTACGACGCCGCCGGAGAATCGTCCGATGACAAGAGGACGAAAGCCGCGCGCGTCCACTACCGCATAGATGGTCCGTCCCACCGAAATGATTCCGCTGAACGCGCCTTCGGCCCGCTCCAGCGCCTCCCGAATCTGGCCATCCGGTGTAGTCGCCTTCGAGCGCGCGATCAGGTGAATGAGGACTTCGGTGTCCGTCGAGGTGCTGAAGATCGAGCCGCTCTCGACCAGTTCACGCCGGAGTTCCGGCGCGTTGGTCAGGTTTCCGTTATGCGCTATCGTGAGCGGCCCGCCGCGGTAGTCGCTGAGGAGCGGCTGTGCATTGGAGAGAATCGAGCTCCCTGCGGTCGAATAGCGGGTGTGACCGACGGCGACGTCCCCGGGCAGTTTGGATAATGCCGGCTCGTCGAAATTCTCGGAGACCAGTCCCATCCCGCGGTGCGATCGCGCGAATCCGTCGCCATCGATGGCGACGATGCCAGCGCTCTCCTGACCCCGGTGCTGCAAGGCGTAGAGACCCAGATACGCCAGCCGGGCCGCATCAGGAATCGCCGAGACGCCAAAGACTCCGCACATGTCAACTCGCTTCGTTTAAGAGGCCGAACCAGTCCAGCGCCCCTCGTCGTCCCCCTTACCCATCACTCCTCACCCCCACCTTCATCCGTCTCGGAATCGCCCCGAAATATACCTCCCGGAGCGCCTCCGTCTCCCACGACATCCTCGATCCACGCGTTATGACAAGCGGTCCGCCGGAATCGCCGACCACCCCGGCCGAATAGGCAGGAACACCCGACTCTGCAGCCAGAGTTAGCAAGGCCCGTTCCTCTCCGGCCGCGCAGGTGATGACCGCTCGCGCTCCATCCTCGCCGTACAGCACACCCTCATCATCTACTCCGCTGGCGTACCGGGAGAGGTCGATCGTGGCACCCATCCCGCTCGTCGAGTACGGTCCGCCAATGCACGCCTCCGCCAGCGCCACAGCCAGGCCGCCGGTCGAGCAGTCATGTGCGGAGCGAATCAGCCCGCGAGATGCGCCACTGATGAGCACTCGTTGCAGTGCCAGTTCAGCGTCGAGATCGACTCGCGCGGGAGCGCCGCCGATGAAATCCCGCACCTCCGCCCAGTACGCCGATCCGCCCAGCGCGCCAGCCGTCACACCCAGCACGATGATCCGGTCACCGGGAGCCCGGAATGCGCTCGGCACCCGTCGTTCGATATTCTCCAGCAATCCGATCATCCCGATCGTCGGCGTCGGGTCGATCGCTCCAGTGGGGCTCTCGTTGTAGAGGGAGACGTTGCCGCCGGTCACCGGCGTATCGAACGCACGGCAGGCATCGGCAATTCCGCGACACGCCTCCTTGAACTGGAAGAACACCTCGGGCCGGTCCGGATTACCGAAGTTGAGACAGTCGGTAATACCGAGGGGGATCGCACCCGTGCACGCGATGTTGCGCGCCGCTTCCGCCACCGAAGCCTTGCCGCCCTCGTAGGGATCGAGTGCCACCAGTCGCGAGTTGCAGTCGACAGTCATGGCGAGACCGAACCCGGTCTCGTCGACTCGCAACACGCCGGCGTCGCCTCCGGGTCCAAGCAGCGTCGATGCCTGCACCGTGGAGTCGTACTGCTCGAACACCCAGCGCTTGCTCGCGATCGACGGTGTGTCGAGCAGGAGGGGCAGGGAAGCGGTGAGATCGGTCTTTGGAGACCTGGTCGGACGCGCTGCCCTGAGCGCGATCGCGGACGCAGCCTCTTTCGCCACCGGATAATAGATCGGGCAATCCTCGACCAGCCGCTCACCCGGAATCTCCGCGACGACATCTCCGTGATGGCGGATCCGATACATCCCGTCATCCGTCACCCGCCCGACCACGGCCGCCTGGAGCTCCCACTTCTCGCAGACTCGGAGGATGTCGTCGACTCGCGCCGGCTCCGCTACCACGAGCATCCGCTCCTGTGATTCCGAGAGCAGGATCTCGTACGGCGTCATCCCCGGCTCGCGCTGCGGGACCTTGTCCGTCTCCAGCTCCACGCCGACGCCACCGCGCGCCGCCATCTCGGCGCTCGAGCTGGTGAGCCCTGCAGCGCCCATGTCCTGGATCGCGACGATCAGCTTCAAGGAGATGAGTTCCAGCGTGGCCTCGAGCAGCAGTTTCTCGGTGAACGGATCGCCCACTTGCACCTGCGGACGCCGGGCCTCGCTCTTTTCGCTCAGGTCCTCGGATGCGAAGCTCGCGCCGTGGATTCCATCCCGACCCGTGCTGGCTCCGACAGAAATGAGCACGTTGCCGACGCCATGCGCCGCCGCGAGCATCAGGTCCTTCTCCTTGAGGAGCCCGACGCACATCGCGTTGACGAGCGGATTGCCGCTGTAGCCTGGCGCGAAATCGACTTCGCCACCGAGCGTGGGGACACCGACGCAGTTGCCGTAGTCACCGACACCGCGCACGACGCCGGCGAAGAGATAGCGGTTGCGCGCCGTATCGAGCGGTCCGAACCGGAGACTGTTGAGCACGGCGACCGGCCGGGCACCCATGGTGAACACGTCGCGCAGAATGCCGCCGACGCCCGTCGCCGCGCCCTGATACGGTTCCACTGCGGATGGGTGATTGTGGGATTCGATCTTGAACGCGACCGCCCAGCCACCCGGCAGCCGCAACACGCCCGCGTTTTCGCCCGGTCCCTGCACGACCTGCTTGCCGGTCGTGGGAAACGTCTTGAGGATCGGCTTCGTGTGCTTGTATGAGCAGTGCTCCGACCAGAGCGCCGAGAAAATCCCCAGCTCCGTCAGCGTCGGCGTCCGTCCGAGCATCGCGAGGATGCGCTCGTACTCGAACTCCGTGAGGTTGTGCTCGCGCACGACCTCGAGTGTCACCGGCCGCTCGCCTGGAAACGGAACCGCCTGCGTCGCCGCGGTCGTCATGATCTTGCTCGCCGTCATCTCACCCGAGTATTCGAGAGGTTAAACCCTCACCGCTGCCACATGACACCCGCCACCTGCCACCTACCCCCTACCACCTACCACCTCCCACCTACTACCGATTCCCCCCCCGCCGCAAACTCCCCAGCATATCCGAGAACACGCGGCTCAGCAGTCCCTTGTCTTCATGCGACATGATCGTGTCGATCTCGCCCGGATCGAGCCAGATTCCGTTGCACTCGCTGCACCGGTCGATCTGCACGCCATGGAATGTCTCGGTGACGAGCCCCGCGCCGCACTTGGGGCACTTCATGAAGTGGCTCTTCCGCTCCGCGCCCGACTCGGCGGCTGCCATCGCGGCTCGCTGCTTCTTGAGCTTCTCCGCCTCTTCCTTCGCGAAGTACTCTTCCTCGTTCCTGCTGGGCTTCTCGGGCATGGAATGTCAGGTTGTAGGTTGCAGGCTACAGGTTGCAGGTTACAGGTTACAGGTTACAGGTAGCAGGTAGTACCTGAACTCATGGCCCATCGTGATCCCGCCTCATCCTCCCGCTTCCTGCTCACCGCTTACCGCTCACCGATTCATTCGCTTACGGCAATGTCGCTTCCGGCTTCCTTCCCACTGGCGAACTCGACATCCCTGAGTACGCGTGCATCGACCCGCGGACGATCGCGTCGACCACCTGGCCCTTCTCGAGGATCACGGTGTCGTACGTTCCGCAGCTCTTCACGCAGCCATTGTCGTACGAGAGGTAGGTGTAGTTCCCGTAGGTGCGCTCCGCCAGCGGCGCGCCCCAGGTCGCCTTGACCTCCGCCGTCGTCATGCCGGGCTTGATCGTCTTGACGCCCTGCGCAAGCGCTGGACGCGCGCTGAGCAGCGTGATTGACAGGGTGAAAGCAGTGAGCAGTCTCATGGTGTCCCTCGTTCAGCGGGTGCGGGCATTGGCGCTGGACCAGTCGAGTACGGAGGTAAAGAAGGCGAGGCCGTCGGTATTCCCGATCGCCGCGTCTGAAGCGCGGTCAGGGTGGGGCATCAGCCCGACCACGTTGCCCGCGTCGTTGCTGATTCCCGCGATATCGTTGATCGATCCGTTGGGGGTCTCGATGCAGGTGCTTCCGTCAGGTGCAACATAGCGCACCACCACGCGCTCCTCGCCCTCGAGTTTGCGGATTGTCGCCTCATCAGCGACGAAGCGGCCATCACCATGCGCCACCGGCATCCGCAGGATCGCGCCACGCTCGTAGCCGTTGGTGAACGCGGTATCCGTCTGCTCGACCTTGAGGTCAACCGGGCGGGAGACGAACGTCAGTCGGCTGTTGCGCATGAGAGCGCCCGGAAGCATCCCCGCCTCGCACAGCACCTGGAATCCGTTGCAGATACCGAGTACCGGACCGCCGGCCTCCGCAAACCGCTGCACCGCCGGCATGACCGGGCTGAATCGGGCAATCGCACCGGAGCGCAGGTAGTCGCCGTAGCTGAATCCGCCGGGCAGGATCACCGCATCCGCCTGCTCGAGGCTCGTGTCGCGATGCCAGACGAAATACGCCTCGGTCCCCGCGCGCCGCGCGGAATTCAGCGAATCGAAATCGCAGTTGCTGCCGGGGAATCGAACGACGGCGACGCGGAACATCAGCCCTCCACTTCCAGCATGTAGTCCTCGGTCACCGGATTTGCGAGCAGCTTGTCGCACATCACCCGGGCGCGCGCCTTGGCATCCTCCGCCGACTGCGCCGTCACGTCGAGCTCGATCGCCCGCCCAATGCGCACGTTCGCCGCCTCGCGAAAGCCGAGCGCCGAGAGCGCGTGCTCGACCGCCTGGCCCTGGGGATCCAGCAGCCCCGCTCTCGGCACCACCCGGACGTGAACGCGATAGGTCACTCGGCTTTCTCCTGTGGAGGAATGTCGGTAGCGCGGCGACGAAGGCCCATGAGTCGTGGCGAGGTGCGCCGGTCGGTCTCCTCGACGGCGTCATCCGGAATCGCCGGTCCCTCGGTCCGCTCCAGCAGCCCGAGGACGAGCGCGCGGGCTACGCCGAAAAGAACGTACGCCAGCCCGAGCGGGAAGAGAAAATATTCGGGAAAGCGGAGCGCACACACCAGGATGGTGACGTGAAGCGCGAGTCCGGCCAGCCCCTTCGCGGACCGGAATCCGATCGGCGGAAACTTGGGATACTTGACCGTACTGACCATCAGCAGCGAAACCAGCACCATCAGGACTGCGAGTCCCTGCTTCTGCAGATTCAGGTACGCGAGCGATGCCTGATACCAGTCGGTCTGGCTGAACGGGTAGTAAACCGCCAGGATCATCCCCGCGGATGGCGAAGGCAGCCCGCTGAACCAGCCCGGCTTCGACTGCACCTGGTCGTGCGTGACGTTGAATCGGGCGAGACGCACGGCGACCGCCACTACATAGAAGTAGCAGATCATCCACGCGAACTTGCCCGCCCACGCAAACTCCAGGAAATACATGATCATCGCCGGAGCGACCCCGAAGCTGATCACGTCGACCAGGCTGTCCAGCTCCGCGCCGAAACGTGTCCCCGTATTCGACAGCCGCGCCACCCGTCCGTCGAGCATGTCGAGCACGCCGGCGAACACCACGAACCAGGCCGCCCAGGTGAAGTTGCGATTGTAGGCCGAGATGATCGCCCAGAAACCGAAGAACATGTTGCCGAGGGTGAAGGCACTCGGCACCACGATCACCACACGGCGCATATCGCGGCGCTGGAAGCCGCCGCGCACGGGAGTCAGTCCCATTGCGCCACCACCGTGAAGCCCGCCTTCGTCTTCTCGCCGTCCTTCACCAGCACTTTCGCGTCGCGGGGAACGAAGATGTCCACCCGTGAGCCGAATCGAATCAATCCCATGCGTTCCCCCTGCTGAACGACGGTACCGACCTGGTGATCGGTGACGATGCGACGCGCAATCAGTCCTGCGATCTGCCGGATCAGGATCTTTCCCCTCGGTGTCGTGAGCCCGATCGAGCTCTGCTCATTCTCGGCGCTCGCCTTCTCGGTGCCGGCATGCCCGAACCGTCCGGGCAGGTAGTGACGATACCCAACAACACCGCTCGACGGATACCGGTTCACGTGGACGTTGAAGACGTTCATGAAAATGGAGACGCGCATCGCGCGGGCACCCATGAACGCCGGCTCATCCACCTCGATGATGCCGACGATCAACCCATCCGCCGGCGCAATGATGTACTGCTCGCCCCGCAGGCCCTTCCGGATCGGATCCCGGAAAAAGGCGACCACCCACACCGCGACGACGAGCCAGAGCGCGAACGGAATCCACCAGCCCATCAACGCGAGCGCGCCGGCGATGATCCAGGCGATCGCGATGAAGATCCAGCCCTCGGGAGCGACTCGCATCAGGCGTCCGGCGGAAGGTCGAAGCCGGTCAGCAACCGAAACGCCTCCAGGTACCGTGCGCTCGTCGCCTGCACGACTTCAGGCGGAAGCGGGGGCGGCGGCGCGTCTCCGTTCCATTTCCCCTGGCCGCGAAGCTCGGCCAGATAGTCCCGCAACGGCTGCTTGTCGAAGCTCGGCTGGCTATGCCCGGGATGGTAGTGCTCAGCAGGCCAGAACCTGGAACTGTCCGGCGTCAGTACCTCGTCGATCAGCAGCAGATCTTCGTTGGTGTCGAACCCGAATTCGAATTTCGTGTCGGCGATGATGATGCCGCGCGTGGCGGCATATTCCCGCCCGGTGCGGTAGACCGCGAAGCTCGCGTCGCGAAGTCGCGTCGCGACGTCCTCACCCATGCCCTCGGCTACAGCCAAGAAGGTGACGTTGATGTCGTGACCGGATTCCGCCTTCGTCGCCGGCGAGAAGATCGGTGGCTCGATCGGCGAGCTTTCAACGAGGCCGGATGGCATCGATTCGCCCGCCAGGGTACCGCTCTTCTTGTACTCCATCCACGCCGAGCCGCTGAGGTAACCTCGCACCACGCACTCGAACGGCACCGGCATCGTGCGCCGCACCAGCATGGCGCGCCCCGCGAGCTGCTCCCGGCTCGAGGCAAGCGCCGGAATGCGCCGGATGATTTCGGAGGTGCGCGCCGTGATGTAATGGGACGGCACCATCGACATCCGCTCGAACCAGAAGGCGCTTATCTGCGTCAGGACGGCGCCCTTCCGCGGAATCGCCTCCTGCATCACCACGTCGAAGGCGCTCACCCGGTCGCTGGCGACGAGGAGCAGATGTTCGGGATCCACCTCGTAGACTTCACGCACCTTGCCGGAACGGAGCAGGGGCAGCGGGAGCGAACTGCGCTCGAGCACGGTCATACGCGCACCTCGGCGGCCTCGGCGGCAGCTGCAAGCGGCCGGACCCGGTGGATCAGGGGATGGAGATACTGCTCCAGAAATTCGTGCACCTGACGGGACGCCCGGCCAGTGTAACGCGCGGGATCGAGCTCCGCCTTGAGCGTTTCCACGGACACCTTGCCGAACGCCGCCTCCCTGCCCAGCCGGTCGAGCAGGTCGTTCGGCTCGCCGCGGCTGACCCGCTCGGCGCACACATGACTGTTGCTGCGGATAACCTCGTGCAGCGTCTGCCGGTCGCCGCCGGCAGAGACGGCGAGCATCAGCCAGCGTTCCGTCGCCATGAACGGCATCTGCTGCTCGACGTGTCGCCGGATCACGTCGGGCCGGACTTCGAGGCCGCCGGCGATGTTCTCCGCCAGTACCAGGATGGCATCCGTCGCGAGAAATGCTTCCGGCAGAGTGAGTCGCCGGTTCGCGCTGTCATCGAGTGTGCGCTCGAGCCACTGCGTCGCGGCGGTGTGGGCGCCGTTCGCCTGCAGCGAAATCACGAATCGCGCGAGCGCGCAGATCCGCTCGGCTCGCATCGGATTCCGCTTGTACGCCATCGCACTGGAGCCGATCTGCTCCGATTCGAAGGGTTCGAGCAGCTCCCCCTCATGCTGCAGCAGCCGGAGGTCCGTGGCCATCTTCGCCAGCGACTGGCTGATCCCGCTCAGCGCATCGAGCACCACCGAGTCGCCTTTGCGGGAGTAGGTCTGCCCCGTCACGGCGTAGCTAAGCGTGAACCCCATCTTCGATGATACCCGGCGATCGAGCTCCCGCACCTTGCCATGATCGCCTTCGAACAGCTCGAGGAACGAGGCCTGGGTACCCGTGGTTCCCTTGCAGCCACGGAAGCGCATCGACTTGAGCCGGTGTTCCAGCTCCTCGACGTCCATTGCGAGGTCCTGCATCCAGAGCGTCGCACGCTTGCCGACCGTCGTGAGCTGCGCCGGCTGGAAATGCGTATAGGCCAGGCAGGGCACGTCCTGCTGCGTCAC
>JBDUEA010000137.1:0-8480 GCA_040002695.1 Gemmatimonadota bacterium | reverse complement strand
CACCGAGACCGGCGGTGAGAAGGCCGCCGAGGACGGTGCCTGCGACGCGCTGCAGCGCTTTGATCGTGGTGGCGCCGGTGTAGGGCTGGAGGATGATCACAATGGTGATCGTCACCCAGTATCCGCGCTTGAGACCGATGGCGCCGGTGAGGAGAACGGCCACGGTGACAACGATCGCCATCCGGAGCGCATACCGGAGCACGACCGAATCCGGCGCGAGAACCGCGCGGACCGGGCCGAGGATGGTGAGAAGGGTGCGCGGCGGCTCCGGCTGGAAGGGAATGTCCGAGGTCGGCGCCGAGGTGCCGTCATTGAGCGTCGCCGCAGTCGCGGCGGCCGCGCCCGCATACTGCGAGAGCCGGTCAATCAGCAGAGCGGCTTGCTGATATTGTCCAGCGGCTGAGTCGGGGATTTCCGCTGCAGCGTGGTCGAGCAATGCTCTGAGGGCGTGGCCATTCCATTCTACCTGCACGAGGACCTGATTTCCCTCGGCTTCGATCTGGGTCGCGACTCCCCTCACGGTGGCGGCGAGCGCGGTGAACACGTGAGCGAGCGCGTGCTGCGCCGCCGCGTCGCGCTGCTCGTCAGCCACGGTAGCCGCCATATCGCTCAGCCCGACGAGATAGCCGAAGAGACGATCCGCCATCTCCTCGAGGACCAGCAGTTTTTCTCCACGGCCACTTTCGCCGGGTACGCCGCGACGTGCCCTGGTGAGTGCGCCACGTGCCTGCTCCAGCGCCTCACGAACCTGGGCTCCTGCCACGGGGATTTCGCCCGAGTGGGCCCGGTTGCCTTCGGCGTTGAGAGCGAGACCGTCCGCGTAGAGCGCGAGTCGCCTATAGCCTTCGGCGACGGCAAGGCGGATCGGACGAAAGGGACGGAGGGGCCAGAGAATGAGCGAAACGAACATCGCCCAGAGTCCGCCGACTACGACATACCCGGCGCGCGTCAGTGCCTCCCGAGGACTCGGGGCCGGATAGGCGAGAGCGATCACATAGATATTGAGTACGGAGCTACCGACGGTCGCACCGCTGATTCCCCAGACGCGGGCGAGACTGCAGCCGAGGGCGAAGAGGAAGGTGACGGGTACAGTCACCCAGAGACTGCCGGCGGAGAGCGTGCCGATCGCGACGGCGACGGATCCCGCGAGGGTGAGCACGCCGGTGGCGGCTGCCCGGCTTCGGTAGGGGCCGCCGCGATCGGCGAGTGCGCCGGTGAAGCCGGCGAGGCTCATCCATGTACCACCGGTCGAACCAAGCAGGGACCCGGCGACGAGCGGTGCAACTGTGGCAATGGCCGCGCGCAATCCGGCCGGCCACGCGGGCTTGCCGGGCGCGAGGGCGATCACCTCGCGCATCTGTCGGACGGGCTCCCTGAGTGGCGGCATCTGAATCCGTTGTGAGAATCGCGCCGGCGGCGAGCCGACGGCGAATTTCCCGACGAGCCATGGTGCGATATCTTACAGGGAGCCGCGCCGCCAGGACAGCAGTTCGCACCGGTCTCAAGAGCGGCGGCAGCTGTGCCGCTCATGGATGTCTTCGTCGTTCAGCCTGCTACGCCCTCCGCTGGATGCTTCCCGACTTCATCCCGATCGTGCCCGGCGAGGGTCACCCGTCTATCTTGGGCGCGGTGCTGGCCGCCGTGGCGGGCAACTGCAAGAGGTGATCGGGAATGGCGCTGCTGGGATTGCGGGATGTGCGCGTGGCATTCGGAGGTCCTGCCGTTCTCGAAGGCGCGTCCTTCAGCATCGAGCGGGGTGAGCGGGTCTGTCTCCTGGGACGGAACGGCGCCGGGAAGAGCACGCTCATGCGCCTGCTGGACGGGACAATTCAGCCGGACCAGGGCGAGGTCATCCGGCAGACGGGTATCTCGATCGCGCGGCTGGAACAGGAGCTTCCGGCAAACGTCGCGGGCACCACCTTCGAGGTCGTGGCGGCGGGGCTCGGTGAGGCCGGTACGCTGCTCACCCGGTACCATGCCGCGAGCGTACGGCTCGCGACAAACTCGGAAGAGTCGGCGCTCCGGGAGCTCGATCGGCTGCACCACGCGCTCGAGGCCGCGAACGCCTGGCAACTTCAGACGAGAGTCGACACGGTGCTCTCGCATCTCGGCCTCGAAGCCGACGCACCGTTCGAGACGCGTTCCGGCGGCCGCAAGCGTCAGACGCTGCTTGCGCGCGCCCTCGTCCGGGAGCCCGACCTGCTGCTGCTGGATGAGCCGACCAACCATCTCGACATCGACGCGATCGAGTGGCTCGAGACGTTTCTCATCGATCGTGGCACGACCTTGCTCTTCGTCACCCACGATCGCGCCTTTCTCCGCCGGCTGGCGACGCGAATCGTGGAACTCGACCGCGGGCGCCTCGCGGACTGGGGATCGGACTACGATACCTATCTCGACCGGAAGGATGCGGCGCTGGCGGCGGAGGAGCGGGAGTGGGCTGAGTTCGACCGGAAGCTCGCGCGTGAGGAGGCCTGGATCCGGCGCGGCATCAAGGCCCGGCGCACCCGCAACGAGGGGCGGGTCCGCGCTCTCGAATCGATGCGGCGGGAGCGGGGCGACCGGCGGGAGCGGACGGGAACGATATCGGTGCAGGCGCAGGAGGCAGAACGCTCGGGCCGGCTTGTGGTGGAGGCTCGGGACGTCGGTTTCGGCTATGGCGAGCGCGCAATCGTCCGCGGTCTCACGACGACGATCACGCGCGGCGATCGCGTCGGGCTGATCGGACCGAACGGCTCAGGAAAGACGACGCTCCTCCAGCTGCTCCTGGGCGAGATTCCACCTGACAGCGGAACCATTCGCACCGGGAACGGTCTCGAGATCGCCTATTTCGATCAGCTGCGCGAGCAGCTCGATCCGGACAAGACCGTGTTCGACAGTGTCGGCGAGGGGGGCGACTTCATCGAGATCGGCGGCTCGCGGAAGCATGTCCTGGGCTATCTCCAGGACTATTTATTCCCCGCCGACCGGGCGCGAACACCGGTACGTGCGCTTTCGGGCGGGGAACGGAACCGGCTGCTGCTCGCCCGCCTCTTCACGCGCTCGTTCAACGTGCTCGCTCTCGACGAGCCGACGAACGATCTCGACATCGAGACGCTCGACCTGCTCGAGGGCCTGCTGCTCGACTTCTCCGGAACGCTCCTGGTGGTCAGCCACGACCGGGATTTCCTTGATAACGTCGTGACCAGCACGCTGGTCATGGAAGGCGACGGCCGAGTCGGCGAATATGTGGGCGGCTACAGCGACTGGATTCGGCAGCGGAAAGTGTGGATGGACGGCGCGGCCAAGGGCGATCGCGCCGCGGCGGTGACAAGGCCCGCATCCGGCGAGCCACGCGCCCCGGAGAAGAAACGCCGGCTCACCTTCAAAGAGACCCAGGAGCTGGCGGCGCTGCCTGTGCGAATCGACGCGCTCGAGCAGGAGCGGACCAGGCTCTTCGCCTCGCTGGCGGACCAGGCACTTCTTCGATCGGGGTCCGCCATCATCGAGGCGAAGGCGAGACTCGGCGTGGTCGAATCCGAACTTTCGGCGGCGATCGAGCGATGGGAAGCGCTGGAAACGATCGCTACCGGCGCCTGATCGTACGGACGGAGCGACGAGTACTCAACAAGGACTCAAGGAACGGCATGGCGGTCATCGCGGCACAGGTCACACCGGAAACAACTGCCAGACTCCTCGCCGAAGTGGCGCGGCGCCGCACGCTCGCGATCATCAGCCATCCCGACGCAGGCAAGACGACGCTCACGGAGAAGTTGCTGCTCTACGGCGGCGCGATTCATCTGGCTGGCACCGTCAAGGCTCGACGGGCCGCGCGCCACGCCACGTCCGACTGGATGGAGCTGGAGCAGCAGCGCGGCATCTCGGTGACGTCGAGCGCGATGCAGTTTGAATACGAAGGGTACCGCATCAATCTGCTCGACACGCCGGGACACCAGGACTTTTCGGAGGATACGTACCGGACACTGGTGGCGGCGGACAGCGCGGTCATGCTGCTCGACAACCGGAAGGGTGTCGAGGACCGGACCCGACAGCTCTTCGCGGTGTGCAAACGGCGGCGCACGCCGATCTTCACCTTCGTCAACAAGTGCGATCGCGCCGGCGAGGACCCGCTCAAGCTGCTCGGCGATGTCGAGAACGATCTCGGCATCGACTGCTATCCGATCACCTGGCCGGTGTTTCGCGACGGACAGTTTGCCGGGATTTATAACCGGCGGCGCGGAGACGTGACCCTGTTCGACCGGACGACTGACCACGGCGCCACGCGCGCCGACGAATCCATTTACAACCTCGACGCTCCGGAACTGGTAACCGAACTCGGCGCGGCCGCGCTGGCGCACCTCAACGACGAAATCCGATTGCTCGATGAGGCGGGACATCAGTTCAGTGAAGCAGCGCTGCTCGCGGGAACGCTCACGCCGGTCTATTTCGGCAGCGCGCTGACCAATTTCGGCGTCGAAGCATTTCTCCGCGACTTTCTCGCGATGGCGCCGCCGCCCACCGCACGGGAGTCGAGCGCCGGTCCGATCTCGCCGACTTCGCCGACGTTCACTGGCTTCGTCTTCAAGATCCAGGCAAATATGGATCCTCGTCACCGTGACCGGATCGCGTTCGTGCGGGTCTGCTCCGGACGATATGAGGCCGGGCTCGAGGTCAGGCATGTGCGGACGGGCAAGACCATGCGACTCTCAGCACCGCAGCAGCTGATGGCGCGGGAGCGCACGAGCACAGAAGAAGCCTGGCCGGGAGACGTGATCGGGATCGTGGACCGCGGCACCCTCCGGATCGGCGACACGCTGTCAGCGGCCGGGATCCTTACCTTCGATGACATTCCCCGTTTTCCGCCTGAGCATTTCGCGCGGGTGTATCCGGCCGATCCGCTCAGACGAAAGCAGCTCGATACGGGACTCCGGGAATTGTCTGAGGAGGGCGCGGCGCAGGTCTACTACGCCGACGGTGAGACGGGGCCGACGCCGATCGTGGGCGCGGTGGGACAGCTGCAATTCGACGTGATGATGTTCCGCCTGCAGCACGAGTACAACGCGCCCTGCCGCATCGAGCCGATGTCCCTCGGGCACCCACGGTGGCTGGTAGGCAGCACTGACGCCATCGAGCGGGCGGCGAACGTGCGGGGGCGGTTACGAGTGTACGACGCGAAGGGCCAGCCGGTGCTGTTGTTCGAAAACGAGTGGGGTCTTCGAACCGCGATTCAGCAGGAGCCTGGACTCAAGTTCTTCGAAGTGGCGCCGTAGGACACCACTTCGGGTCGGCGCGGGCTTATTGCCTCGCCATGAGGACCGCGCGCTCGGCCATGTCATGCAGGGCCGCAACGCCGGATGCGGTGGGCTGAGTCAGCAGGATCTGGCGAAACGGAGATTGCGGCGAGACTGCGACCCCGGTTCCCGCCGGCAGGTATCCCCGATAGGACATTCCCGCCTCCACTGCGGCATCGGCACAGCGATCGCTGGTGCCCGAATCTCCGAGACGCACAGTCACTCCCGCATCGGTCAACTGGTATGCGACGGGCGGCAGGTTTCCCCGGCAGGGGAGCAGCAATCGCGCCCGCGCGATCGTGCCGGACTGCGGACCGAAGACGACCGGCTGCCAGGGTGCGCCGAGCATCGTGACGGCCGCGAGAACAAGGAGTGCACGCATATGAATTTCTCTACGACGACGCAGAGTCGCCCGGCTCGGTCCCCCTCATTACCTGGAACCTCCGCAGCAACTGTTGCCCGCCTGGATGTGTGGTGAGTGCCTGATCCGAACAACGTGAAAGGTAGAAGCCTGTTGCGCACGCCGAAAGCGCCGCAAGGTTCGGGCCTTCCTTGTATTCGATCAGGATATCAGGAGACAGGCGGAGGTGCGGACAGTTTTGACAGCGCGGCCTCACGGTCCAGCAGCAACGCACGCTCCCGGGCATTCCGCGTCAGCGACGCTGCGAGCTTCAGCTGCTCCCGCGCCTCGCTGAATCGTCCGAGTTTGGCGAGCAGGTCGCCGCGAACACTGGGCAGCAGGTGATAGCCCCTGAGCGAGGCCTCATCGCGAAGGCCGTCGAGGATCTCGAGACCAGACGCAGGCCCGAATGCCATAGATACGGCGACCGCGCGATTGAGCTCGACGATCGGCGATGGCATCAAGCCCGCAAGCGCATCATAGAGCGCCGCGATCCGCACCCAGTCGGTCTCCTCGGCGGTCCGGGCATGCGCGTGGCACGCGGCAATCGCGCCCTGCAGTGCGTACGGTCCGAGTGCGCCGCCGAGCGCGGCGGCCCGGTCGAGTGCGGTGAAACCGCGCCGAATCAGCAGCTGGTCCCACGCCGCACGGTTCTGCTCGAGGAGCAGTACGGGCGCACCAGTAGGATCCGTCCTCGCCTTCAATCTCGATGCCTGAATCTCCATGAGCGCGACGAGCCCGTGCACTTCCGCCTCGTTCGGGAGCAGCTCGGCCACGATCCTGCCAAGCCGGAGTGCGTCTTCGCAGAGCGCGGGTCGCATCCAGTCGTCACCTGCGGTGGCCGTGTAGCCCTCGTTGAACACGAGATAGATGACCGCGAGGACGGATGCTACGCGACCCGCGAGCTCGGAAGCGCGGGGAACTTCGAACGGCACGTGCGCTTCGGCGAGCGTGCGCTTGGCCCTGACGATACGCTGGGCGATCGTCGCGGTCGGCACCAGGAACGCCCGTGCTATCTCTTCGGTGGTGAGGCCGCCGAGCATCCGGAGGGTGAGCGCGACGCGCGCATCGGTCGACAGGACCGGATGGCACGCGGTGAAGACCAGACGGAGCAGATCATCGCCGATGTCGTCGTCAAGAGCCGCATCGAGATCCGGCACCGCCGCCTCCTGAAGGGTTTCGAGCTCGTGGCCGAGTTGTTCGTGTTTGCGCTCGAGCATCTTGCTTCGGCGGAGCTGATCGATGGCGCGATGCTTCGCGGTTGCCATCAACCAGGCGCCGGGGTTGTCTGGAATGCCGGACCCGGGCCAGCGTTCCAGTGCCGCAACGAGCGCGTCCTGAGCTAGATCTTCCGCGAGCCCGATATCGTGCACCATGCGGGCGAGACCGGCGATGAGCCTGGCGGATTCGATCCGCCAGACTGCATCGATGGCGCGATGGGTGCTCGTCTCGTTCACGCGGGTAAAGTCCGGCGGTTGGCGAAACCGAGCGCGCGCGTGGCGATCAACGTTCTGCCACGGACCTCAGGTTGGTCAGCCCTCTCGCGAAATCGTCACCGATCATCTTGTCCATGTTCATGAAGATGCCCATCAGCTTGGTCATGAACGAGCTGGGCCCGACCATTGTCCATGAGACGGATGTCCCGTCGGCGGATGGCGTCAGGTTGAAGGTCGCGGTGGTGTGACCCTCGTAGGGACGGACGAAGTCCAGCTTGATCACTATGCGGGACGGAGTGGTCGACTCGATGATCTCCATGCGGCCGGCTCCGACCTTGGCATTGCCATCCCAGGTGTAGACCGCGCCTTTGCCGAGTGGGGCGCCACTGAAGACCTTCTTCATGGCAGCGTCGTATCTCTCGTACGGAGACCAGGAACCCCAACTGTGGAGATCATTGATCAGGGGAAAAATTCGGTCGGCTGGCGCCATGATCCGATCGGTTCGCTCGACGCGAAGTGAGTCGGGTCGCGTGGCCGCGTAGGCAAGGAGGCCGGCGATGAGCACAACGAGGATGACGACGATGGTCAGCAACATGGCAAGACTCCGGGCGGCGTGAATGAAGTCGTTCGACGAGCGGGAGTAGTTCGAACCAGCACCTGATCGGTAACCACATCTGCCATGCTGGGGCGGTAGCGGCCGCAATCGACCGCTACCTCACGGAGCTTATGCGCCCTTCTTTCCGGCGCCAGCCTGCATTTCCGCGAAACCGCTCGCGGCCTCCTGGACGTCCGCCGGAAAATCCGAAAACTCCTGCACCTGCCGGACCTCGATCATTTCGTTCTCCGAGGCCGGACACCGCGTGGCCCACTGGATCGCCTCTTCTCTGGATTTCACCTGGATCATCCAGTAGCCACCGAGGACCTCCTTCGCTTCGGGAAACGGCCCGTCGGTAACCTTGGGCTTCCCTCCGGCAAAGGTGACTCGGGCGCCCATCGAGGGCGGATGGAGGCCATCGAGGGCGAGCAGGACCCCGGCCTTCTGGAGTGACTCGTTGTATTTCATCATCGCGGCGACCGCCTTGGCATCCGGCACCGTCCCCGGCGCCGCGTTCTCGTAACCCTTTGGGATCATCAGCATCATGAAGCGCATGACCAGCTCACTTTCAATAGGGTCCAGAGCCTGTTCGTCGTACTTTCGTCACTCAGCGATCAGTACTTCAAGCCGCAGGCTCTTCAGGGATCTGATGGATTTCCGAACTACCTTCACCTGCGAGTGTGATGAATCGCGTGCACCAGTTGATTGCGTCCTCTTTCGACTTCACCTCGATGATCGCGAAACCGGCGACGACTTCCTTGGCTTCGGCATATGGACCG
>JBDUEA010000136.1:0-8544 GCA_040002695.1 Gemmatimonadota bacterium | reverse complement strand
CCATTCATCAACGTGATGGTAGCGGTCTCCATGGCGGTATCGGTGCCGGTACCCATGGCGACGCCGACATCCGCCTGCGCAAGCGCCGGGGCATCGTTCAGTCCGTCGCCAACCATCGCGACGACCACAGCGCCACCATCCTGCAGCCGGCGAACTTCTTCGAGCTTGCGCTCCGGAAGGACTTCCGCAAGAACCCGTCGGATCCCCACCTGCCTGGCCACGCCCTCGGCGGTGCGAAGGTGGTCACCGGTGAGCATCACGACGTCGAGTCCGAGTGCATAGAGTTCGGCGACTGCCTGACGGCTGGTCGGTTTGATCGGATCAGAAACCGCGAGCAGGCCCATCACTCGACCGTCCACCGCGACGAACAGGGGCGTTCGTCCGCCCTGCGCCAGTTCGTCCGCACGCCTGCTGTGCGAGGCGAGGTCTGCGCCAACTTCCTGCATGAGTTTGGCATTCCCGACGGCGACACCCCTGCCCTTCACCGATCCGCTGATCCCCTTTCCCTTGTGGATCTGGAAGGAGTCGGGCTCAACCAGCGCGATGCCGCGCTCGGTGGCGGCCGCGACGATCGCGTCAGCCAGAGGATGTTCGCTCAGGCGCTCGAGTGCGGCGGCAAACGCCAGAAGCTCCTCTTCGCTTCCCTGCTCCGCTACGAGATCGGTCAAAGTCGGCGCGCCTTCAGTCACCGTTCCGGTCTTGTCTAGAATGACGGTCTGCACATCATGCGCGCGTTCCAGCGCTTCGCCGCCTTTGACGAGGATGCCGAACTCCGCGCCGCGACCGGTCGCGACCATCACCGCCGTGGGCACGGCGAGCCCCATGGCACAAGGGCACGCAATGATCAGCACGGTCACTGCGGCCGTGAGTGCGTGGAGCGCTGCCGGGGCAGGACTGAAATCGATCCAGAGGACAAAGGTGAGGATGGAGATCGATATGACCACCGGTACGAACACCGCCGAGACTCTGTCGGCGAGACGCTGGATCGGTGCGCGAGTACCCTGTGCCTGCTGGACGAGAGAGATGATGCGGGACAGGACCGTGTCTCCCCGTACCCGCGTCGCGCGAATCCGGAGTGCACCATTCCGGTTGAGCGTCGCTCCGACGACGCTGTCACCCGCATGCTTGGAGACCGGCATCGGCTCTCCGGTCAGCATCGATTCATCGACCGTGCTTGCTCCATCGAGCACCTCTCCGTCGACCGGAACCCGTTCGCCAGGTCGAACGCGCAACTCATCGCCCACCTCCACGTCCGCGAGCGGAATGTCATGTTCGCCCTCCGGCGTGACTATCCGTGCGGTCGCGGGACGCAGCCCGATCAGGCCTCGAACGGCATCCGCGGTCCGTCCGCGGGCGCGGGCCTCGAGAAGATTGCCGAGAAGCACCAGCGCGATGATCCACGAGATCGCTTCGAAATAGACCTGGACCGGAATGGCGTGCCTCAGGAACCAGTCGGCCTCCACGGTCATGGCGAGACTGAAAAGGAAGGCCGCTCCCGTTCCGATGGCGATGAGCGTGTTCATGTCCGCCGAGTGATGGCGAAATCCCTTCCATGCTCGGACGTAGAACTGACTCCCGGCCCAGCCCACGACCGGGACGCTGAGTGCAAGCAGAATCCAGCGGAGATACGAAGGATGCTGTACCAGCGATGCGGGAAAAATCCCGGTTACCGCCCTCACGACCGGCATCATGGGACGCATCAGCCAGTCATTCGCATCGAACGAGGCGAGCGGCATGCCGAATACCATGGAGATTACCGCGACGAAGGCGGCAAGGGAGAATTTCCGCCGCAGGATTTGCGATTCTTCCCGCCGCGCGGAATCCTGGTCCGCGAGGGCTTCCTCGGCGCCGCGCTCGGGAACTGGAAGCTCCGCGCCGTAACCTGTTTCCCGGATGGTATCGACCAGAGTGCCTGGCGTGGTCACTGCCGGGTCGTACCGGACGGTGGCAACGTTGGTCATGAGATTCACATTCGCCGACCCGACGCCAGGGGAGTGTTCAAGCGAACGCTGCACTCGCGCACTGCATGCGGCGCAGGTCATCCCGGAGACATCGATATCGCACGAGAGTTGACCGGGTCCGTCTGAAACGGCAGCGCGAGTGAGAGGGGAAGCGCTTTTCATCGCGGTGACTCCGCGGGAAGCGCGGCCGGTAGGACGACCACGCGGCCGTGGAGCATTCCCATCCCACAGGTGAAATCGATGGTCCCGGGCGTCTGAGGCGTGAATTCTATGGGGGTGACCTGGCCGACGGGAAGAAATTTGCGTATGCCAATCGCTGGGAAGACGATTTCCTCGGAGCAGGCCCCGCTGTCGAGACGGAGGACTTCCAGCCGGACGGGGCGACCTGTCGTGACCTCGATCAGACTGGGGTCGTAACCTCCGTCCACCCGAACGGAGATGGTTTGATTGCCAGACGAATCGGGAAGGGCGGCCCTTTTCGCGGGACGATGACGCAAGAAATGCCAGTTAACAAAGCTGATGGCGAGCAATCCCGTGAGGCTCACAAGTATCTTGTCTAACATAAGTTACCTTAGTCGCAGCAATTACAACTAACCTACAACTGTCGAGGGATAACCCGCTGCTGCAACTGCAGCGGCGATCCCTTCGGGTGTTTCCAGCGACTCGTCGAATCGAAGCTTGGCGCGGCCCATCTGCACCGATTCGATCTCGACTCCCGCCAGCTTGCCGAGGGCCTTGTTCACGGCATTCAGGCAGTGTGCGCAACTCATTCCTTCGATTGCCAGCGTTACGTCCTTCATGATCGGATCCGAGATGGGGTGAACAGGGAGCAGGTACGCGAAATTTGCATAGGGGGAGGGGGTATGTCAACGCCACTGACTCGGATCGCCGATCCGGTTAGCATCGACACATGGGCTTGAATGCCAAGGGGTTAGAGAAACCCATCCTGCGCCCGATACCCATGCTCTAGAGATACTAGAAAACCTGGTGAATCCTGAGTCGTCAGGGCGTTGCGCAGGGTCGATCGTAAATGTCTAAGCCAAGTCCGGGGCACAAGTTCTGCTCTTTCGAGGCCCGATGAACCTCCCGATTCGATCCTCCGCGCCTGCTTCGGTGCCCGCATGAGCGGTAAGCGGCACTTCAGCATTCCAATCCTGCGCCTTCCAGAAGGCGCACCGGATCTGGAAGCGCTGCGCGCGTGGCGCGAAGCGCTCGCCGAGGCGCTGCGTCCTGTCGTACCGCACGAGCTGTTCGCGGTCTGGATATTTGATCTGGCCGGAAATCCTATCCTGGTGGGACCCGCCGAACTTTCACAGGACAATCTCGCGGTTCCGACCGCGTCTCCGTTCGCGGATGGCAGGCAGGTGCAACTGCTACAGGAAATCGTGGCGGACGCCGGTTATGGATCGGTCCGCTGCAGCGCGATCCGTTATGGCAGCGCAGATGTCGGACTCGTGCTCCTCGCCGCGCTGGAGCGCGATCTGTATGGCGAGGCTCAACTCGACGCGATTCATGATCTGACGGAGGGGATGGGCCCGGTGCTCGGTCGCGCCTCACGCCGCCTTTCGGGCTCCGAGGCCACCGAGTCGCAGGAAGAGAAGGACGCAGAATCGCCGCCTACCCAGAGCGAGAACTCCGATGCGAGCGAACTGCTGCAGGCACTCGGCCAGGCGCTGACTGGCGCAAGCACTCCCCGGGATTTCGCGCTGGCGCTGTCGTTCGCCTTGCAGCCAACCCTCCCGCACGACGATCTCGGCCTGTTCATTCCCGATGCAACGGGAGAACAGTTCTACCGGCTCGAGGGGCACGGCTTCGGGCCCCTCTGGGCGGATCCGTCGCTCGTGATGTCGTCACGGGTCATGGATCTTGGCCGACTCTTCGCCCCGTCCCCATTTCTGCTGATTCGTGATGCCCTGGAAACCAGCGACCTTCGACTGCGCCTCGATACGAAGTTCCGCGGTCCCGAAGATCGCGCGAGGTCCATCCTTGGCGTGCGGCTGCAAGTTCTTGAACGCACCGTCGGGTATCTGCTGCTCGGAAGCCCCGGGCCGGATTTCTATCAGGACGACGATCTATCGGCGCTCGATCGTGCGGGTGCGCTCATCGCGCCGCGCATCGAGGGCTTCGTGTTCGAATGGCAGTACCAGGTCCTGAAGAGTCACCTGAGCGTGCTCCGCCATGTGCCGATGCATCTGAGCCGCATTGCGGAAAGCCTCGCCGCGTTGCCACTGCTGGCCGTGGGAACCGTCAAATTCCGCGATGAAGCCGCGGCGTTGTTGCCGCTCAAGGAGATTGAGTTTGCCATCCGCCTCGGCGATGACGCTCGAGTGGCGATAATTAAACCGGGGGAGACGACGCCGCTGGCGGATCTCCCTCAAGTTCCCATCGAGGGCACCGGGGTTGCCAATGTCCTGCGAGGGGTGGTGCCATATTTCCTGAGCGAAGGCCGGGGCAGGGAAGACCAGCCTTCGATTCTCGTGGTGCCGCTCAGGTCAGGTGGTCAGATTCTTGGTGCCATGGCGATGACGGGTGCGGCCACCGCGCCGCTCTCGCGCACCGATCTCGCGGTTGGGCAGCAGCTCGCCGATTTGATCGCGCCCCATTTCGAAATCCTCCGACGCACGGCCGTCCCTCCTCCGTTCATCCCGGGCTGGAAGCGATCTTCGCGCTTCTGAGACTTCTGGCGGACGGTCCCTGTACATCATGCATTGTGATCAGACCTCCAGGCGATCTCCGGGGCGCGCGACCACGCCGTAGAGTGCGGGCATCAGGAAGACGCTGATCAGCAGTCGGGAAAAAAGCCCCCCGACAATGACCAGCGCGAACGGTCGCTGTGAATCAGAACCCACACCGGTCGACAGCGCAGCGGGAAGAAGGCCAAGCGCGGCGACGAGGGCCGTCATCATGATAGGCCGAAGTCGAAGCACCGCGGCCTCCCTCGTCGCGTCCGCAATTGTGCTTCCCCCATTCCTCAACTCGTTCGCATAGGAAATGAAGACGACCGCCGTCTGGACGGAGACGCCGAACAGGGCAAGAAAGCCGATTCCGGAGCTCACCGAAAACGACGTGCCCGATACCAGCAGCGCGAGAATTCCGCCGATGGGCGCCGAGAGCACAACGCCAACGACGGTGATCAGGGGGAATTTCAGATTGTCGTAGAGCGCAAACAGCAGCATGAAGATCAGAAACAGCGTGATGGGCAGGATGAACTGAAGCTGGGCCCGCGACGCGGTGTACTCCTCGTACTCTCCACCCCATACCACTCTATATCCCGCGGGCAGGCGCACGCTCTTCGCCACCTGCCGCTGGGCATCCTGCACCGCGCCGGCGAGATCTCGGCCTTCGACCGAGAACTGCACGCCGATGAACCGGGAATTATCCTGGCGATAGATGAACGAAGCGCCGGTGGAAACCTGGATGTTCGCGAGCTCCTTGAGGGGAACCTGCTGCCCGTCCGGCGTGGCGACGAGAATGTTGCCGATCTGTTCTGGATTCTGGCGGAACTGGGGCTGGAGACGGACCACGAGATCGTAGAGCCGCTCGCCCTGAGCGACCTGAGTGGCAGCAGCACCGCCCACGGCGGCCTCGATCAGGCCATTCACGTCGGCGACATTGATGCCGTAGCGGGCGATGCGCGACCGGTCGATATCGATCGTGAGCGCGGGCTGTCCAAGCTCCTGCACGACGGTGACGTGGTTGATGCCCTGCACGCCGTCGATGACGCGCTTGATGTCCTTTCCCGCGCGCTCGAGTTCGGCCAGGTCCGGTCCGAACACCTTCACATCGAGCGCACTCTTGAGTCCAGTCTCCGCCTCGTCGACCGCGTCTTCCGCGGGCTGGGTGAAATTGAAAGTGATTCCCGGGAAGGACGAGAGTTTACGGTTGATCGCCTCGATCAACTGAGGCTTTGAATGATACGGTCCGTTCCATTCCGAGTATGGTTTGAGTCCGACATAAAACTCGGCGTTGAAGAATCCGGTCGGATTGGTGCCGTCATCCGGGCGGCCGTGTTCAGAGGCGACGGTGGTGACCTCTGGAAACGAGGCGAGAATCTCCCTCACCTGGGGAACGATGCGCGAAGACTCGTCGAAGGAGATTGTGTACGGCATCGTGGCGCGCACCCAGAGTGCCCCTTCATCGAGATGCGGCATGAACTCGCCACCGATCAGGGGAATCAGCAGCAGCGACACGACGAAGATGACGCCGGAGCCGGCGATCACGACCCACGGATGTGCGAGAGTCTGATCGAGCGCCCGCTGGTATACGCGCTTGACCGCCTCGAATACCGGATTGCGCCGTTCGGTCACGCCGCGCCGCAGGAGCCAGGCACAGAGCAGGGGCAGCAGCGTGAGCGTCAAGACGAGAGAGCCGATCAGGGCGAAAATCGTCGTATCCGCCATCGGGCCGAACAGGCGGCCGGAGGGGCCGGCCAGTGCGTAGATGGGCAGGAATCCCGCGATGATGACGGCAACCGCGTAGAAAATCGGGCGGTCCACTTCCGCGGCAGCCTCGATGATCACTTCACGGATTCGATACTCGGTTCCATGCCGAGCGGCAAGCTGTCGGTGAATGTTCTCGACCATGACCACCGCACCGTCCACGAGGATGCCGAAGTCGATGGCACCGATGGAAAGCAGATTCGCCGGAATGTGACGGAGGTCGAGAAAGATAAAGGCGAACAGCAGCGAGAGCGGAATCGTGACGGCGACGATGAGGCCGGAGCGCAGGTCGTACAGAAAGAAGACCAGTACCACGATTACGAGCACGATACCGCGGAGCAGGTTGTCCGCAACCGTCCTCGTGGTGAGTTCGATCAGGTCATGCCGATCGTAATAAGGGCGGATCTTCACGTCCTTCGGCAGGACGCTCTCATTCAACTCGCGGGTCTTTCGATCCACCTGGGCGAGAACGGTCTGCGCCTGCTCCCCCTTCTGCATCAGGATGACGCCTTCAACGGCGTCGTCCGTACGGCCGAATCCGAACTGGCCGAGTCTCGGCGCGTGCCCGATGACGACCTGGCCGAGATCGCGCACGAGAATTGGGGTCCCCGAGTGCACCGCGACGACCACACTCCCGATATCCTCAACCGTCTTGAGCCTTCCCAGCCCGCGAACGTAGTAGAACTGCCCGCCTTCGGAGTAGAACCCGCCGCCCGCATTTCCGTTGTTTGCGGCCACGGCCTGCGCGACCACGGGCACCGTGAGACCGGCGCCCGCGAGGCGCGATGGGTCGAGTTGGACCTGGTACTCCATCGTCTCACCGCCGAACGGCGAGTCATCCGCGACACCCGGCACGGATTTGAACTGCTTCGTGACTACCCAGTCGTTCAGGTTCTTGAGCTCCATCGGTGAGCGATCAGGACTCTCGAGCACGTAGCGGTAGATCAGTCCCGAGGGAGAGAAGAGCGGAGCGACGCCTGGCGTCACGCCCTCCGGCAGGGAGAGGTCGGGCACGCGCTCGAAGACGCGCTGGCGCGCGAAATAACTATCCGTGCGGTCGTCGAAGGTCAGTCGTACATCGGAGAGCCCATAGAGCGAGATCGAGCGGGCCACCTTGAGCTGTGGCAAGCCGTTCATCTCGGTCTCGACCGGCACGGTGATAAGCCGCTCGACTTCCTCCGCGGCATGACCAGGCCACTGGGTGACTATCTCGACCATCGGAGGAGAGAGGTCCGGATAGGCGTCAACCGGCAGGCGCTTGAGCGACCAGAGTCCGACACCGACGAACACCACGGCCATCAGGCCCATGAGAAAGGATTGGGCGAGCGCCCAACCCACAATGCGGTTGACGAGGGAGCGCGGCCGGTCGGCAGGCGGCGGCGTGGGTGTCACGGATACCCCGCTCATTGACTGGCCGAGAACTGCAGGAAGAGCCCACCGTCGGTGACTACTCGATCGCCGGCCTTGAGCCCCGAGGCGATCTCGTAGCTGTCTCCATTGCGGGCCCCCAGCTGCACGGTGTGACGGGCGTAGGTGGATTCGGCGCTCTGCAGAAAGACGAACGGCTGATTGTCATCATCGCGAAGAACCGACGAGACTGGCACCAGCAGCCCGTGCCGCTGCAGACGGGAATGAATGTCGATCGTCGCGTACATGTCTTTCTTCAACAGGCGACCGGGGTTCGGCACCAGGATGCGGACGGCCGTGGCCTTGGTATTCGGATCGACCAGCGCGGCGATGTTATCGATGACTCCGTGAAATACCTGGGGAGACGCGCCGGTAGTCACCTCTGCGGCATCCCCGGGATGGACACTCGCCAGGTCGGTTTCGAACACATTCGCCATAACCCACATCTTCGAAAGATCGGCGATGGTGAACGTCGCGGTCGCGCCCGCTTGAATGAGCTGCCCGGGGGAGACCAGGCGTTCGACCACAGTTCCGGCGATCGGTGCCCGGATCGTTCCCTGGAGAGCCTGCACCTGTTTGCCCTCACGAAGCGCGCTGAGACTGCCTTCGTCAACGCCGAGTGCCCGAAGCGCTTCGAGCGCCGCTTCGCGATCGGCCGCCGTGGCGATTGCGTCGGTCTGGGCCTGCTCGAGGTCACGACGCGCGATCGCATCGTTCTTGAACAACTGTTCGTCGAG
>JBDUEA010000135.1:0-8551 GCA_040002695.1 Gemmatimonadota bacterium | reverse complement strand
TGTTCCGGACGACGCGGCATCGTGCCATCGACTGCCTCCGCCGACAGCGCCGCGACAACGAGCTGTTCTCCGAAGCATCCGACGCAGATGTCATCGCGGAGGTGGATGGCGCGGAGAGCGCGCGACTCGACCCCGAAGCCGTGAAGGAGCTCCTCGACGCGCTGCCGCCATTACTGCGTGAGGCGGTCACGCTTCGGTACTTGAACGACCTGACATACGGGGAAATCGCACTTGTGATGGGCTGCCCAGTGGGGACCGTGCGATCGCGCCTGTTTCATGCCCGGCAACGACTCGAGCAGTTACTCGTTTCGCGCCGTGGGTTGCGCGAGTCGAATGAACGAACAGCAGACACATCAAAACAGGGAGACGAGAGATGACTGGCAACACTGCAGCCCGGCCTGGCAACGCATGGAACGCCATCGAGCGCGAGCGGGAGATCGACCGGATGATTCGCAGAATCTGTGTGGTTGCGTGGAGTATCACCTTTGCGGCGACGGCCTGCTACGCACTGGTGGTCGTGCTGCAGGCCGTTCAGAGCTACCGGCTGTACCGGGTCCGCGTGCTGACCGGTGAAGCCGTATGGGCTTCGGTCACGCCCCTGATCCTGGCGCTCGGCGGCCTCGCCCTTCTCGTCGCCGCGCTCAGCACAGTCGGAGTGTTCCTTCGCTTCCGGACCGCGGCACTCGGAGAGATCCAGCAGCGGCTCGAGGCCCTCGAAGCGATGCTCTCGGCTCGAAATGATGCCGAGTGAACAGTCGGGATCTCAGCAGGCGCGCATCTCGACGCATCTCGACCCTCTCCTCTCAGAGAGGTATCCGTGCGAGTGTTATGCGCGGTGGGTCAGGCCGCGCACAACGCGCGTGCGGTCAGCGCACATTCATTGGCCGGAACCCGGTTGCCACAATTCGACCTTGTTTCCCTCGGGATCGATGACCCAGGCGAATTTTCCATATTCGGAGTCGTCGATCTTGTCGAGGACTTCACATCCCTCTTCCTTGAGAACCTTGACTAGGCCGTGAAGGTCTTCGACACGGTAGTTCACCATGAAGGAAGCCTTGCTTGGAGCGAAGTGATTGCTTTCCGTCGGATCAATAAGCCAGGCTGTGGTCCCCCCGGTGGGTTTGCCCTCCGCATCGGTCCAGTCGAAGGATGCGCCTCCCCACGTCTGAACGTCGACGCCGAGGTGACGCTTGTACCAGGCCCGCAGGGCAGGCGCGTCTTTGGCTTTGAAGAAGATGCCGCCGATGCCAGTGACTCGCTTCATTTCGATCTCCAATGCAGGGTGGTTGGAAGAGGCGGAGCTCAGACGTGCTGATCAACCAGGATTGAGTTTCCATCGGGGTCGACCACGATAAAGCTGGCCGGGCCTGTCGTGCCTTCGTCCGCTTCCGTCGCGAAGGTAACGCCTTGTGCCTTGAGTTGTCGCTGAATCTCGCGCACATCGGTGAATTTTGCGGTGGGCTGAGCCTTCTGGTCCCAGCCAGGATTGAAGGTGAGGATGTTCTTGTCGAACATCCCCTGGAAGAGCCCGATTACATGATCGCCATTCTTGAGAATGAGCCAGTTTTTTCCGTCGCCGACGAATCCGGTGAATCCGAGTTTCTCATAAAAGGCTCGCGATGCCTGAAGGTCCTTCACCGCGAGGCTGACTGAGAATGCGCCGAGCTCCATGGGCTGCTCCTGAACGAATGCCGGTTGAAAACGAGGAGATTTGTCGGGGCCTTTTACCATTCAGCCTTTGACCGAGGGCCGCCTCACGCCCGGGCGACTTCGAGGCCGGACTTCGTCTTCTTCCTGCTCATGACTCCGGCACAAACCAGGACGACTACCACACCCACGGGGAAGACTTCGAGGAAAGTGTAGCCGATGAAGATGAATGGATTCTTGTAGCTCTCCACCAGCTTGGCCATCTTCACTTTCTGCTCCTCGATCTGGGGCTCGGTAGCACCCGAGGCGCGCGCCTTCTCGATGGCACTCGCCGCGTATCGGTCCATGAAGTCAGGCACCATCGTGTGATAGATGATCTCCCACGCGGCCACGTAGCAGACCGACGCGATCAGCGCGATCAGAATCCCGACCTTGAACGCCCGCCCGAAGCCGATGGTCCCGCCCATCACGTTGTCCCGGTAGGAGCGAATGCCGAAATAGACCATCAGGAATGCAAGGATCATCGTCGAATAGCCGATGAGCTCGCCCATGTCGCCGTGGCCGATCCGATCCATGAATGGCACCGTGACGGCCATCAGGCCTGCCAGGATGGCGCCGGCGATGAGGCCAAAGGTCCAGACGGTCCGTTTCATCAGAAGCTCCAAGGGTCAGGGGAAGGGATCGAGAACGGCGTCATGATAGGGCGCTCGCGGAAGTTGCGCGTCACCCATTCGTATGATTTTCGTCGATTCAGGCCAAAATCACCCTTTCGTACTGAGTTCAGACCCCGCATCTCTCACGGAATGAGTCCCAGCTCCTTCCCCAGCTGCACGGCCTGCGTACGCCGTTTCGCCCCCAGCTTTTCGAAGACCCGGCTGGAGTGTGTCTTCACGGTATTCTCACTCACGAACACCCGCTCGGCGATTTCCCGGTTGCTCAGCCCGGCCGCGATGAGCTCCAGGATCTCGAGCTCGCGCCGGGTCATGCCGATCGCCGCGACCTTGGCTTCGTCGCGCGTGAAGGTCGCTGCCGGAGGCATCGGCGCAGGCCCGGGCACGATGACTTCCCGCACGATCACCCGCTCCTCCCGTCCCGTTATCCTGAGCCCCAGCCAGATGCCGAGTCCCGCGAACAGCAGGGCGATCAGTCCGCCGTAGACCTCGACGGAGTGTTCGACCACGAGGTAGCGGTATTCGATCGACTTGAGCAGCGCGATGAGCGCGCCACCCAGCAGGCCATACAGCAACACGGATTTCCGCATGCCCCAATTTCGCTGGCCCCGACGGGCTCCGCCAGCGCCGCGCTCAGACGTATCGAGCCGTCCGACGAGCTCCGAAGGGAATTCGGCCGGGACAGGGGAGGATTTTCGAGAGTTGTACCGAAGGAATGGGGAGGAGGCGAGCTCCGAGGCGCTAGGAACGATTCAGCTGCGGTGCCGCGGCCAGCACTTCCAGCAGCGGCACCTGGGCCGCTATCAACCGGCGACTCGCCTCCGCGAAATCGAACCAGTCGGCCCGATCGACCTCGGGATATTCCTGGAATTGGCCGGATCCTTTGGGATTCTCGACCTTAAAGGTGGAACTCGTCAATGTCCGGCAGTCGAAGTCTCCCTCGAGCGCCCACGCATGTACGACCTTGCCACCCGCCTGCTTGATGTAGCCGAGCGGGAAGGGCGTTCCCGCGGGCTGGAAACCAGTCTCCTCGTGGAACTCGCGTTGCGCAGCGGCGAGAAGCTCCTCTCCAGGCTCGACCTCTCCCTTTGGAATGGTCCACGCGCCGATGTCCTTGCGGGCCCAGAACGGTCCGCCCATGTGCACCAGCATTACTTCGGGACCGGCGGCACGCCGGCGAAATAGGAGGAGTCCGGCAGAGACTTTCGCCATGCGTGTCTTCCGGATCCGGCATTGTGAGTGACAGGCGCTGCATATCGACGGCGAGGCTCAATGGAGGCCCCGGGTGTTCCGAATCATTCAGGCGCCGTGGGACACGTAGCCATAGCGATCCTTCACAGCGGCGAGCGATCCGGCGATGAGCTTCTCGAGCACCGCGCGATCGACGTCCGACAGCTGGCGAATATACAGACAGGCCTTGGCCGTCTTGTGTCGGCCGAGTTTTTCGAGCAGCTCGTCCCGTCGTGGAAAGGTTCCCATGATATAGACGCTGATATCTCCCTTTCGAGAGGAGAAGCCGACAAGACAGGAGTCCCCCTCACGGCCACTCTCGTACTTGTAGTGATAGCTCCCGAACCCCACGATTCCGGTGCCCCACATCTTCGGCGGGTAGCGGGTCACTTTCGTCATGAGCTTCGCGAGTGCCCGGCAGTCATCCCGTCGCCCCTCGTCCGAAATCGCGTCAAAATACGCTGCAACACTCGCCGTCGTCTGTTTGGTTTTGTTCTCAGGCATCGATGTCTCGATCGGTGTGGACATGTCTTGCGCCTGGGGAACGCGTTGACGCGCTCGGCGCTGCGCTCAATGCCACGCGCCGAGTATGGCGCCCATCGCCGTGAGATAGACGAGCTGATATCCGGCGTCGATGAGGAATGTCGAAATGGGCTTGTCCGAATAGAGGTTCGCGGTGAACCCGATCGGAAGCGCGAAACCGAGCCAGGCGTGAAATCCCCAGACCGCACCGCCTCCCGCGGTCTCCACGCCAAGATGATTGAGAAAAAGGTGGAGGACGAAGGCCATCAGGACAAAGGCGGCAAGCGAGCCCGCGTAGGCCCGGGGCGCGTTTGCTCTCATGGATGCCAATTTTTCCGGCGTGTAGCCGTGCGCCTTGACCCACGCCTTGGCGAAGAGCAGCGGGGAGTACCAGAGCGCACCGATGAGCCAGGCGGCGAGTGCGGATACGAGGATCGCGGGCCAGTGACCGAGTGACATGATCGCTCCGTCTCAGAGGATGGGTCGGAATACCGGAAAAAGCGCAGGGGCAGCGGAGAGCCTACGGCCCGAAGGGAACTCGCGCAAGCGTGGCCCGATCCTTCGCGGTGCAACCGCGCCCAGGTCAGCTGTGGCTACGTCGCGCGGGAAAAGTTCAGTACCCGTTCGACCGGGGTGCCATCAGTCGCGGTCGTCGAGAGCCGAATGGTGAGCCCCGATCCGTTCACCCGGACATCGCGGGTAAGTGACAGTCCGATGTTGGCCGGCGTCAGTGCGCCCTCGAGTCGGATGCTGATGCTCCCAGCGGCCTGATCGAGTGAATAGGTGCCGAAGTAGGCGTCGTAACCGCCCACGGACCCGCTGTTATTCGCGCCGATGGGTCCGGAAACCGCCGCACCGATGGTGGACCGGTCCCGCCGCATGAACTGGGCGCTGAACTGCGTGGGTCCGAATGCCAGAAGCCCGAGTGGATCGGCGCCCATGATCGGATCGACAATGATTTCACCGTCCGCCCGATAGTCTCGGCGGGACGTGAGTGACCAGAGGCCGATGATGGCGTGAGCCAGGTCAGAAGAAGGAGGCGGGAGTGTCGGCGCTGAAGGCATGATTCCGTGTCCAGAGGGAGGATTGGTCTGGCCCCGCACCCGCGACAGGCTGAAATGGCTGGACATACACCGTCACGTTCAACAATCACCCCAGTCTGCGGAGCTCTCCAAGGCCGCCAGCACCGCTCCACGATCGAGGCTGTCAGGCGACTCACTCGCCGGAATTGAGTTCCACCCGTCCGGTGTACTGCACATCCGAACCCTTTCGCCATGATTGAAGACTGTACGCTTTCAGGCCCTGCGCCTCCAGTCAGTTGTCCTTCCGGATGATCACATGCATGACATCCGCAGTGGGGATTTGCTCCGCGCAACGGTAGCCGAGCTGAGGCAGATTGATCCCGGCGAGAAGATTTTCCCCCGCACCGAGGAGAACGGGGGAAATAGCCAGGTGCATTTCGTCGACGAGACCGGCCAGCAGGTACTCTCGGACCGTGGCGACGCCGCCGCCAAGGCGGATGTCCTTGCCTCCGGCCGCCTCGGTCGCGCGCTTCAATGCGGCGTGAATCCCGTCGGTGACGAAATGAAAAGTGGTGTCGCCTTCCATTGTGAATGACTTGCGAGGATGATGCGTCAGGACGAATACCGGTACATGGTACGGCGGATTGGCTCCCCACCATCCCTTCCATGATTCATCAGGCCACGGCCCTCGAACAGGTCCGAACATATTACGACCCATGATCGAGGCGCCGAGGTTTTCGAATCCGCGCGCCGCCAGTTCGTCGGCGACACCCGTCGCGCCTCCCTCTTGACCGACCATCTGGTGGAACGTGCGCGTGGAGTACACCCACTGATGCAGCGCCGGGCCCCCGACGCCGAGTGGATGGTCGAGGTCCTGATTGGGTCCGGCCCCGAAGCCATCGAGCGAAAGAGAGAAGCCGTGAACGCGCAGTTTCGTCATGCGGAGGAGTTCCTTGCCGGGAGTAGGCTCTAGACCGGCGTCCGCATGGGAGGAAGCTCGGCTGAAGATTTTCCCGAGGCGATGGCCCGCTCCAGGAAATCCACTCGTTCCTGCAACTGATCGAGCTCGCCGCGCAGTTCCTGCACGACAGGATCCGAGTCGCTGGCAATGACCGCCTGACCCTCCATCCGCCTCCCGAGCGCGCCGGCGATCGGAGTCAGGACCCTGCCGATGACATAGCCGACGACGGCAAGCCCGCCGAGATCGATGACCGTGAACATCTGTCCCGCCCCTTGAAAGAGTTGTCTCCGAAATCTGCCACGAACGGCGTGCTGGCGCTCGTTACCGGACGAGGCCCAGCGTCGAAAGATTCTGGCGGCGCGACTCCATGGAGCCGAGGCATCCTCGGCGCTCGTCGTTACCGCCGGTCGCCCTTCGCGCCGACGTTGTACTCGATTGCGTCGAGATCGAAATGCAGATAG
Organism: Gemmatimonadota bacterium; assembly: GCA_040002695.1. GTDB lineage: Bacteria > Gemmatimonadota > Gemmatimonadetes > Gemmatimonadales > GWC2-71-9 > JBDUEA01. Next base: position 2,037 of record JBDUEA010000135.1, on the reverse strand, counting down.
GCGTAGTCACCTGACGGCGCATGCCAGACACCCTCGCCTCGAAACATGAGGTGATGCGCCCCGAATTCACGATAGTCCCGGAGCGGCGTCGACCAGCGCATTCGGATGAATGACTTGCCATCCGCCGATGCCGCCGAGCGATCGTCGGAGACGAAATCCGTCAGCTCACCGCGCTCGTTGAATACCAGCTCGGCGTGAATGATACGACTCCCATTCGTAAACGAGGCACGGACCGTGTGCGGATCGAGCTCTTGCCACTGAATGTCGGCGCCGACCAGCGCTCCGGGCGCAAACACGCATAGATCGTTGAACAGCGTCACCGTTTCCGACTCATCCATCTCCGGACCGCTCGCATCGACCATCGTCATGAGTGACACGACCTTCACCCGCATCGTCGCGGAAGGTCCGATGAACCGGTGCAATGCCTGGACCGGCACGCCGAACATCGAGGCGTCCATGAGAAAGAGACGCGAGGGTTCATCATAGAAGTTGTACTGTTCGCCGGTGAGCGGCATCCACCGTGCGTCCGCCGCGCTCCGAATCTCTCCATGAAAACGTGCGCGAAAATTCTGGATCCTCGGCTGCCCGACGGTGCCGCTCAGGCGGATGTAACGCTGCACCGCAGCGGGAAGCCCTGCGAGATCGGACTCGACGGGTAACGGCTGTGCCGCCGAGCGAGCCAGACCGCGAGCGACCTCACGGTCATACTCGGCTCGAAGACTCCAGGGACCCTGCGTAAGGAAGCCGAATACCACGCCGACTAGCATGATGAGATTCGCGACCGTGCCGAACCGGGCGTCGGACCACGATGTAATGATCGCGGCTTGCGAAACGACCAGCGCCAGCGCCCCGACCACCCACCACCATTGCGGCCACGCGAAGAGCGCGATCACGGTGACCGCGAGCAGCGCCGCCGCGAGCAGCCAGAGCGCGCCCGTCCGCTCGTCTATCTGCTGGGTCAGTTGCGGAACTGGCGCGAGTTTCCACGCCTTCGCGACGCCCATCAGGTGGATGAACCCGTGGAGCACGAGTAAGAGTGCGAAGAGGGCTTTCAGCGTAGAGTACCTCTCGATCCGACGGAAGCTCGGATTCGAACGCGATCCCGGCTGTGGAAGGGTGGGTGTCTGGGGATTCACGAGTTCCCCGGTTGCGGCTGGTCCGTGACACGTGCGAGCATGAAGTCGGGACGCCTGGTCATTGTTGGGTCGGCCAGGCTCGCTTACGATCGTGCCCTGTCAGCGACGCACGTCCACAGTCTTCCGGGAAGAGAAGATGCGCTCCATCGGTTTGTCCACCTTGGTTACCCTGATGGCGCTATGCGCCGGCGCGTGTGGCCAGCAGAGTGCGCCCAGCGACCCCGTGGCGGTGGTGGCCATCCGGGTGACGCCACAGTCGATCCAGTTGTCGGCCAGCGGTGAGACCAGGCAGCTCCTCGCCACGATCGAACCAGTGAACGCAACTGACAAGGCGATCACCTGGGAGTCTACCAACTCCGCCATCGCTTCCGTCGATTCAGCGGGACTGGTTACGGGCAGGGCGGCCGGCTCGGGGGTGTTCATCACCGCCTCCACTCACGACGGGCACCGCCAGGCGTCCGTCAACGTCACGGTCAATCCGTAAAATCGAAGCGATCGCGGCCGCGGTATCGTGCAGCATTACGCAACCCCTGGGTTGCGCAATTCCTGGGCGCTTGCTATTCTTGATGCAACCGGAGGGTTGCATATGACGAGCACTGATCGCATCGAGAAGGAAATCCTGCTCCACGCCCCGATCGAACGCATCTGGCGGGCACTCACCGACGCTCGTGAGTTCGGCACGTGGTTCCGGGTCAAGCTCGAAGGGAACTTCGAGATCGGCCAGCCCATCCGGGGCAAACTGACGGTCCCGGGCTACGAGCATCTGACATTGGAAATGAGGGTCGAACGGATGGATCCGGAGAAGCTCTTCTCCTATCGATGGCACCCGTACGCCATCGACCCCAAGGTCGACTTCTCTGCCGAGCCGATGACGCTGGTGGAGTTTCGTCTGGCGAAAGCG
>JBDUEA010000134.1:0-8590 GCA_040002695.1 Gemmatimonadota bacterium | reverse complement strand
TGGTGGCGGAGCTGGGGATCCGCCGGAGATGTTTTTTGAGGGGGACAGGTAGGGAGAGTGCTGAGTGCTGAGGACTGAGTACTGAGTGATCAGTGACGGGTGGAAGGTTGAATGTGGGGGCTAGTCGGTTCCCCCTTCGGGAAAATCAGTCTCCACGGCGGTCGCGGCAGCGACCAGCTCCTTGGCGGCTCCAATGTAAGGCGCGAGGCCGGCGAGGCTCCCCTTGGTGATCCGGAGTTTCCCGCTCATGATCGCCAGCAGCGGCGCAGTCCGTCCCTCGAGCACTCCACGCCAGGCGTCGATCGTGCCCGCGAGTACGTATGCGGCCATGTCGAGGTCACCCGGTGCGGCGGCGCGCGCCGTGCGACACTGCCCATGCCACAGATCCAGGAAAACCGCCCGGTCCGGCACGTCGATGTCGCCACCGGACATCTGCAGCACGACGGCACCTTCCCAGGTCGCCGCTGCGGCCTGATACGCGGGCCGGCCGTTGAGTTCACGGGCGCAAGCCGCCGCCCATGCATTGGAAAAAACCTCGGGCATTGATGTCGCTGGAAGAAGCTGGATTGGTCGCCACGGGAAGGCCGGGGCGAGGAGGCGGTGTTGAACGACGATCAGGCGAGCGAAGAATCAGGCGAGAGCGAAGATAGACGGGACCACGGAGGGCGGCAACGGCCTTTTCTTTGCCGGCGTCAGCCGGCGGAATGCATCGCGCACGCGTCGAGTACGCTCCGGACCATCCGTCGCAGTTCCTCCGAGCTGAACGGTTTGGCAAGATAGGCATGCGAGTCGCCGCTCTTGAGCGGCAGGTGGACCCCTTCGGAGTATCCCGACGTGAAGAGCACTTTGAGAGTCGGGCGAATCTGGAGCAGGCGTTCAACGAGCTCGCGTCCATTCATGGCCGGCATCACGACGTCCGTCATCACCATGTCGATTCGCGGAGTGTGACTGAGCAGTGCGAGCGCCTCGTCGGGGCCTGAAGCCGCGATCACCCGGTACCCGGACTGCCGGAGAATCCGCGCGGCCACGTCCCGGATTACCTCCTCGTCATCGACGAGAAGGATGGTTTCATTGCCACCCTGGTCGCCGGCCGTACGGGGGATCACCTGCCGCTCGGCGACGCCTTCCACCTGAGGCAAATAGACGCGGAACGTAGTACCCTCGCCCGGCTCGCTGTAGACGAAGATGCTTCCACCACTCTGCTTCACGATTCCGAAGACAGTGGAAAGGCCGAGTCCGGTGCCCCGTCCCCGTTCTTTCGTGGTGAAGAACGGCTCGAAGATGCGGGACTGGATCTCGCGCGACATGCCGGCGCCATTGTCGCTCACCATCAGCATCATATAACGGCCGGGCAACACCTCGAGATGGGTACCTGCATAGCTGGCGTCGAGGCTGACTGCCTTGACCTCGATCAGCAGGCGCCCTCCTTCTGGCATCGCATCCCTCGCGTTGACCGCGAGGTTCATGAGGACCTGACCGACCTGACCGGGGTCCGCCAGCACACACCCCATTCCCGGCTCGGAAACCGTCACAAGGTCGATATCCTCACCGATGACCCGGCGGAGCATCTTCACCACGTCCCCGACGACGTCGTGGAGATCCAGCCGACGAGGCTGCAGTACCTGCCGGCGCCCGAACGCCAGCAGCTGTGCCGTGAGACCGGCGGCGCGTTCGCTGGAGCGCCTGATTTGCTCGAGGTCCTCACGGGCGGGGTGATCGGCGGAAATTTCCAGCATCGCGAAGTCGGCGGACGCGAGGATCGCCGTCAGCAGATTGTTGAAATCATGCGCGATGCCGCTCGCGAGCTGTCCGATGGCCTCCATCTGCTGGCCCTGCCGAACCTGCTCCTTGAGCTGGCGTTGCGCCGTCACGTCCGACGCGATCCTGAGGGTTCCGCGCACGGCGCCTTCCGCATTCCGGAGCGGGGCAATGGCCGTCGTCACGTCGATCATCGTGCCGCTCTTCGTGATCCGGCGGGACTCTATATCTGTGAGGACTTCTCCCGCGTGCGCCCGATCGACCATGCTCTGGTACTCCTGTCGGCCGTCCGGAGGAATCGTCGGCATCGGTCGCGCGAAGACTTCGGCAGCCTCCCAGCCGAATATTTTTTCCGACGCCGGATTCCAGCTAAGTACCTGATCTGCGAGATTCAGCGTCGCGATCGCGAGCGGAGAGGACTGGACGATGTTGTGCAGCTCCTCGGTAGTCTTCCGCAGCACCTCCTCGGTGCGTTTCCGGTCGGTGATGTTCTTCGCGATCCCACTTACGCCCGCGATCTCGCCCTTCCGGTTGCGGTATGGGGTCTTGGTGGACAGGTAGGTGCGCATACCGTCGGGGCCCAGCCGCATCTCCTCGATGATTTCGGCTTTACCGGTGCGCATGACGCGCAGATCATCCGCACGAAGTCGCGTGGCATCATCGGCGGGCAGGAAGTCCGCGTCGGTGTGGCCGACGATCTGCGCCGCGGTGCGGCCGAACAGCTCCGCCGTCGCCGAGTTGACCATCGCGTAGACACCGTCGGGCGTCTTGAGGAAGACCGGGTCACCGGCGCCTTCGAGGAGCAGCTTCAGCAGTTCATGCTGCTCGCCCGCCGTCGCCTCCGCCAGCCGGCGTCCCGTCACATCGGTGAGCATCTTGAGGATGGCTTCGACCGAACCTGACGCATTGAGCAGCGGACTGCTGGAGATCGTTACCCAGAGTGGAGTACCATCCTTCCGCCGCAGCTGAAAATCGTACTGATCCGACATGCCGCGCCAGCGAAGCACCAGGTGTGCCCGCACTTCGGGTTTGCGTTCCTCGTCCACGAAATCGAATATGGTTCGTGTCGACAGTTCCTCCGTCGTACAGCCGAGCATCTCTCCCAGGCGCTGGTTGGCGTAGAGCGTCCGTCCCTCGGCATCGAGTGTCCAGACGCCTTCGAAACTGGTCTCCACGATCGTACGGAACCGCGCCTGGCTCAGCCGGGCCGCCTCCTCCATGCTTCGCCGCGCGGTCGTGTCGGTGATCATCGCGAGCGCGCCCAGGCTCCGTCCCTCGCGGTCGGTGAGCCCGCTGATGGATGCGCTCACATCGATCAGGGCGCCGTCCTTCCGCCGGAGCGCAAGGTGTTCCACGTGGTCTCCGGCTTTGGACCCATTTCCCTCGGGTGCGGGCCATCCGGCAGAACTCCTGGCTGGATGCGCCAGAAGATCCACAACCGGGCGTCCCCGCATTTCCTCGGACGAGAACCCGAGCATCTCGGCCATGCACTCGTTCACGAAGGTGATGCGGCGGTCGACGTCGATGGTCAGCACGCCTTCATGCGCGGTTCCCACGAGTTGCTTGAAACGATCATCGCTCGCCGTGAGCGCTTCGAGCGCCTCGGTCCTGTCTCGCAAGAGCACCCTCCCCTGCTCGAAGGATCGCGCGCGTCCCAGTGCCGATTCGAGGAAGCCTGCCATGATTTGAATCGTGGTGGCATCGGTCTCGGAGAAGGCATTCGTCTCGGACGACGCCACGAACAGTACGCCGTCTACTTCCGCGCTTGCGGCTCCCTGTCCCAACAGCGGCACGAGCAGGGCCGAGCGCATTCCGAGACGGATTGCGATCCCCTGGTCGGTGCGCGGATCCTGCATCAGGTCTGCCGTGTGCAGGAGCTGTTTGTCGACGAAGCATCGGCCCATCAATGACGAGCCGATCGGCAGCCGCAGTCCCAGCTCTTCGGACAACTCGCCATCCACCGCGCGGAAGACCAGTTCCTCGCCTTCCCGCTCCGCGAGCGCGGCACCGGTGGCCTGAAACAGTTCGCGCACCGCGGAGACGATCGTCTGCATAATCGATTGGACGCCTGACTCCGCGGTCCCGACCAGCTGCTGTACCCGGATGATCGCGGCCATCCGGTCCCGGCTCAGGGCCAGCGCCGACTCGGCCTGCTCGTGACTGGTGAGATCATGCACCGATGCGAGCCGGCAGCTCCGCCCCTGCCATGAGACCCCTTGACTGAAAATCTCGACGGGGAAGACGCGACCATTCTTCCGGCGATGCCGCCAGCTGGAACTGGAGGCAGTGGCAGGCAGGTTCCTGGACGCGTCGACGACGAGCGTGCGCTCCTCGGGGGGATGAATATCAAGGAGCGTGAGGGTCTCGAATTCTTCTCGAGTGTAGCCGTACGCCTTGATCGCCGCATCGTTGACGGCGAGAAACCGAAACGACTCCCAGTCCACGATCCACATCGGACGGGGATTCGATTCGAACAGGAGACCCTGCGATCGTTCGATGTCGTTGAGCGCCCGGTTGGTCATCTCCTGCTCGGTCACGGCCACATGGCTCATGACGACCGCGCCGGGCGTATCGGACCTCGCCGGCTCCGCACGCACGCGGACCCAGCGTTTGAGCGAGGGACTGTGGCAGGCGTAGACCACCTCGAAAAATCGCTGCTTGTCGGACAGGATGCCGCGAATGCCACCGGCAACCTGGTGCGCGACCTCCGCATCATCTCCACGCACGGCATCGCAGAGTTCGAAGTAGTTTCGCCCGACGCCGAAATCCGCATCGAGGTATCCGTTGGCATGGGCAGACTCGCGCCACGATTCATTCACCGCGATGATCACGCCCTCACGGTCCAGCACGGCCACCGCCGATTGGGCGTTGTCGGGCGCCGCGGAGACGGATGCCTGGCGCGCGCGTGCGGAACCGGTACGGCGGGGAATCTGCTCGAGCAGGTGACCCGCGAGCGCTGGAGTGAGGGACTGCTTGAGCACGATCCGCCCGGGGCGCATTGACGCGAGCTCCGAGGCGATCGTCGGATCGGCGGTTTCGAGGAGAGTAATGAGAGGAAGATCCACGGCGATGGCACGGGCCATCGTGATTGCCTGGATCGGAGTGAGCCCGGGGCATGCCAGGTCGATAATGAAAGCATCAGCGGCGCCCGCGGCCAGCGCCTCGAAGGCGTCAGCAAAATCCCCGACCTGCTGAAGATGTCCCCGGTACTCGGGCCTGAGCGCAAGCGCGGTGCGGAACCGCTCGGCGGGCCCAGGGTCGTTCCCGAAGTAGAGTATGCGCAGCCCGTCGTCTGTCATGGCGTCCCGGGAAACATCCCCGCAGTGACGAGACAAAAAAGCCAGGTGTTTCCAAGGGTGCCCGTGAAGTCGTCAGCACCTCACCCGAGGAAGGAAAACCGCAACCTTGTAGGAGAGGGGTGATTCGATTCTCACATAGATCTGAAGCTACCACGAGGCGTCGGGCACGGGCTATCAACCGAAAGGTAGAGACGGTTGCGACCGGTGTATCGGAGGCGGGAGCCACGCCAAACCAGCCGCGCGGATTGCGATTTCTTTCCTGTAGGGGTGCAGGTGGGCAGCACCATCATATGCTCTTCGGCCGGATCCCTCCCATCGGCGCGGTTCGACACTTTCTGTAGGAGCGAATCCACCTGACCCGGCGAGGCTGCGTGGCCCGGCGGCTCAGTCTGCGAGGTTGTGCTCCAGCGCGTAGCGGGTCAGCTCCCCGTTGTGCCGCATTTCCATCTTCTGAAGTATCCGGGCCCTGTAGGTGCTCACGGTCTTCACGCTGAGGGATAGATCGTTCGCGATTTCGCTCACGCTCTGCCCCGAGGCGATTCTGCGCAGGACGGCGAACTCCCGGTTCGAAAGCTGTTCATGCAGCGGCTGTGATCCGCTCCCAATCCGGCCTGCCAGTCGCTCGCCCAGCGACGCGCTCACATACCGTCCACCACTCGCCACTTTGCGGACCGCCAGCACGAGCTCTTCGGGAGCGCTGCCCTTAGGCACGTACCCCGCGGCGCCAGCCCGCAGTACTCGCACGGCGAACTGTTCCTCCGGGTGCATGCTCAGCACGAGCACCGGCCGGTCGGGGAACGAGTCCTTCAAATTCTGCAGCACGTCCAAGCCGCTGCCTCCCGGCATGTTCAAATCCAGGATGAGCACATCCCACGGTTCCCGGCGCGCGATCGCCGAGAGCTCATGACTGTCCGCGGCCTCTCCGGTCACGATCATATCGGGCTCGGCGGTGAGAATCTCGCGGATGCCGCGACGGACGACCGGGTGATCGTCGGCAACAAGGATCTTGACCATCGAACTCCTCCATGCCGCGTATGCGGCCCATGCCTTTTTCGTCGATCACGCCAGCGGCACCCATACCCGGAGACGGGTTCCTCGGCCGGGAAGGCTCACGACCTCGATCGAGCCTTGCACCAGCGCGGCGCGTTCCTGCATGCCGAGAATGCCCAGGGTGGTGTCCTGAGACTGGCCTTCCGGCAACCCACGCCCGTCGTCATCCACCGTCATCACGAACTGGCTATCGACACATTCAAGGGAGACGAGCACCGAACTCGCGCCGGCGTGTCGCGCGACATTCGTCAGACCCTCCTGCAATATCCGGAAGATCGCGATCGACGGATCGCCGGCGAGCTTGAGATCGGGTGCGTCATCGCGAAGTTCCGAACGTAGCCCCGTCCGCTTCTCGAATTCCTCCAGTGCCCACTCGATCGCCGCAGTCAGCCCCAGCGTATCGAGAACGACGGGTCGGAGCCGAGCCGAAATGCGCCGGACCGTTTGTACCGTCGTGTCGATCAGCTCTCCCATCTGCCTGAGTCTCTCCGATTCATCTCCCATCGAGCTTCCCATGCGTCGGGAGAGCCAGCCGGTATCCATCTTGAGCGCGGTGAGCGACTGACCGAGCTGATCGTGGATTTCGCGCGAGATGCGGCTCTGCTCATCTTCGAGCTCCTGTTGCGAGTGGGCCGCCAGTGCGCGGAGTCGCTGGTTGCTCTCGCGGAGCCGTTCGTCAATCTCGCGCCGAGACGTGATGTCTTCGATGGTGCCGACGAAGCCGGTAATCCGGCTCGCGTCGCGAATCGGGCTCGCCATGGCGTGCACCCACCGCACCGTACCACCCGGCGTCAGGATGCGGTGTTCCTGATTCCATTCCTGTCCCTCGACCACGTTCCGCTGCCAGGAGGCGACGGTCTGCTTTCGGTCTTCGGGATGAACCGCGTTCACCCAACCGATCCCGAGGCTCGCCTCCAGCGACAGTCCCGAGATCTGCACCCAGCGAGAATTATGATAAGTGCGGAGTCCGGTCGCATCAGTAAAGAAAATGCCGATCGGAGCCCCGGCGCTGAGCGTCCGGAAACGTTCTTCGCTCTGGCGCACAGCTCGCTCGGCCGCCTTGGAGACGGTTATGTCGCGGGCCACGATGCTCAGAAACTCCACACGCCCTGCTGGTCCGTAGTGCGCCAGAATGATCTGCGATACGGGGATCACATGACCAGTGCGGCTCCGCCACGCACTTTCCCCGGTCCATCGCCCGGTGCTCAGCACCGCCGGAATCGCTTCCCGCAGGAGCACTGCCGCTGCGCTCTCTGTGAAATATTCGCTCAGGCTGCTCGGGGCGGCCTCGTCCGGACCAAGCGCAAGCGCTTCCCGTGCGGCGGGATTCAAGTAGCTGACCTGGCCTCCCGGATCGATCGTCACGACGAAGTCGGAGGTGAGATCCAGGATCGCGGCGTGGCGGGCGCGCGCCGCCTCCTCGCGTTGTTGCGCGGTTATGTCCCAGGCCAGACCGATCAGCCCACGCATGACGTTGTCCGGTCCGCGATAGGGTGTCTTCAGCGAGAGAAAGGTCCGCTCCCCGTCCGCCGTCTGAAGCGTCTCCTCGATTTCCACAGACTCCCCCGTTTCGATGACACGGCGGTCCACCTCGCTCACCCGTTTAGCGGTGCCGGCGGGGAAGATTGCGTCCGGTGTCTGTCCGAGCATTTCGTGAACCTGCCGGCCCGTCAGGCTGGCCGTAGCGCGATTGAGGATCTGATAACGCCCGCCCAGGTCCTTCACGAAGATCGGATTCGGGGAGCTCTCGATGACGCCGGAGAGCAGGTTCAAACCCTCGAGCAGCTCGCGCTGAAGGGTATCGAGCTCACGTCTGTCCACTACAGAGCGGTCTCTGCGGTCAGACATTGCCTCGCGCGATGCCCCGGCAGCGTAGTCCCCCCGTGCCAGCCGCTCCCGCCTCCGTCGTCCGCTCCATGCTCCGGCGAGCAGGGCGACGTAAAGCAGGATCAGCGAAAGGAATACGGCCCCCATGATCAGTGACAAGTGTGCGAAACACTCCGGATTCAGGATGAGAAGAAATCGTGAAAAGGCGTCCGGCGGCCACTGACAGCAGCGGGGAGAGTTCTCGTAGGACAACAGGAGAAATCCTACCGAACAGTCCTACAAACACAATGACGTAGTGTATTGCATTTGTCGCCGAAGGTAAACCGACCCCCTCGGATCGAATCCTGCCGCTCACCTCCTCGTGCCGGCACGCCGATACTGCCGAGGTATGACAAGTGACGGCGGAAAGGCTCGCGTAGTCCCCGTCGTCGACGCCTGGAGCTGCATCGCAAACGTCTCATCCTTGCGATGGAGCTGCTGCGGTTCTTCGGATCGTATCCAGAGTAGAGCGGGGATGATCAGGATGAAGCGGACTGAAAGTCTGTACGGTCGGATCCCTGCGGCGCATTCAGGCGTGGAACGGAGCGATTCGCCTCGGACATGCAAGGCGGGTGCGCGTCGACGTTCGGATTGCTTCGTGGCTTCGGCTCACTGAT
>JBDUEA010000133.1:0-8653 GCA_040002695.1 Gemmatimonadota bacterium | reverse complement strand
GGATTCGGGCGTTGCTGCTGCCGGTATGAACGGTCAGGATGGAGGCAGCACGATTCCGGCTTCCACTGCGAAGAGCGTGAGGCCGGCAACGGTGCGGATCTCCAGCTTGCGCATGAGGCTCTCGCGGTAGGATTCCACGGTGCGCGGGCTCAGCCCGAGTCGCGCCGCGATCTCCTTGTTGGTGCCTCCCGCCGCGATCCCTCCCAGTACATCGCGCTCGCGTCCGGTCAACAGCTCGAGGCGGCCAGTTCGCTCCTTCCGCGCGGATTCTTCCTGCAGCGCGGCGCTCAACTGAGTCGCTACCCCCGGTCCGAAGAAGCTGTCGCCGCGGAAGACCGTGCGGATGGCCTCGCGAAGCTCGGTCGGCGCGGCATCCTTCCGCAGGTAACCATGCGCTCCCGCCCGAACGCTCTCCAGGACGTATTCGGGGTGGTCGTGTACGCTGAGAATGAGAATCCGCGTGCCTGGCAGCCGGTCGCGAAGGGTGGCCGTGGTGACGAGACCGTTCGCGCCGGGCATCGAGATGTCCAGCACCACGACATCCGGTTTTTCGCGCTCGGCCAGCCTGACGGCCTCTTCTCCATTTGATGCTTCCGCCACGACCTCGAATCCCGCCTCGCCGGCGAGCACGCTGCGTATTCCTTCACGCATGAAGGCATGGTCGTCCGCCAGCAGAACCCGAATGACATTCGGCTCGGTCATGGGCGAGCGTTTCCGTCTGCCGGCAGAACGACTTCCAGTCGGCAGCCCTGTCCCTGCTCGCCACTCAGGTTCACCTGTCCGCCAAGCGCGGTGATTCGTTCCCGCATCCCCGACAATCCCATCCGGCCATTCTCCCAGGTTCCGTTGGCGAGTCCGCGCCCGTCATCAACGACGCGCAGGCTGATGACGCCATCATCGGCGCGAAGCCGCACCGAAATGGATGCGGCCCCCGCATGGCGCGCCACATTCGACAGCCCCTCCTGCAGTGCGCGGAAGAGGGCCAGCTCGGCGTCCGCGCTGAGCGGCGGCAGTGTGGGCGGAGCGTCGAAGGCCATCTGAAGGCCGCTCCGTTCTCCGAAATCCGACACGAGTGCGCGGAGCGCCGGCAACAGCCCGAGGTCGTCGAGCAGCGATGGGCGCAACTGGCTCGTCACGTTGCGGATGCTCTTCATGCCCGCATCCACCAGCGTGAGCACGCGAGAGAGCCGCTCCGCGGTGGCGGGCTCCGCGCGTTCCCGCAACACCCCGAGCTGGAGCTTTACGGCGGAGAAGACCTGGGCAGTTTCGTCGTGCAACTCGAGGGAAATCCCGCGTCGCTGCTCTTCGTGCTGCTGGATCATGCGGGCGGAGAGCCGCTCCAGCTCCGCGGTGCGCACCTTGAGCCGTCGATAGAGATCGGCGTTTTCGAGCGCGGCGCCGACCTGCTGCCCGAGCGCCACGAGAAAATCGTCGGCCAGCGCCGTGAACGGATCCCGCGCATCCCCGACGATGATCAGCGCACCGATGGAGTTGCCGGCGCGGAAGATGGGGAGGACGGCGGCGTACGCAAAGGCACGGCCGCCGCCACGCCGGTCCTCCCACTCCGTCGAAAACGCGGGCCGCCCGGCGGAGATGGCCGCGGCGATCGTCCGATTGGCCTCGCCCTCCGGACGTTGGGTCGACCAGTCTACGCAGGCGCCGACACCGCGCACGAACCGGCCGTCGGCCGCACTTCCAAGAAATACGGCGCTCCCGCGCACGCCGCGGAGGGAGAGCGGACGGTCGAGCAGCGTATCGAGCTCATCGCCGGTTCCGTCGCGACCCTGCAGCTCGCCGGACAGCGCGGCCAGGGCCGAGAGACCGCGATGCACATCCTCGAGTACCAGGAAGAGAATACCGGTGCCCACGGCGAGTTCGAAGATGATATCGAGATAGTAACCCCAGGGATTCCAGGTTCCGCGCGCGCGCAGCACCGGGTAGTCGAGGTGATGCAGTCCCCAGAGCAGAAACGATACGGCGAGGAAGTTGGCGCCTGCCGAACGGGTTCGACGGGCATAACTCGCGAACACGGCGCCGGTCCAGATCGTCGCCATGGAGAGGAAGAGCACGGCGGGGCCGGCGGCCAGGAGAAAGTTGTCCAGCCGGTAGATCGCGACATAGGACCAGACCGGCGGGAAGAGGGCGAGCAGCAGGTACCGTCGGCCGGCGTGTCGCCGTCCGGAGAAGAGCATGGCTGCCCAGAGCAGAGAGAGGGCAGTCCACCCGGTTACGACCTGATGCCAGAAGAGCCAGATCGGCGTCGTGGTGGCGAGAAAGGTGATGATCGCCGAGAGCCGAAGCAGGTACAGACTCCAGGCGACGCTCCACCATAGGAAATACGATTTGCGATAGCGCCCATAGAGCACGCCGCAAAGGACAGCCAGCGCGAGAGTGATCGCCGCCTGCAGCAGCGCGGGATTCAGCTCGGTGGTGTGGGTGCTGGGCGGCATCGGGAAGGGGTCGGGCTACTTCGCGAAGATCCGGCTCATGTCCTTGAAGGACTTGAACTCGAGTGCGTTACCGGAGGGATCGAGAAAGAACATCGTCGCCTGTTCACCGACCAGTCCCGCAAAACGGATCTGTGGCTCCAGTACGAATTTCGTTCCCGCGCGACGGAGGCGATCGGCCAGCGTCTCCCAGTCCGCCCAGTCGAGAATCACCCCGAAGTGCCGGACGGGCACATCGTGTCCGTCCACCTGGTTGGTTTCGGCCTTCTTCAGCTCCGCCGGGGCGAGATGCGCGACGACCTGATGCCCGTAGAAATCGAAGTCGATCCACTCATCGGAGCTCCGCCCTTCGGCGCACCCAAGGACGCCGCCATAGAAGGCGCGAGCGGAGGCGAGATCACGGACGGGGAAGGCGAGATGGAATGGGGGCATGAGGGAGGGGAGTGGGGTGGAGTAGTGGCCGCAGGAAGCGGTTGGCCTGTAGTCTGAAAGTAAAAAGTAAAAAGTAGAAAGTGGAAAGTTGAAGGTTGAAAGTTGGGGTGGTGGGTCGACGCTAGCCGGCGGAAAGATCCGCGGATTCAGGCCTCACTGCCAGCGAGCCTTGGTGCGAACGAATCCGCAGGTGCGCGGCTGCGCATTCTGGTTGGCACTGCGTGGGAAGGTCTGATCGACGGACAGCGAGTCGGCAGCCGTTCTGGCGGTCCTATAGAGCGAGATACACTCTCGTGTGGCCGGGCTGGTGTCGAGATTGAGGAGCAGCCAGAGAATGCCCGCGCTGCCGAGGCCGAGCGTCAGCTGGTAGCGAATCGGCATGCGAGAAGTTGGAGAAGCGATGGGCTGTGACATGGATTCCTCCCTGATCATCCGCAATTATAACCTCTCGAGTCAGCCAGCGCGCCCGTCGCCAGCGGACGACCTCGTGTCGCGCTGGTCTCGCTCTCGCTTGCCGCGCTCTCTGCACTTTTCACCGCAGAGGCGCGGAGGACGCGGAGGAATTCGCGGAGTAAGCGGAGTAAAAGGAATAGGTGTTGGCGCTCGGGCCTTGAGATTGCCACGTCGGCGGCTGCGCCGCCTCCTCGCAATGACAGCACTGGTGGGCGACCTTCGCAGCGCCGTTCCCCGTTCCCCGTTCCCCGTTCCCCGTTCCCCGTTCCCCGTTCCCCGTTCCCCGCTACTTGATCTCCTCTTCCCGAATCTCCCTCCACCCCTGCGGTCCCTGCGTCAGCGTCGACAGCAGCTGTTTCACGCGGTGCTCGGTCTGTCCCTTCTTGGTGATCGCCAGGTCTGATCTCAATTTCGCATAGGCTGTTTGACCGTTGCGGCTGATGCCGAGAATCACGTACGTCATCCCGATGCTCTCGGTGCCGCGAGCGTCAAAGAGCGCGCGCCACGAGCGCTCGTCATCGGCGGTCAGATTCGGCAGGAGGCGCTTGACCTCGCCGATCTGTCGGGCGCCGATCGCGAGCTCGAGCTCGCGGTAGAACCGGACCACCATCTCCGAATCGGTAAGTTCCGGAGCGACCCGAGCTACCGGTCGTGGAGGGGCCGCAGGGTTAACGACCAGCTTCTGCGCCTTCGCGACCGCGTTCTTTTCCGCGGTGCCGAAGAGCCCTGCCGCAGAGGTGAGCAGCACGGCCGCGTCCGCCATTTTCCCTCGGGCAGCGCCGGAATCAGCCAGTCGGGCGACGGAATCGCCGGCGGAAAGCGCGATCGAATCGGCGCCGGCCGACACCGCCCGGCCGCGAGCGAACTCAGCGGCACCTCGAGCGCTCACCAATAAACTATCGCTGGTGACGGGCGCGCTGTCCCGGGCGACTGGCGCGGCCACCGGCGGCGCGGCGCGGTGGGACCATGGACCGAGCACCCATACTGCCAGAGCGAGGACTGCCGCGAGCAGGACTCTGAATCGGATGTTCGCCGAACGTGCGCTCGAATCCACTTGCTTCGTCGTCACCAGCGTCGGTAGCTGAGCGTCCTGATCGGAGAGCGCACCGGCAGGAGCCCCGAATGAAGGCGATCCCGCACCGGAGGAGCTTGCGGGGCTGGGCTGCAAGACCGGTTGAGGGCTCACCGGCGTGACGAACTGCTCGAGCACCCAGCGCTCCGGGCGGTCACGCGCAAGGGTGCGGATCGATTCGCGAACATATTCGTCGATAGGGGGCGACGCGGCCACGATCGCCGTGACCGCATCCCGCACGCTTGGCCAGCGCTCGCCCGGCGCCTTTGCCATCATGCGAAGCACGACCGCTTCCAGCTCGGGCGGGCAATCCGGTCGGAGCTCACGGAGCGGTCGCGGAGGAGTGTTGATCTGGGCGTACATCACCGCCATCGTCGAATCGGCGATGAACGGTTTCTTTCCCGTCAACAGCTGATAAGCGACGACGCCGAGCGAATACTGATCCGAGAGCACGGTGGCGGCCTGCCCGGCGCAAGCCTCGGGACAGACGTACGACGGCGTTCCGATGACGATACCGGTCTGGGTCAGCCCTTCCGCTTCGGTCGCCTTGGCGATACCGAAGTCGGTGATCACCGCAAATCCCTCTTCATCCACCATGATGTTCCCGGGCTTCACGTCCCGGTGAATCACGCCCTGTCGGTGCGCGTAATCGAGCGCACCGCCGGCCTCGGAGAGAATGCAACCGGCCATCGCCAGGGGGAACGCGCCGATCTGCGTCAGCGCGGATTCGAGCGTGCGACCCGGCACATACTTCATGATGAAGTACAGAATCCGCTCTGATTCCCGGACGGCGAAGACGGGAATGATATGAGGATGACTCAGCGCGCCGGCCGTTCGCGCCTCACGCTTGAAGCGCTCGACCATTCCCGGGCCGTTGAGGAGTCCCGGCGCCATGACCTTGATCGCGACCTTGCGGCCGAGGGTGATATCATGGGCGAGATAGACGGTGGCCATGCCGCCCCGTCCGAGCTCGGCGATAATCTCGTACTCGCCGAGCGCGGCGTTCCGGAGCAGGTCGATTTCGGCGATCGGGGTCGGGAATCTTCCGGGAGGCAACTGGACTGTCGTCACCCCTGCGGGATCGCCGGAGAGGTCGGCACCGCAGCGGGAGCAGGCCGTTGAACCTGGCGGCAGGGACGTTCCGCAGCGAGAACACGCGACGGAAGTCATGAGGCGGAGATCAGGCGGGTGTCACGCTACTTGACGTCCTCGGCGCGAATCTGCCGCCATCCCTGGGGGCCGAGCGTAAGGGTGGTCAGTTGCGTGCGTGCGCGACGGTCGGTCTTGCCGCGTTTGGTGAGCGAAAGATCATAGGAGATGCGCGCGTAGGCAGTCTCGCCGGTGCGTGTCACCTTGAGAATCGAATAACTCGCGACGAGGCCCTCGATGTTCTTGTCTTCAAACAGCGAGCGCCAGTTCCGTTCTTCATCGCCATTCATGTTCGGCAGCAGGCGACGCACTTCGCCGAGCTGGCGCGACTCGATGGCGCGCCGCAGCTCGGTATAGAAACCAGCCACCGTCTGTGAATCCGAAAGCTCCGGCGCCGCCACCGGCTGAGGCGCCGGAGTGGGGGAGCTGGTGGCCGCCGTCGGATGCACAACGACTGGCGCTGCCGCGCGAGCAACCGCGGGCTTCGCGGACAAATTCGCCGCGGCCGTGCGCGCGGTGCTGCTGCGCTGCTCGGCGTCCGCCCACAACGAAACGGCGGAGGTGAGCAGCACCGCCGCCTCCGCCTTCCGGCCCTGCGAGACGAGAGAATCGGCCATCGTCTGCACCGAGTCTCCGGTGTGCAGTGCGCGTGTGTTGGCGCCGGCGGCGACCGCGCGTTGTCTCGCGTACGCGGCCGCGCCGCGCGCTGCGATCAGAAGGCTGTCCACCCGGCGTGTGTCGGGCGCTACGGCCGCCACCGGGGCGGGAGTCTCGGGCGCGGATTTCGGGCGCAGCAGGAAGAAAGCGATGGCCGCGATCAGCACGGCCGCGACTCCGATGACCCAGTTGGGAACCCGACGCCGGAGACCTGCGGTCGGCTGCGGCCGCGGCGTGGCGCGCGAGTCGTTGATGTCCACCGAGCCTGGCGTCCGGACAGTATCAGCGCCCGCGTGACGCCCGGTGGGAATCGGGCTGTGGGGAGTGAGTCGCACGCCCGGCGCATTCGGCCCCGAGCGACGTTTCGCGAGCAGCCCGATGTGAGTCCGGGCGGTATCCTCGCCGACCTGGCTCCGGCTGCTCAGGGCGGTGACCAGATCCTTGAGCGTGGCAAAGCGATTCTCGGGAGACTTCTCCAGCATCCGCATGATGGCGTCGTGCAGGTCCGGCGGACAGTCGGGCCGCAGCGTTCCGGTTGGGCGCGGCGGCGTGTTCACCTGCGCGTACATCATGCTCAGGCTCGACTCGGCCGTGAACGGCAGCTGCCCGGTTAGCATTTCATAGCCGACGACACCGAGGGAGTATTGATCCGCGGACGGACCAACGCGCTCTCCCGTGCACGCTTCGGGACTCAGGTAGCTCGGCGTACCGACGGTAGTGCCGGTCTGGGTGAGCGCGTCATTTTCACCAGCTTTCGCGATGCCGAAGTCGGTGATGACCGCGAAGCCCTCTTCCTCGACCATGATGTTGCCGGGCTTCACGTCCCGGTGAATCACGCCCTGGCGGTGCGCGTAATCGAGCGCGCCGCCGATATCGCAGAGAATGGTGCGGATCATGGAGAAGGGGAGGGGACCTGTTTCGCGAAGAATCGCGTCGAGCGAGCGCCCGGACACGAATTTCATCACGATGTACAACAGGTTCGGCGCTTCTTTGACCGCGATGATCGGAATGATGTGCGGATGACTGAGCGCGCCAGCGGTCCGTGCTTCCCGCTTGAACCGCGTGACCATCTCGGCGCCGTGCAGGTAGGAGGACGCCATCACCTTGATGGCCACCTTGCGGTCCAGTGCGATCTCGTGTGCGAGGTACACCGTGGCCATGCCGCCCTGGCCCAGTTCGTACTGGATATCGTAGTCGCCGAGGGTGGCGGCGCGCAGCGCATCCAGTTGCGAAGGCGGGCGCTGAAATGCCCCCGTCCCCGTGTTGATTCCGGGCATGGAGTCACTGGACACGTTGAACCCGCAGCCCTGACAGAACTTGGAGCTGGTTTCAACGGCGGTCTGGCAGCGAGGGCAGCTCGTCGTGGGAGTCATCCGTACTTGGGCTTGGGTCTGGAGCAGTATCGGGAAAGCTTACGATAGGTGCATCGGAAGCGCTAGAGGAAGCATCAGGCAAGTCTCATTCCGGCACGCAACTGCCGGGAGACCACCCAGATGCGTGCATTCGGCCGAGCAGAACCAGCACTTCCTCACGCTGACTGTGGAGCGGAAGCAGCAACAGGTCGCCCTGACGGGCCCAGGCGAGCGCCTCCCGGACGGCCTCGAGCTCGGTGTTCGCTTGCGACATGGTCCCTTCCGCTGCCCCGAGTCGCCGGAATTCCTCGGCCAGGATGCCCGTCGCCTCGCCGGGGTCACGGCCCCGCAGATACTTCTCCATCTCCTTGAGGATGATTCTATCGGGACCAAGCGGCCAGGTGCTCCGCGCGAGCTCCCGGATCGCGTCATCGTCCCGGTCGCCGGCCTGACCGAGGATTACCAGACGCCGCTTCGCCGGGAATGTCACGGCAAGCTCGACCAGCGCGCGCATTCCATGCGGATTGTGCGCGAAGTCGACGATTACCCGTGCACCGCCCAGGTCGAAGACATTCAGTCGCCCCGGATTCTCGAGCGCGGTTCCCTGGAATCTGCGAAGGCCCTCCGCGATCGCCGCGATCGAGAGCCCGAGTTTCCGCGCCAGCGCGACCGCGCCCAGCGCATTGGAGACGTTGTGCCGGGCCGCACCGCCGAGAGTAATGGGGACATCCGCGGTTCGGATCACCGCCTCGCGCTGTCCGCGCTCGAGAATCGTGACCTGGGCGTTTTCAACAGTGACGGCGGATTCGCCGCGGACTGCGGCGGCAATGATGAGCGGGTGCGCGGCATCGAGAGAAAACCAGGTAATCGGCCGCCCCGTGGCCGGCGCGAGGCGCACCAGCGTCGGATCGTCGGCGTTGAGGATGAGCGGACTCTCCGCGTCGAGCGCTCGCGCCACCACGAGCTTGGCTTCTGCAAGTGACGCAAGATCATAGACGCCAAATTCTCCGAAGTGGTCCTCGGCAATATTGGTGATCAGTGCCGCCTCTGCCCTTTCCACCGCCAGCCCGCGGCGGAGGATGCCACCGCGC
>JBDUEA010000132.1:0-8725 GCA_040002695.1 Gemmatimonadota bacterium | reverse complement strand
CGACCGGCCGCGAGCGGAGCCGAGTGCCAGAGCGCGAACCCGCGCATCCGCCGGTCCCGCACCAGCACCGTATCGCCGATGCGAAGGTCATGCGTCAGCGTGAGCTCGCGGGTGAAATCGGTCCCCGGCACCAGTCGTTCGGTGAGCTGCCGGCATTCGACCAGGCGATCGGCCCGCGCCTCGCCAGCCATCGAGAGCAGGGTCGGCGGCGCCGCACTCCGGCGCGCGAGATCCTTGGTGAGCGTGATCGTCAGATGACCTGGAATGAAGCCGAGCCGGCTGTAGAAGCCGATATTCTCGACGGTGCGCGGCATCGTCTCGAGCCCGATGGTTCGGACGCTGCGCTCACGGAGCCATTCGATACCGGAGCGGATCATCTCCTTGCCGAGACCGGCGTTCTGCCGGTCGGGACGCACGGCGAGCGGACCCATCCAGCCTTCGGCCCCGGAGAAGTGAATGATGTTGAACCCGGCGAGGGCGCCATCGCCGTCGCGCCAGATCATCGCGCCGTCGCCGGCATCTTCGAGCGCATAACGCCAGATGAGCGGATTCAGATGGGGAACGCGCACTCCGACCAGACCGTCACGACGGTAGCGATCCGTAAACGAGTCGGCGAAGATGCGGTTGAGCGGCTCGATGTCCCGGATCGTCGGGCGTTCGGGACCGAAGATTTCGGGCTCACGCAGCCAGGCCATCGGTCCCTCCCACGGCTTCCTCCCGAACGCGCGCGGTGCCGCGCTCGCCGTCGTAGTCCACGCGTATGACCCGGTCGAATCCATCCCGCACCGACTCGATGTGGGTGATCAGGATAACCTGCGGGAAGCGGTCGGCGAGGCTGCGCAGAAGGTCGAGCACAGACGCGCGGCGCTCCTCATCCAGTGATCCGAAGATCTCGTCGAGCACGAGCAGCGAGAGTGGCTGCCCCGCGCGCTCCGCGATCATCTGGCTGATCGCCAGTCGCAGCGCAAGATTGGCCACGTCCTCCTCGCCCCCGCTGATGACCGGTTTCACTTCGCCGCCGTCCAGCAGCGTCGCGACGTAATCTTCATCCAGCTCCATCTCGGTATATCGGCCGTTCGTGAGATCCCGCAGAAAGCCCGAGGCGAGCTCGGACAGATCGGGACGCAACTGTGTATTGAGATCGGTTCGAAGATCAGTGAAGGCACGATCCAGCTCATTGTGAATGGCCAGCTCCTGGGCCGACTTCCTGGCCTCGGCCTCCTGCGTCGCACGCTCGGTGCGTCGACGCTCCACCGCGAGGAGCCCTTCGCCCGCGGCGGCGCCTTCTGCTCGTGCCCGCACCAGCAGCATTTCCGCCTCCCGCTTCGATTGCTGCGCGGAGTCATGCTCGGCCCGTGTCTGCGTGTACGCCCATTCGGTGTACCCGAGCTCGGCCATCTGGTGCTGCAGGTTGCGGGCGGCGACCTCCCGGTCCGACAGCGCCTTTTCAGCGCTCTCCGCCTCACGAATCAGTGATTCCGCGCGCTCCGCCACGACGCGAAAGCGTTCACCCTGTGCGGCGAGCGGCTCGAGATCCGTCACGAGCTGGCGTACTTCCCGGTGCCGCGCCTGGTCGTAGGTTCCGGCGGTAGACGCGAGAATGGATTCCATTTCCGCCACGCGCGCGAGCAGTCGTTCCCGCTCCTGAAAAAGCGCCGGGCCCTCTTGCAGCTGGGCCTGGAGACGCACGAGACTGGCGGAGCTCTCTGCTCCGTCCCTCTCGAGCTGAGCTCGGCGCGAGTTCATCTCCCTGAGCTCCGGCGGCTCGGTTGCCAGCTGTTCGATGCGCTGCTTGTAGAAGTTGCCGTTGAAGAGCACATCCTGCAGCTGACGATCGAGGACGTCCAGCACCTTCTCGTACTCGTCGCCGAGCGGTCGGGCGCAGGTCGGACAGGCGCCCTCCTGACCTGCCTTCACGATGCGCTGATGCTGCTCCCGAAGGTCCTTGTACTGATCGACCAGCGTCTCGCGCTTGGTCTTCGCATCCTGCGTATCGCGCACCCAGCCCGTCCGCCGCTCATCGAGGTGGGACAGCGTCGTGGCCAGCGCGGCCCGCTGCTCTTCCACGCGGTGCCTGGCCTCTTCGAGCGTCTCGGCCAGCGGAAGACGCGCGAGTCTCGTCTCCAGCGCCTGCAGCCGCGCCCGCACTTCCTCGAGCTGCGCTGCCGCGGTGCGGCGGGATGCCGTCGCGTCGGCCTGCGCGTCCAGCGCTGCCCGTTCGGCGCGGAGCGATTCCAGGGGCGCCAGGCGCGGACGCAACTCCTCGAGACGGGTCCGCGCCTCGCTCGCCTCGATGAGCTGACGATCAAGCGTCTGGAACTTCTCCCGCGCGGACTGCACCCGATGCTCCGCCACGCGGAACTCGCCCTCGAGCGTGGCCATCGTTTCGCGAAGCCGCTGCATCGCCTCCCACCGGGGCGACACATCCGCAACCCGCCGGTCGCCCTCCGCGCATGCGGCAATACCAGCGGTTTCCGCGTCCCGAGAGACCTGCAGCCGGGCGCGCGCACGCGCCTCCTCCTCGTCGAGCTGAGCGGGATCCGGCAACGTGGACTGGAGCACCTGCAGCCGGGCGCGGAGCCCTGCGCGGAGTTCGCGAAGCCGGTCCTGCGCGAGCTTGAGACGTTCGTACCCCAGCACCCGGGAAAGAAATTGCGCACGCTCTGCAGGCTTCATGGCCGCCATGACGGCGAGTTCCTTCTGCCCCGTGAAGTAGGTGTTGAAGAACTCTTCCTGCCGCATACCGAGCATCCGGCTGGTCTGCTCGGTCACGGTGGCGATACTGTTGGCAATCGGCGCGGGATCGGAGTCCTGGTAGAGCTCCGCCGTGCTGAGTGTGCGGACGATCCGGTACCGATGCGCGCCGAGCACGAACTCGAGTTCAACGCGGACCGGCGCACGCGGTGGCGCGCCGCGGCGCCGGATCGACTCCCGGGTTCCTCTCGCGGCCGGCGCACCGTAGATGGCCCACGCGATCCCCTCGAGCAGTGTCGTCTTCCCCGCCCCGTTCGGGCCGACGATGCCCGTGAGTCCGGGGCCGAACCGGAGATCGGTATCCTCATGCTGACGGAAATTGACGAGATGAATGCGCTCGATCTGCATCAGCCCTCGACCTCGCCGCGCTCGACCGCATCCATGACGGCAGCACCCAGTTTGACGAAGCTCTCCCGGTCAATCTCCGAGGGCAGCAATCGACGGGCAAGATAAGCCTCGACGATCTGCGGCAGCGTCTGCCGTCGTCCGGGCGCACCGACGCCGACTTCGCGATGCGCTTCGGGCCTCCGGAGATCGAGCTGGAAATGCAGGGCCTCCGCCTTGAATTCCCGGATTGCTGAGTGATTCATCTCGCGTCCGACGTGCCGCGGAACGTTGCGAACCACCAGACGCACAATCTGATTTTCAATGCCGCCCGGAACCTCCGCCAGCCGCCGGGCCACCAGCGCGTCGAGCACGGCTGGGGTGCTGTCGGTTCCGTCGAGAGGCTCGAGATCGAGTACGCGGCGCGCGAGTGTCACGGGCTGGCGCGTTGCCTCTCCTGAATCGGAATCGACGAGCAGCCAGCCTTTTCCCTCAATGCCGTGAAGCGCTTCATCCTTGAGCTCACCCCAGGGATTGGGACTCACGTAATCGAGTGCGCCGGAGTACCACACCCGGGGCGCCACCCGATGCTGAACGTGATAGTGGCCGAGCGCCACGTAGGTCCAGCCATTTCCGGAAAGCTCCTCCGGCCGGATCGTCGCGCCACCATACTCGACCGCGCTTCGATCGGTTGGAAATACCCCTTCGACCTCTCCGTGGAGCATCAGCAGTTGCCGCTGCTCGGGTCCATCGGGCCGAAGGGGCACCCGATCGGCGCCGACCAAGGCCGCATGCGGGACAGCGAGGACGCTCGTGTCCAGCGCAGGATAGACGAGACGCTTCGCCTCGTCGGCGACGACGTCGACACCCAGCGTCTCGAAGAGCCGGAGGATCGAGCCGGTCTCCACGGATCGAGGCGTATCGTGATTGCCGGCGATCAGTACGACCGGCGCGTCGGGTAGCGCTTCGCGGAGTCGCTGAAATTGCCGGAAGGCGAAGAGGATCGCAGGATTGCTGGGACGGACGGCGTGGAAGAGGTCCCCGGCCACGAGGACGAGATCGGGTCGGGCGGCGATCACGCCATCGACAGCGCCGCGGAAGACGTTGGCGACGTCCGCCTCGCGCTGGTTCAGGCCGGTCGAGGTCTGCCGGTGATACTGCCGGAAACCGAGATGGAGGTCAGCCAGGTGGGCAATTTTCACAGGGTGGAGAATGGCGCGAGCCGAGCGACGAGGCAAGGCGTGACGCCCCAAGGAAATGAGGCGTACTTGTCGCCCTCCACAGCAGGGCTTAAATTATTTATATGGGACCCAATATGAATTCATCGGTGGACCCCGTTCCGCCCCTCCCGATCGACGGAGGACTCCAGGCTCCCAGCTTCGTTCTTCCCCGGCCCCGTGACCGTCACGACCGGCGGCTGATCTTCATCTCCGCGCTCGCGGTGCTCATCGCGCTCGGCGCTGGTTTCGCCGCCGAAGGGCTTACGCGGCTCATCGGCTGGATCACCAACATCTCGTTCTACGGGCGGTCTTCCACCGCTTTTGTCTCTCCGGCCGACAACACGCTCGGACTCTGGGTCATTCTGGTGCCGGTGGCCGGCGCCCTGATCGTCGGAATACTTGCGCGCTACGGCTCGTCCGCCATCCGCGGCCACGGCATTCCCGAGGTCATGGAGCAGGTGCTCTTCAACGAGAGTCGAGTCTCGCCGGTCGTCACGGTCCTCAAGCCACTTTCAGCGGCCGTCTCGATCGGCACCGGCGGGCCGTTCGGCGCCGAGGGGCCGATCATCGCGACCGGAGCCGCGCTCGGCTCCTTTCTCGGTCAGGTCATTCACATCAGCGCTGACGAGCGGAAGGTGCTCCTCGGCGCAGGCGCCGCAGCCGGAATGGCGGCCACGTTCGGAAGTCCGGTCGCGGCCGTACTGCTGGCGCTCGAACTGCTGCTCTTCGAGTATCGACCCCGCTCGCTGGTTCCCGTCGCGCTCGCGAGCGCCGCCGCGACCGCGGTCCGGCTGGCCTTTCACGGCTCGACGGCCGTGTTTGCGATGCACGACATCGCGCAGCCCGGCGGCGAGGCACTTGCGGGGTATGTCGCCATCGGGGCGCTGGTCGGTCTGGCCTCGGTCTTCGTCACGAAGGCAGTGTATGGTGTCGAGGACGCCTTTGAACGGCTGCCGATTCACTGGATGTGGTGGCCGGCGCTCGGCGGGATCGTGGTTGGCGTCGTCGGCTACGTCGCGCCGAGGACACTGGGTGTCGGATATGACAACATCCAGGGCATCGTGACCGGCACGATCACCGGAAGAGCGCTCCTGCTGCTGGTCGCGCTCAAGTTCATCTCCTGGGTCATCGCGCTCGGAAGCGGAACCTCGGGAGGTACGCTGGCTCCACTATTCACCATCGGTGGCGGGCTCGGTGCGCTGCTCGGGGCCGTCGGCGCTACCGTGTTTCCCTGGATGGGACTCGATCCTCGAATCGCCGGGCTCGTGGGAATGGCGAGCATGTTCGCGGGCGCCTCGAACGCGATGCTCGCCTCGGTCGTGTTCGCGTTCGAGACCACGCACCAGTCAATGGGTCTGTTGCCGCTGCTTGCAGGGTGCAGTGCCGCGTATCTCGTCTCGCTCATGCTGCTGCGGAATTCGATCATGACCGAGCGGCTCGCGCGCCGAGGCGCGCCGATCCGGACAGAGTATTCGGCGGACCATCTTGATCACACCCTGATTCGGGACCACATGACGCGTGAGGTCGTGGCGCTTGCGGCCGACGACTCACTGGAGACGGTGCGAGAATGGCTGGCGGATGGTGCCGGTGGCTCGACGCACCAGGGTTTTCCGGTGATCGACGATCGGGGCCTGATCGGCGTCGTCACGCGGCGAGACCTGCTCGACCGAGCCGATGGTGCTGAGCCGCTGCGGAACGTCATCCGGCGTCCGCCCGCGGTCGTATTCGGAGATCACACACTTCGTGAAGCAGCGGACCTGATGGTGCGGGAGGGAGTGGGACGTCTGCCGGTGGTTTCGCGGGACGCGGACCAACACGTCATCGGCATGATCAGCCGAAGCGACCTGCTCTCTGCGCACGCCAACCGGCTCAAGGCGACGCACTCGGCGGGCCGCACATCGATCGTGACGCTTCTCCGGGGAGGACGCGTCGCCGAGGTGACGAAGGGATCGACCGAGGACTAGGTCGTCCGAATGGAAGGCTCCCGCAGCGGCCGAACCATCACACGATCGTTCTGCTCGTCCGTTCCTACCACAAATGGCTGCGATCCGACATCGTCGAATCCCGACTTCCGATAGAATGCCTGCGCCCGAGGGTTTCGGTCCCAGACGCCCAGCCAGAGCACGTCGTGCCCGCCCGTGATTGCTGCGTCGATGACTGCCTGCATCATTTCCTGCGCTACGCCCCGACCGTGCCACGGCCGATCGACGTAGAACCGCCAGAGCTCGATGGGCCGATGAGCTTCGATGCAGGGCGGCGATGATCCGCGCCGAAGCTGCGCGAAGGCTGCCACCGAGCCGTCCGTCTCCGCAAACAACGTCGTCACTGCCGGATCGCGTAGCTCCGCCGCCTGCCGCTCCACTCCGTAGGCGGTCGCCAGGTGCAAGGCGAGATCCTCCGGCCGGTTGTCCGCCCCGAACGCCTCGCTGAAGGTCCGTGCAGCGAGGCCGGCGAGAAAGTCGGCGTCTGAGACCGTCGCCGGTCGAATCGTGATCATTCCCCGACTCTAGGCGTACGGGTCTTCGCTCTGCCGAAGCACAGGGACGCCACGCGGACGCACCGGCGCCTCACCGCGAACACGGCGTCCGAGCGCCGACGTGAAAAAGGCGCGGGGATTATCGGGACGCGCGCGGCGCGTGGCATGCAGCGCACGGCGCACATCATCTTCCGCGTGACCCTCGATCCGCTCGGCGACCCAAGCACCGGTGACCTCCCGATCGAGGCCGCGCAGCTGTCTCGCGATTGCGTCAGCGAACGGCAGGTCGAGAACTGGAGGAAACCTCTCCACCCCTTCCCTGCCGGTGAGCACAGCCGGGCGCGGAAAGCGGACGAAGACCGGTTGGGTAAAATGTGGATGCCGGATCATCAGCTCGCCCTTGGGGAGCGCGGCAAGCTTGGCCCGTGTCGCCGGAGAGAGATTCGCGTATGCCGGCGTGGCGAGCTCATCCATATCCATCCGCCCGAAGAGCGCGGTCCCCGCATTGCCCACGACCCGGCGCTGGACCTGGCTCCGAAACTGCTGGGCCGAGAAGAGCACCAGACCCAGGTACCGGCCGCGCTCGGAAAGATCGAGCAGCATCCGGCGCACGTAGGTGTCGGGCCCATCGGACGGCGCGTACTTGTTGAGCTCATCGACGAACACCACTACATGATCCACACCAAGATCGCGACGCTCGAGGTGCTCGCGGAGCTTGGAGACGACCCGCGCGAAGATGAGGTCCTGCACCAGCGGGTCGAGCGCCGCCACGTCCACCACCTGGACGCTCCGGTCCTCGAACTTTCCCCACGGCAGATCGTTGGCCTGCCCATCATCGGTCACCAGGCCTCTTGCGCGGACGCTGATGTTGCCTAGCCGGTTCCGTACTTTCCGGATCGTGGCGACGTGATGGGTCCGCCAGACTTCGCCGCCGCGTCCGAGCGCCTCCATGAAATCAAAGATCGCGCGAAAAAATTCTTCCAGATCGGCGAAGGTCTCCACTTGGAAGGGGCGGCCGCGAAGGCTGTCATCGGTGTAGTCGCGGCCGACCACGCGTTCGCGTAGAAAGTCGATGAACGCGCCGGCCTTGGCGTCCACGTCATCCCGGTTGAGCAGCACCTCGGCGTAGTCGAGGACCTCGCGGAGTCCCCAGACCAGCGGTTCGGTGTTGGCCGAGAGAGCCTCGTTGGTACGCAGAGTATTGAGATTGACGCCATCCGGCTTGAACGGCGCGAAGTATTTCACATTCCTGAAGGGCTCGGCGGTGAGGCCGAGCCGGGCGTAGAGGCGAAGATCCTCAGCTGAGAGTGAGCAACCCTGATCAAGGAAACAGAGATCGGGGCCCTTCACGTTGAAGCAGAGCGCCGCAACCGAGCCCTTGTGGGCTGGAAAGCGCTGGAAAATACTGGTGAGCAGAAACTCTACCGCACTGGTCTTGGTGGCGAGGCCGGAGACGCCGGTGATGTTGAGATGGGCCGCTTCGGGTCCGAGCAGGAAATCAGCGTCGAGATAGACGGGCGCCTCGAGTCCCGCGGAGCTGTAGACACCGACGGGGACGCCGGTCGGGCGGACCGCGCCGGTGTAGGTGTCCATGCGAAGCGCGGTGACGATGTCCTCATCACCAGCGAGGAACACCGGGCCGAGCGGCACCGGCTGCAACGGTTCCTCGGGAAGCTGGCGCAGCACGGCCGCGGTGTAGAGCCTGATCTCCGCGCGCTCGGTCGGCGCTTCGCCTGCGCGTGCCGGATCTCCCTCGGCGCCGATCACATCGTGCATCGGGGTCATGAGGTCCGAATACGCAAAGCCGTCGGTGACGATGCCGAGCACGGTGCGTTCTTCGGTATCCACCCTGACGATCGCGCCGATCCCCACCGGGGAGTTCCGCGCGGTCCAGAAATGAAACTGATGCGGAGTCGAGGGCTTGAGTTCGGTAGCGACGACGCGACCGACG
>JBDUEA010000131.1:0-8902 GCA_040002695.1 Gemmatimonadota bacterium | reverse complement strand
TCCGTGAGCCCCTGTGCGGCGAGTATACGCACGCCTTCGGCCGGATGTTCCTCCGTGGCCGAGTGGGCGTCGTTGGGAAAGCGCTCGTAATCGAAGTCGTGGAGGAGGCCGACGAGTCCCCAGTCATCGGCGTCTTCGCCGGCTTTCACCGCCATCGCGCGCATCGCGGCTTCGACCGCGTACATGTGCCTGCGGAGCGCTTCGGACGGCGTGTATTCGTGCATGAGGGCAAGAGCGTGTTCGCGGGAAATCGGTGGCATGCGGAGTCGAAGTGAGAGGATGAATAACGATGGATGAAGCCGGTGGCCGCTGCTAAAAGGTATAAGGTCCAAGCCGCCGCCCGTAGGCCGTAGCGCGTCTCTCCCGCTTACCTCTAACCGCTCACCGCTCACCGGAAAAACTGCGAGCCGGAGCATCACGCCCCGGCTCACCGTTCAGAGGAAGCCAATCTCGAAGAACCTCCCGCTCACCCCTCACCCCTTACCGCTCACTGCGGTCACGGCGCCGGGCAATTCACCGTTCCGCACATCGGAATCGGCAGCCCCGTGCCGTACTTCTGGTTGATCGCCGAGGCGATCGAATCGGCGAGCAGCCGGTGCGCGAGCGAGCTCGGGTGAACACCGTCCAGCGAGAAGATGGTGCCGAAGTCGACCGACTGTCCCGACAGGGCCGGCGTGACATTGGGGAACGACGGGATGATGCCTGACGCCACCAGCGCCCCAAGTGGCGAGTTGACGTCGAAGAAGGCATAGCCGCGGGTGGTGGCTTCGGAGGCGATGTGCGCATTGTACGCCGTCACCGCCGACTGCATCGCATCGAGCTCGGTGGCGGTAACCACTTCATTGTCCACCGAGCAGTCGATCGTCGCAGCACCGCCGTTGATCGCGGTCTCCAGCTTGGTGAGCCCGATCGGCCACGGAACCAGGACGGAGAGCCCGCCCGGCGGCGCGCAATTCACGTTCACCGTGAACGTGGGAATCGCGGCGAAGGTCGGGTCCTGTGGGGGAAGCGGAGCGGGACAGCCACCATTCTTGAGACAGTAGTAGATGGCCGCGCGTGAGGCGTACGGCAGCACCGAGACATCGGCTACCGAGACGAGCACGGCCTTGGCGCCGGTCCCCTGGATGAGATTAAGGACGGAATCATACTGCGCGGCGAAGAGCGTTGGACTCGTGATCTGGGCGGGATCGCCGGGATTGGTGAGGCTGGTCAGTGCGCCGAGCACGTCGTTGTTGCCGATCCAGAGGGAGACGAACGTCGGCTGCAACTGCGTCATCAGCTCGGTCTCGGTACGACCGCCGAGGAAGAAGGTCTTGAGCGGATCGAACGACGACGGAGGCGGACCGAAATTGCTGAGCAGGTTGTCCACCACGTTGCCGGGCACCGCCACGCTGTTGAGCGGTCCGGTGGTGGGCACGCGGAGATCGCAGGTCGTCGGCGTCCCGCCGCCCACCCTGGTCTGCGTCACGTTGTTCGTGAACGGAGGCGGACAGCCTCGGCCGTTGAGCTTGGGATAGACGAAGGTGGTGCGCATCGCCGCCGCGAGCAGCTGCGGGTAGGCGCGGATCTGGGTGCTGTCGTCGATGCCGACGGACTGGAAGCCGGCCGTGATGCTGTTGCCGAGGGCCGCGTACCGGCGGAACATCGGATCGATGGGCAGCGGCGACGTCAGGTGCTCGTCGGCCCGGCAACTGGCGAGCGCCGCAAGGGCGATCGCGACCGAGGCTGCGCTACGGATGAGTCTCATGGATGCGTCTCGCTCTCAGAAGTCGAAGGCCAGGGTGGCGCCAAAGATGTGGGCATTGAAGTGATAGAGCCCATTGTCGGGCTGACCGGCAGGGACGGTGCGTCCTCGGCGGTCGCCCTGATCGATGTACTGGTAGGCAACGTCTCCGTGAATCCGGTTCGTGAGCCTGGTGCCGACGCCAAGCGTGAACTCGGAGCGGCGGCCTTCAGGGAGATTCGGTACGACCGAGCCATCGGGCTCCGCCGCATCGTGGCTGATATAACCGAGCCGGAGCGAAGTCGCCGGCGTCACGTCGTACTGACCGCCGAAGCGGTAGGCCGTCACGTTGCGAAAATTCTCGGGCAGGATCACGACCGGCAGCCGCTGGAAGGCGATATCGAGCGACTTGAAAACTTCCCAATGCGTGTACTGCACGTCGAAGAAGAGCTGGAGCTGATCGGTCGGCTTGAGCGTCGTGCCCACGACCCACTGCTCCGGAAAGCGCAGCGCGGTGGTGGCCGTCTGGTTGGTGAGCGGGCCGCCCGCGGCGAACTGTGAGGCGAGCAGCGCATCGAGCGGAGTGCCGCCTGGCACGCCGAACGGATTCGATGCCGGAAGGAGAATGCCGGTGCTCACCTCGGAGATGTCGACGTTGCCGCTCTTGAAAGTCACCTTCTGGCGCGACAGATACCGGACGCCGAAGGAGATCCGGTCGGTGGCCTCGACCATGAGGCCGAGGTGATAGCCGATTCCGGTCGCGTTGGCGTGCAGATTCACGTCCGCGAAGTCGGTCCCGTTGGGAATGCCGAGGTTGCCGAAGGTGACGCCCGGAGGCGCCGGCGCGCCGACCAGCTGGGTCGAAAGATCCACTCGCTGGCGGAGCTGCACATGCGCAAAGTTCACATCGAGGCCGCCGCCGACTTTCATGCGCTGACCGAGCTTCGCGGCGACTGTCGGCTGGACGTAGATGGTATGAATGACGGTGTGGTAGCCCAGGAACCTGCCCTGCGAGGTGGTCGGCCAGTCGGTGGTGAGACCGTACGGCGCGAAGAGGCCGATGCCGGCGGCGACAGTGTTGGTAAGGCCGCGCGTGAGATACACAGCCGGCACCGGATACACCTTGCTGTTCATCTTGCTGACGATCCCCGTCGCATCGTCCGTGAAATTGCCGCTCGGCGCGATGAAGGTGCCGCCGATGGCGAACGTCCCGGCACCCTTCGCGAGAGAGGCGAGGCCGGCCGGGTTGTAGACGATGGCCGAGCCGTCCGAGCAGGGAGAAGCGACTCCGGTTCCCGCGCGGCCCGTCGCGCAGGAGCTGTGCTCGTTGACGCTGTACCCCTGGGCATTCAATGCACCCGGAGCCGCGAGGCTCGTGGCAAGAACGCCGAGGGTAGTCCAGACGAGAAATCGCCGCATAGTTGAACCTCGCAATTGGGCCCGGCCAGAAAGTGCTGATTAATTAAGGAAGGCGTGCTGCTGTAAAAAGTGTATCGGGTCGAGGAGGCGATGTCAAAATTGTAGGATGTGACCCTGCCTTGTAACTCATGATGTTGCAACGGTGAAGATGTCTTCAGGGAGAGGGGCCGACAATTTCGGAAGCGGGGACGCCCTAATTGGCCATCCCCGGAGCGGGATCGACCGAAGCCGCGGTCAGTGGCACCCGACTCACCTCGCCGTCGTCCAGGCTGATCTCGAAGGCATAGACGCCGGCGTGCGGCAGCGGAACGTCGAACACGAGAATCGCTCCGGCCTCGACATCGGTCACGCCGGCCGGGGGCTCCCCGAACTGCACGGTGCCCTGGCCATCGAGGAGTTCCTTGCCGGCGTCGTCCACGAAGCGGATCCGCATGCTATGCATGCCGATTTCGGTCCTGCGCCCGCGAACCCGGAGGACCAGGTGGGTTCGCGGATGAATAGCGGGGAATGTCGGGACCCAGACGTGCTGAAAGAGTCCGAGGACGGAGAGCTTGCCCTGCTGATCGATCAGAGCGTAGTCAGCGAGAACCGCGAAATCGAGATGCAGCGGTCAGACTACGCGGATGGAATTGATGACGTCGTCCTTCTTCATCTGGTTTACGACGTCCATCCCCTTCGTCACCTGTCCGAACACGGTGTGCACGCCGTCGAGGTGCGGCTGGGGACTGTGACAGATGAAGAACTGGCTGCCGCCGGTATCCTTGCCGGCGTGGGCCATCGAAAGCGTGCCGGCCACGTGCTTATGCGTGTTCTTCGCGGTCTCGCACTTGATCTTGTAGCCGGGGCCGCCGGTGCCCGCGCGCGGGCTGTTCGCTTCCTTCGAATGCGGACAGCCGCCCTGCACCATGAAGTTGTTGATCACCCGGTGAAACCGGGTGCCGTCGTAGAATTTCTCGTTGGCCAGCTTCTCGAAATTCTTGACGGTGTCGGGGGTCTCGGTATCGAAGAGCTCGACGGAGATCGTGCCCTTGGCGGTGTCGATGGTCGCGGATTTCATGGGAGAGGATGTCTTAGGTGGTAGGTGTCAGGGATTAGGGGGCAGGTGGTAGGGCTCAGGGCCGGGGAATGATGGCTTATCCCGGCCTTTAAGCTCTTTTGAAGCATTCGATCTCAAAATCGGCGGGGGAGGGGGGTCGGCGCAAGGCGCGAGCGGGGTGGCCTACGCGGTTTCCGCGTGAGATAGCCCGTCGAGTGTGCCGGCCCATTCGGCATCCGTCGAGGCCGGAGCGGAACAGCTGGTGCCGACGCATGCGAAGGCGCGAGCGCCCCCGGACTTCGAGGAAACCGAAATCATTCCCTGGACCGCAGGAGGCAACGGACGATCCGATGCTCCCCGCACCCACTGCACCACGCGGCGCGGCACGAAATAAGAAAGCGCGCGCCGCAGCATGCGCTCGCCTTCTCCATTGGCCGCGGCGCTTTCGATGATGACGAGGTGCGCGGCAGGGTTGAGCGCCCAGTCTGCGGCGAGCAGGAACGTGGCGCCGTAAAGACCGAGCTCATGCGCCCGTCCGGTGAACGCGGTCACCAGCGCATTGTGCCGCTCGTGCCAGCGCTCGTCACCAGTGAGCTCTGCGAGCCTTGCCGCGACGAGACCCGCGACGCCGTTGGGTGACGGCGTCGGCGCATCCTGCACCGGCTTGGCGCGAGTCGGGAGCAGTCCCTCGCCGTCGGCCACACTCGAAGTCGCGGCGTCGAAGAGGCCGCCGGTCGCCGCATCCCAGTAGTCCCGCCACACCCTCTCCATGAGCGACTCGCTCCACGTCAGCCAGCCTTCGTCTCCCGTCGCTTCATACGCTTCCAGCGAGGCCTGCGCCACTTGTACCTGGTCATCGAGCAGACCACCGACGCCGCCTGGAGTGTGCGCCACCGTATCGGCTTCCGGGTTCTCCGCGCGAATCCGCTCCAGCGTCCGGAGCGCATGCGCCAGCGCCCACTCATCCTCGAGGACGACGCCCGCGCGGATGAGCGCCCCGGCCAGCATGGCATTCCAGCTCGCGTAGCGGGTGCGGTCCACGAACGGCGCAACGCGTCGCGCACGCTCGGCGCGCAACTTATCCTGCGCGCTACGCAGTAGCTCCAACGCTTCAGGCTCGGAGAGCTTGAGTCGTGCGGCGAGTGCCGGCATGGTCTCCGCGATGAACAGCACATTCTTCGCAGGGTTGTGATGCATCTCGCCGGCGGTGTTGATGTCGTACCTGCCGGCTGCCACCTCGAGCTCGTCGCCCGTGAGCACGGCGGCGGCTTCGTCGCGCGTCCAGGTGAAGTAGTCCCCATCATCGTGGAGACCGACGTCGGCGTCCTGGCTCGCGGCGTATCCGCCTTCCGGATCCGCCATGACCTCTCGCGTCCAGCGCACGATGCCGCGCGCGACCTCGGCGTACTCCTCGGTGCGAAACGCGGAGTAGGCCTCGAGGTAGGCCTTGAGCAGCTCGGAATTGTCGTACGCCATCTTCTCGAAGTGGGGAACGATCCACCGGGCATCGACGCTGTAACGATGGAAGCCGCCGGCGAGCTGGTCGTGAATGCCGCCGCGCGCCATGCCAAGGAGCGTGCGGTCGATCATCTCGCGAATCCACGGCTCAGGATGCCGGTGCCAGCGATGCAACAGGAAAATGATGGCGGCGGGATGAGGAAACTTGGGCTGAGTGCCGAAGCCGCCGTGACGGAAATCGAAGAGTTTGGCGATGCTGTCGACCGCTTCCTGAAGCAGCAGTGGCGAGACCTCGCCTCGCTTGCTCTCGTCGAGATGCTCGGTCAGCAGATTCCGGATGGCGGTGGCCTGCGCCTGGATCTTGTCGGGCTGATCGCGATAGACCGCCAGCACCTGCTCGAGCACGGTACGAAAGCCGGGACGGCCGTACATCCCGTCGGGCGGAAAGTAGGTGCCGCCGTAGAACACTTCGCCGTCGGGGGTGAGAAAGGCGGTGAGCGGCCAGCCGCCTTGACCGGCGATTGCCTGCACGGCGCGCTGATAGCGGGTGTCTACATCGGGGCGTTCGTCCCGGTCCACCTTCAGGCAGACGAAATTCGCGTTGAGAAACTCGGCGAGCGCCGGGTTCTCGTATGATTCGCCGTCCATGACGTGGCACCAGTGGCACCATACCGCGCCGATATCGAGCAGGATCGGACGATTGGTTCGCCGCGCCTCGGCAAAGGCGTCGGGGCCCCAGGAGTACCAGTGAATCGGCTGATGTGCGGCGGACTTGAGGTAGGCGGACGTCGCGGTGGAGAGGCGGTTGGTCATGGCCCAATATACCATCCGCTACCGAGCGTGTTCTGCTGTGTCAGCTCTTCGGCGGCTGCTGGCTGTCCTCGATGTGGAAGCGATGGAGCAGGCGGTGAAAGAGCGGGGCGAACACGATGCCGCCGGCGACGAGAAAGACGAGCCCCGCGTACAGCGCGAAGAACGAGGCGAAGAGCTTCGAGGCCGGGGTGTCGAAGCTGGCCGTCGGTCCCATCCCGCCGATCAGCATGCACGAGTTGAGGAACGCGTCGAGCCAGCTGATGCGCCCGATCAGGTGAAAGCCGAGCGTGCCGATGCACAGCGAGACCGAGACGAGGATCAGGGAGAACCGTCCCAGCACCACGAGGCGGCGGACGAATTTTCGCCGGGGCGGGAGCGGGATCTTGCTGTAGTCGAACACTGATGTCTCCGTGGGACCGAGAAAGCGGCCAGGTCCCTTCTATATATACCCGCCCGTCAGGCGATCCTCACGGCACCTGCAAACCGTCTCCGCCCTCCCCTCCTTCTCCGCTCGCCCCGTCCGCCCCGCGATTCAGCTACCTTTATTTCTCCCTTTTCAACCGCTTGGACGCGGACGGAGCTGTCCGATGTTCGGCATTCTCCTGGACGAGCTGGGCTTCCTCATCGCCGCTATCGCTGCGCTGGGTCTGGCCGGCTATGTCGTGTACCGGTATACCCCGCTCGGCCTGCGCCTCAAACAGGCAGAGAACCGCAAGCAGATCGAGGCCCGGCTCGAGCTGACCTGCCCGATTCACGGACTGCAACGCGAAGATACCCTCGTTCGCCTGAAGAGTGGCGAGGCGCTCTGTTCACATTGCTTCAAGGAGGCGGTGGACGATGTCCATGTCGACGAATCGTGAGGATCGGGTGACGCACGCCGAACGCGGAGTCACGCTGTTCAAGGTGCTCATCGGCATCGGCGTGCTCGTGCTGCTGGTGATCGCGGCGCCATCCTGCGCCACGTACATCAACCCCGGCAACGTCGGGATCATCATTCATCGCGCCGGTGGCGGCGTCGACCCCGTGGCGCTCGGCCCCGGCTTCCACCTGCGGAATCCGCTCACGACGGGCATCGAGGAATATCCGACCTACATGCAGACGCTCGTCCTCGCCAAGGCCGGCAACGAGGGCTCGGTCAACAACGACGAGATCAACGTGAACAGCGTCGAGGGGCAGCCGATCTCCCTCGACGTCTCCATGTCGTTCGAGCTCGATCCGCTCAAGGTCCCCCAGCTCTATTCAACCTTCCGAACCACGATCGAGACCATTCAGCACGGCTACATCAAGCAGGCCGTGCGCCAGGCCTTGCAGGAAGTGGTCGGCTCCGAGGCGATCGCCGAGGTGATCGGGCCGAAAAAGGCGGAGGTCGTGAGTCGCGCTCAGCAGCAGCTGGAGAAGGCCCTGAGTCCGTACGGCATCCTGGTGCGGCAGTTCACGCTGAACGAACTCCGGGCACCCGAGGCTGTCATGCAGGCGATCAACCAGAAGAACGTGATGCAGCAGCAGGGACTCACCGCGCAGAACGAGCTGCAGAAGAACCAGTTCCAGGCCCAGGGTGATTCCATCAAGGCCGCCGGACGTGCGAAGGCGATTCTCGCCGAAGCGCAGGCCCAGGCCAAGGCCAATCAACTGCTGGCCGAGAGCATCACGCCGACGCTGGTGCAGTACGAGATGGCGAAGCGGTGGGACGGCAAGATGCCGATGGTCTCGAGCAACGCGATGCCGCTGATCCAGATGCCGGGGGCGGCGGCGCACTGACGGAGAGAGTACTGAGTACTGAGTACTGAGTGCTGAGTGACGGGTGACGAGTTAAAAGTTGAAAGATGAAAGGGCAGGTGGCAGGGAGCAGGGCCCCACTTCTGTCATTGCGAGGAGGCGGCGAAGCCGCCGACGTGGCAATCTCAAATGCTGCGGTTGACCGATGGCCGCTGATGAATGCGGAAGTAGAGGGAGCAGGTGGCAGGTGGCAGGTGGCAGGGAGCAGGGCCCCACTTCTGTCATTGCGAGGAGGGAGCGCGACCGAGCGCCCCTAAGGAGCGCGCAGCGCGACTCGGGCGCGACCGAGTCCTTTAGGGCAGCGACCGACGTGGCAATCTCAAACGCTGCGGTTGACCGATGGCCGTTGATGAATGCGGAAGTATGCGAGTGTTTCTGACCGGATTGCTTACGGCTTGAGGCTTACGACTCATCCATGGACCTCTACACGTTCTCCTTGATTCTCGGTGCCGCCGGCCTCGTTGTGATGGCCGTCGGCGGGCTGGGGAGTCATTTCCATATTGGCGGACACGGACACAGCGGACATGGCGGACGGGGCGGACACGCACCTCACACCGGCCGTGGCGCGCACTCGCACGCCAAGGGCGAGGCGCGGTGGTCGATCATGGCCCTCCTCTCTCCGCGGCTCATCTTCGGCGTGCTCTTCGGCTTCGGCGCCACCGGGCTCCTCGGCCGGC
>JBDUEA010000130.1:0-9075 GCA_040002695.1 Gemmatimonadota bacterium | reverse complement strand
GGTTGAGACTGGTCATCGGGTCCTGGAAAATCATGCCGATCCGTCGCCCGCGGATCTGGCGCAGTGCCTCCCCCTCGAGCGCCAGCAGATCCTGCCCATCGAGGCGAATGCGGCTGCCCGGTTCGATGCGGCCGGGGGAGGGAATCAACCGGAGCAGCGCCAGGCTCGTGAGACTTTTCCCGCACCCCGACTCGCCGACCAGCGCCAGCGTCCGTCCACGCTCGAGCGAAAAACTCACACCATCCACCGGGCGGGATTGTCCCGATCCGTCACGCGAGGCGGGGAACGTGACCCGCAGGTTCTCGACCTCGAGCAGCATGCTCATGCCGGACTGTGCGTGAGCGAATCCTGCAGCGCTTCGCCGACGAGGTTCACGGCCAGTACGGTGAGCACGATGGCGAGCCCCGGGAAGGCGCCGGTCCACGGCGCGGTGAACAGCGTACTCTTGGCATCCTGAATCATCGAACCCCACGATGCGGTCGGCGGCTGTACGCCGAGGCCAAGAAACGAGAGTCCGGCCTCCACCAGAATGACGTCCCCGATGGCCAGCGTGGCCGTCACCACCACCGGCCCGAGCGTGTTCGGCAGCAGGTGATGGAAGATAATCCGTCGCCGCCGGCCACCGAGTGCTTCGGCCGCTCTCACATAGTCCTGTTCCCGGAGCCGAAGCACTTCGCCGCGCACCATGCGCGCAGTGCCGAACCATCCCGTCGCTCCGATCACGATGATCAGCGCGACGAGTGGAATGTGCTCCCATACCGCCACCAGGAGAAGCAGAAGGAAGAGCCGGGGGACCGCGAGTGCCGCGTCCACGAACCGCATGATCGCGGCATCCGCCCACCCGCCGAGATATCCGGCCACGAGTCCGACGGCCGTGCCGGCGGTCATCGCGAGGAGCACGCTCAGCGCCGAAACACCGAGGGAGATGCGCGATCCCCAGATCACTCGCGCGAGAACATCCCGTCCCACGTAGTCGGTGCCGAAGAAATGCGCGGCGCCGGGCGCAAGAAATCTTCCATGCTCGAGATCCGGAATCGCGGCGGGGTCCTGCACGAATGCCGGTCCGGCCAGCGAGAGGAGGACGATCACCGCGAGCACGACGAGCCCGGCGCGACCCTTGGGTCGCTGCCAGAGATCACGGAGGACACCGTGCGCGGTCAGCCTCACGCGGCACTCACCGGTAGCGTACTCTCGGGTCGAGCGTCGCATAAGCGAGGTCGGTGAGGAATCCCCCCAGCACGACGACCAGTGCGACCAGCAGCGAAGTCCCCATCAGCACCGGGTAGTCTCGCCCCGAGATCGCATCATACGCGAGGAGACCGAGACCAGGCCATGCGAACACCGATTCCACGAAGACTGATCCCGTCACCAGCAGCGGCAGCCAGAGCCCGAAGAGCGTAAGGACGGGAAAGAGCGCGTTTCGCCATGCGTGCCACGTAACAGCGCCGGAAGTCAGTCCCTTCGCACGCGCGGTGCGCACGCAATCGAGTTTGAGTGCCTCGATCATGGCGCCGCGCTGCTGCCGCATCGTGGCCGCCATGCTCACGATCGAAAGCGTCGCCACCGGGAGCACCAGATGATGCAGCACGTCGAGCGCGCCGGCCAGGCTGCCGTCGTCGGTAGCAAGCGGATCGCGAAGGCAACAGGGTGGGAAGATGTGCCAGTGCACGCTCAGCAGCCCGGCAAGCAGCAGCCCGAGCAGAAACGACGGTGTGGCGTAGGCCGTGAGGGAGATCGCGCCGAGCACCCGGTCCGGCAGCTGGTTGTGACGCTTCGCCTGCCACACGCCGAACGCCAGCCCGACCGTAAAATTGAGCAGGAGTACCACGCCGCCAAGAAGCAACGATGCCGGCAGTCGCTCGGCGAGGAGCGTGGTGACATCGCGTCCCTGCGCGATGGACACTCCGAGGTCGCCGTGAGCGAGCGCGCGTACCCAGGCCGAAAATTGGACCAGCAGTGGCTGATCGAGGCCGTAGAGATGCTTGAGCTGAGCCACGGCGGCCGGTGAGATGGGCCGGTCGCCAGTCAGTCGCGAGAGCGGATCGCCCGGTGTAAGCCGGATGATGAAGAAAAGCAGAACGGATACGATCAGGAGCGTGACCAGCGCCTGGGCAATCCGGCGGACCAGCCAGCGGGTCATCTCACCGCTTCTCGTTGACCGTCCACTCTCCGAGCGCCGCCCACCACCCGTCCGGGCGGATGTTGACGTGCTCGAAGCGGCGGTGGACGACGAATGCGTTGGTGAGCGAATACATGAACGCGGCGGGTGCGTCCTCTTCGATGCGGCGGATGGCCGCGAACCAGAGTGGCCGCGGGTTTCCTTTCGCCGCGATCGCGCGCTCCATCAGTGAATCCACTCGCGGGTCACACGCGGCGCCGACATTGATCCCGTCGAGGCCCAGACAGGACCAGCTCTGCATGAGGCCGGACGGCGAGGGATCGAGCCCCGACGAGGAAGCGTCGATGTCGAAGTCGTGCTGATTCCTGCGCGAATTCCAGGTGGGACCATCACTGGTCCGGAGGATGATGCGGACGCCGATGTGACTGAGGAACTGCTGGGTCTCGAGCGCCAGCTGCATCCGGACCGCGCTCGTGGTCGGCACGTTCAGCTCAAGCTCGAGCGGCTTCCCATCCCGATCGACGACACTGTCGCCGTCATGGTCGGTCCATCCGCGCGAGGCGAGGAGCGCCCGCGCCTGCGTGGTGTCGTATCTTGCCGGCGGGCTATCGGGATCCCTGATCCAGCTGATGAGTGGAACCGGTCCATATGGAACCGCGCCCATGGCGCCGAGCGCTGAGCGGAGCATCGCCGGACGGTCGAGTCCGAGCAGCAGGGCACGACGGACCAGCGAGTCCGAGAGTATCGGGTGCGGTTTACTGCGATCCTTGCGATCCCGCTGGTTGAACAGCAGATACCCGATCGTGAATGACGGCACCTGCACGATGCGAAGGTTCGGCATCGATGCGAAACGCGGTATGTTCGAGACCGGCGCCACGTTCTCGATCGCGTCCGCCGTGCCGCTCAACAGCATGTTGACCTGAACGTCCGGATCACTCGCCTTGAGAAAGATCACGCGCTGGATGGCAGGCGCGCCCAGGAAGTAGTTCGGACTCGCATCGAGCGTCAGTTTCTCCGCAGGCGCGAGCGAATCCCATACGAACGGCCCGTTCCCGATCGGATGCCGGGCGAAGTCGGAACTGCCGAGCAGGTTTGGCGGGATAGTATCCACGAGATGCGCCGGCAGCGGCTGCACCTGATACGTCGCGTCGTAGAGTTGTTCGGGATAGTAATGCGTGAACCGGATGATGACTCGATGTTCTCCCTCGGCGTTGACGGAAGCCACGCTGCGGAGCAGCAATGCATGCTGCGGATCGATCTTCGGGTCACGAAAGAGCCCGAAAGTGAAGACGACGTCTTTCGCCGTGACGGGCTGGCCGTCGTGCCACCGCGCGCGCGGATCCAGGTTGAATATCAGCGTCAGTGAATCTCGGCGGGACCATGACTTGGCCAGCTGCGGCTCGAATCCTTTGTCACCCGCCGTCATCATCGTGGGCCCCAGACGAGCAAGCCGGAGAAAGAGCAGGTCGGCCGCATCCTGGTTCCAGCGATCATGGACCAGCGTGGGGATCGGCTGACTCGCAAGCGCACCGACCACGATCACGATCGTATGAGCGCGATCGACCGCCTGCGCGGTGGCGGACGAAGGAGTTGCACACGTCAGCGCGCCAGTAATGGCGGCGATCAGCAGATTTCGTGGCATGGCGACTGGGAAGGAGGTGAGGAATAGTAGAGCCGAACGCCTGAAGCCGTAAGCGGCGTTGGCCGCGGAGAATGGTCAAGGTCGCTGCCGTTGAGACTTCCGCGCTGTCCGCTCCGTCCGCGCTGTCCGCCGCGTCCGTCCGCCCGCTCTCTCATCGTCGCCATGTCCACTCCGTCGATCGAAACTTCGCCTCATGCCTCGTCGCTCTGGCCGCGAGTGCTTCCCGCGCGCCGCTCTCGTGCCAGCGCCCCTCCCACATCCGGGCCGAAGAGAGGATCGCTTCCGCCGCCTCTTCGAACGGGACGGCG
This sequence comes from Gemmatimonadota bacterium, assembly GCA_040002695.1. Taxonomy (GTDB): domain Bacteria; phylum Gemmatimonadota; class Gemmatimonadetes; order Gemmatimonadales; family GWC2-71-9; genus JBDUEA01. The sequence continues at coordinate 5,006 of JBDUEA010000130.1, read as the reverse complement.
CGCCCGAGAATGGCGCTCAGTGTCGTCTCACCGGATTCAGGTGCGGGTCCCGCGGTGAGCTCCGTGATACGCCGCTGCGATCCTCCGAGCAGCAGACTGCCATGCTGCAGCATCGAATCGCCATGCCGAAGCTGCGCGCTCCCCAGCACCTTCCGTCCGCCGACCAGCAGCTCTCCACCCGCCGGCGTCGCGAAGCATGCTCCGGTTCCAAGTCCCGCGCGCTCACCTCGGTGCGGGGCCGGCGCCGCATCGACGCCGAGGCGTCCGAGTGCCTCGGCGAGCATCTCGTGAATGGTGCGGTAGGCTTCGGCGAGCGTGCCGAACCAGAGCGAGGGGGCGGCGATCGCGTAGGTGAGCTCTTCGCCATGCCACACCGCGCGTCCCCCGGTGGGGCGGCGCACGACTTCGATGCCGAGGGTTTCGATGGAGGAGCGATCGTAGCGGCGGAGCGCGGGCTCGTTGCGCCCGAAGGAGAGACCGTGCGGCTGCCAGCGGTAGAGCCGGAAATATCCGTGGCCGTCGTGCTCAGCGAGATCCAGCATCGCCTGGTCGAGAGACATATTGCGCCAGCCCGGCGCGCCGGCACTGTCGAGCAGCAGGTGCCATGTTGCGGAAAAAGGTGGGGACGGACGGGCGGAGGGCCGGCCCGGATTGTCCGGGCCAGTCCTCCGCTCATCCGCGTCACTCATCATACGCTTCCATTGGAGGACAGGTGCAGACCAGGTTGCGGTCGCCGTAGGCGCTGTCGATCCGGCCGACAGTGGGCCAGCTCTTGTGCTCCCGCGTGGAGGCGGAAGGGAAGGCCGCCCGCTCGCGCGAGTAGGGCCGGTTCCAGTCATCGGCGATCACCTGGACCAGCGTGTGCGGCGCGTTGGTCAGCAGATTGTTCTCGCGCGAAGCCCGGCCTTCCTCGATTTCCCGGATCTCCTGGCGAATGGCGATGAGTGCGTCGCAGAAGCGATCCAGCTCCTCCTTCGGCTCGCTTTCCGTCGGCTCGATCATGAGTGTGCCGGGGACCGGGAAGGAGACCGTTGGCGGGTGAAACCCGTAATCGATGATGCGCTTCGCGATATCCTCGACTTCGATGTCCGCCGTCGCCTTGAACGGGCGCATGTCGATGATGCACTCGTGCGCGACCAGTCCGGCGTTGCCCGAGTAGAGCAGCTCGAAATGTCCCTTGAGCCGCCGTGCGATGTAGTTCGCGCTGAGGATCGCGACCTTGGTCGCGGTGGCGAGTCCGTCGGAACCCATCAGCATGATGTACGCCCAGCTGATCGGCAGGATCGAGGCGCTGCCCCACGGTGCCGCCGATACGGTGCCGCACGACTCCGGATGATGGAGATCCACGACCGGGTGTCCGGGGAGGAATGGGACCAGGTGCTGCGCGACACCGATCGGTCCCATTCCCGGTCCGCCGCCGCCGTGCGGAATGCAGAACGTCTTGTGCAGGTTGAGGTGACAGACGTCGGCGCCAATGTCTGCCGGCCGGCAGACGCCGACCTGCGCGTTGAGGTTCGCGCCATCCATGTAGACCTGGCCGCCCGACTCGTGCACGACCCGGCAGATCTCGCGGATCGACGATTCGAAGACACCGTGCGTCGAAGGGTAGGTCACCATCAGCGCGGAGAGCGTGTCGCGATACTGCGTCGCCTTGGCGCGCAGATCGGCGACGTCGATGTTGCCATGCTCGTCGGAGCGCACCGGGACAACGCTGAGGCCGGCCATCACCGCGCTGGCGGGATTGGTGCCGTGCGCGGATTGTGGAATGAGGCAGACGGTACGCCGGGTATCCCCGCGCGAGTGGTGATACGCGCGGATGACGAGCAGTCCCGCATATTCACCCTGCGAGCCTGCGTTCGGCTGCAGCGAGATCTGCGCGAAGCCGGTAATCTCGGCGAGGGCGCTCTCGAGCTGTGAGAAGAGCAGCTGGTAGCCCTGGGTCTGCGCGAGGGGCGCGAAGGGATGCAGCCGGTTGAATTCGCGCCAGCTGACCGGCATCATCTCCGTAGTCGCATTCAGCTTCATGGTGCAGCTGCCGAGCGGGATCATCGAGGACGTGAGCGAGAGATCCCGCGCTTCGAGCCGCTTGATGTAGCGCAGCATCTCGGTCTCGCTGTGACAGCGATGAAAGACCGGGTGCGTGAGGTAGGGTGTCGTGCGCGTCAGCGATTGCGGAATCGCGCGTTCGGCGTGGATTCCGCCATCCTCGAGCATGTAGGGCAGGGCGATATCAAGCGAGAAGACCGCGATCACGTCGGACAGATCGCCGACCGAGACGGTCTCGTCGAGCGCAATACAGATCCGGTTGGGACCAATCACGCGCAGGTTGATCTGCCGGGCCCGCGCCGCATCGAGAATGCGCGGAAGATTCGCCGCCTTGACCTCGACGCAGACGGTATCGAAGAATTGCTGGTGCACCACGTGGTACCGGAGCCGCTTGAGCGCCGCCGCCAGGAGGCGCGCCTGCGTGTGCACCCGCTCGGCGATCCGCCGGAGACCGTCCGGGCCGTGGTACACCGCGTACATGCTCGCCATCACCGCGAGCAGCACTTGCGCCGTGCAGACGTTGCTCGTCGCCTTGTCGCGGCGGATATGCTGCTCGCGGGTCTGCAGCGCCATGCGGAGTGCCGGACGGCCGCTGGTATCCTTTGACACGCCGATGATGCGCCCGGGCATGTGCCGCTTGTAGGCATCGCGGGTGGCGAAGAAGGCGGCATGCGGTCCGCCGTAGCCCATCGGAACGCCGAAGCGCTGCGAGTTGCCGACCGCGATGTCGGCGCCCCATTCACCTGGCGGAACGAGCATGGTCAGCGCCAGCAGGTCCGTCGCCGCGGTGACCAGCGCCTGGGCCGCGTGCGCGCGCTCGGTGAACGCGCGATAGTCCGCGACGCAACCGTCGGTCGCCGGATATTGCACCAGGGCGCCGATCACGCCGGGCCCGAACGAAAAGCTCGAGGGATCCCCGACGACGATCTTTACGCCCCGCGCCTCCGCGCGGGTCCGCACCACCGCGATCGTCTGCGGATGACAGCCCTGGTCCACCATGTAGACCGGTTCGGTCGTCACGTGAGACAGCGCCAGCGTGAGGTACATCGCCTCCGCGGCCGCCGTGGCCTCATCGAGCAATGAAGCGTTCGCCACCGGGAGCGCGGTGAGGTCTGCCACCATCGTCTGGAAGTTGAGCAGCGCCTCGAGGCGTCCCTGCGCGATTTCGGCCTGGTACGGCGTGTAGGCCGTGTACCAGCCCGGATTCTCGAGCACGTTCCGCTGGATGACCTGGGGCGTGAAGCATCCGTGGTAGCCCATGCCGAGGTAGGAGCGGAATACGCGATTCTGGGCGGCGATGCCGCGGAGCGCCTGCAGGACCTCGCGTTCGCTGCGGCCGGGTGGCAAATCAAGGGGCCGTCGCAGCCGGATATCCTCGGGGACCACATCGTCGATAAAGGCGTCGAGCGCATCGTAGCCCAGGGTGCCCAGCATCGCCTGGATGTCATCACGGCGGGGGCCGAGGTGCCGGAACAGGAAGCGCTCGGTGCGGAGAAGGGTGTAGGCCGCGTGGTCGTCGGGCTGAGCCGGCGCGTCCGCGCGGCGTTCATCCTCGCCGAAGGCGGCACCGGGCCGCGTGATGGTGCTCATGGGGTAGTCCTGGTCTCGAGGAATTGCGGTCGCGCCCCGCGCAAGAGACGGAGGGCGACATGCAAAAAACCGGCGCCCCGGGCAAACAGCCGGGGCGCCGCGACAGCATTGAACCGAGTCATGGAAGGCTTACGCGCCGATCTTCTTCTGGTAGTCAGCGGCGCTCAGCAGGGTGGACAGCTCCGAGGGATCCGAGAGGCGCAGCCGTACCATCCAGCCGGCAGAGTAAGGATCGCGGTTGATCGCCGCAGGATCGGCGTCGAGAGCGCCGTTGACCTCGATCACTTCACCGGAGACCGGAGAGAAGAGCTCCGAGACCGCCTTGACCGCCTCGATGGTCCCGAAAACTTCCATGCGCTTGAAGGTGGCACCTGGCTTCGGAAGTTCGACGAAGACCACATCGCCGAGTTCACCCTGCGCGTAATCGGTGATCCCGACCTGGACGATCTTCGGATCAGCGGTCTTCTGTACGTACTCGTGTTCGGGGGTGTACTGCAGGTCGTTCGGGACGTTCGACAAGGGAGGCTCCGCGTGTGACGTTTGCGGGCAAAGGATAGACAGATACGGAGGGTGAGTCAAGGAAATTTCCGCCGCGGAAGCGGATGGAAATTTATGCAGGTTTTCTCAGGGAGCCCGGGTGCCGAATTCATCGGCTCGAGCCTGGAGAGTGTTCCAGACGGCGCGGGCGCGAGACTCGAGGGTCGCCCGGTCCGCGTCGTTCTCGATGATGTAATCGCTGCGCGGCCGCTTGAGCGCGGAAGGCATCTGTGCTTCCAGCAGACGCTCGGCTTCGGCGGGTGCAATGCTTCGGCCGCGGATCAGCCGGTCGATTCGTATCGCGTTGGGGGCATCGACGAGGATCACCGCGTCGAATTCGCGAGGATCGAGCGCTTCGAAGAGCAGGGGAATGTCATTGACGACGATGAAGTCGCCGCGGCGCCGGGCCTCGTCGAGCAGCGCTTCGCGCCGCCGCTGGACGGCCGGATGCACGATCGCCTCGAGAGCCGTCCGTGCGGCGGGATCCGCCAGCACCAGTGCGCGGAGCGCGGGCCGGTCGAGCGAGCCATCGGAGCGCAAAATGCCGGCGCCGAATTCGGCCACGATGCGGGCCAACACCGGAGAGCCTGGCACCTGGCTCTCGCGGACGAGCTGATCCGCATCGAGAATCGTGGCGCCCCAGCCCCGAAACAGATCGGTAACGGTGGATTTTCCGGCGGCGATATTCCCGGTGAGCCCGATATTCAGTGTACGGTGTCGGGGATCCGAAGAATTCACCACAGAGTCACGGAATAGGAGGGGGAAGCTACGAGGAGGTTCGACTCAGGCGCCGGTCCTTCGACCAATTCCATGGCTCCACCAACGATGTTAAA
>JBDUEA010000129.1:0-9108 GCA_040002695.1 Gemmatimonadota bacterium | reverse complement strand
TCCGCTTCCCGCCACGCGCGCTCGAGCAGCCAGAGCTCGCCCCGCAATGCCCGGCGCTCCGCGTCTTCGTTCGCGGCCATCTCGAGCGCGAGACGGTCCACTAGAGGCAGGCGTGGCAGGGCGGTTCGCGGGCGGCTGCCGAGTCCACCGCGTCCCCAGAACGAACGTCCCGAGAGATGCAGTGCGACCAGCTCCGCCTGAGAGGCGAGCTCCGGAACGGAATTCACGTCAGCGGAGACCGCTGCCGCCACCTCATAGAGCTCGTCGATCGCCTCGGGCTGACGCCCCCAAGAGGTGCGGAGTGCCAGCGCCACAATTCTGCTGAAATATCCTTCCCGATCGCCCGCATCGTCGAGCTTCTGCACAGCCGAACGCACATCATCGTCTCCAGCCCCCGTACCGTTGATCGCGGCGAGCAGTTTTCCCGTCGCGCGTAATGCTTCGTTGCCACTCAGCGTGATCCGTCCCTGATCGGTGGCGACCGAAAGCATCCACGGCTGATAGCGCTCCGGCCGCACCAGCTCCGCTTCCTCGAGATGGCGGTAGCGCAGCACGGCCGGCGTCTGGCCGGGCCGCCGTACGACTTCGAGGACCGCATTCCCCCGCCGATGAATCCGCACCCATGCGGCCGGCTCGATCTCGGGGTTCATGCGAAAGACCGAGCGTATCACCCGGTCAATCGCGGATTGTGCCGCGAGATTCGCTCGACCGGCGAGCGCGGGCAGGCTGTTACCAGTGGAGAGCTGCCGGAGTCGGCGTCCGTAGCGCCAGGCGGCGAGCTCCGGACGGAGCGCATCGCCGATCCTGACGAGCGAGAGTCCTTCCTCGAGTTGTGCCACGCCGATGTTGCCGGTCGAAAATCGGAGCCGGGTCGAGCGGAAACGCCGCTCGCAACTTTCGATGGCTTCCCACCGCTCATCGAGCGGCGTGAGATTCCATTGCCGGCATTCGGCGCAGATCACCCACAGGCGTCCCTTCCTCGTGTCGAATGCGAGGCGCCGCCCGACCGGGAATGCCTCGATCTCGCGGTTGCTGCCGAGCGGGCGGTAGCAGAAGAGACAGGTGGTGTACATGGATCCGATGCCGGGGGTGAATCAGCGCATCGCTGCAGCGGTACGTCGCGGGTTCCACTATAGCGTACCGCGCATGGAGCGGAGACGGTAGGGTCTCCGTCTTCCTGATGGGGACGAGAGCGGGGTACGGGGGGATTCAAATGTCTTCCCTTACTTACCGAGGGATCGGTCTGCAACTCGCACCGGGCCTCGGCAGCATCGGGCCCGGGCGCTCCGGAACGAATAGGGGCCGGGCGGGCAGTCAGCTGGAGTCAGTCGGGGGCCGGGCGGCCTCGACGATCCGTGCGCAGAGCGCCTTGTCTCCCTTCGGACAGTGCCCCGCGGCGTCGTGCACGATGCTCTTGAGTCTCCTGGCATCCGCGCTATCCCGGAATTGCGCGAGCACGAAGCCCAGGAAAGTCGAGTCAGCAGCGGCGAGCTGATTGAGTTGCGTGATCCCTTCCCACCTCTCGTCGAGTGAGTACATCACGGCCGCCGAGAAGGCACGCCTCGCGCGCTCGCCGCAGATGCCATGTTTGAATCCGTCGTAGAGGTCTCCCCACGACGCGTCGCGGGTCAGGAGCGGGCGCGCTCCTTCCGGGCACGGTGTGGCCTGCGCCGCACCAGTCGTCGGGACGGCCGCAAGCAGCAATGCGCCCAGCAGCAGCGCTCGTCTCCTCATGCGCTTCGCGCTCCTTCGGTTTCGGCGGATCGAGGCGAGTCAGGTGGCCACCGATTCGAATCTTATTCCCGGGATCGGCCATCGCAACCGATCCGTCCGCCTGCATCCGCGAAGGTACGCGCGATGTCGGTCCGAGTTTCGGAAAAGTGTCCCCATCCCTCGAACTCCTTCGATGCGGTCGGTCCGCTAGTGCAGGTGAATCCGAGAGGCGAAGGCGCTCTCATGAATCGTAAGGTGCTACGCTGGTGGCCAGGCGCCGAGCGCCCGCCGGACGACGATCAACTCGCCCGTGTGATACGCATTGTGGTCCGCGACGAGGAGCAGTTCCCGCAGATAGGTCTGCCCGGTGCCGTGCGGAATCGTGGCGAGCAGATCGATCGCAGGATCGGTAGCGAGCTGCTGGAGCGCGTCACGATCCTGTTGCCAGCTGGAAACGCTTTCCTCCCAGGCCTTGGGGCTCGGAGGCACGGGACCCTTCGGCCAGTAGTCATCCGGCCACTTCGGTTCCTTGTAGTCGGCCCTACGACAGAAGTCGAGAATGTCGTGCTGGGTGAAACGGATATGCTCGACAAGCTGCCAGGGCGAGTAGGGAAGGCCATCCGGTTTGCGCCCCTGGAGCGTGGGATCCATTCCGGCCGTCGCCTTGGCGAAGCGCGGGCGCGCCTCCTCCCAGTCCAGCATCTTGCTGATCGCCGTCCGATAGGAATCGATCTGGGTCATTAAACCTCCGTGATGAGTGAGGCGGGGGAATCGGACGCGGGGAGCGCCGAGTGTCCAGGTCGTCTCCGGGTTAGACCGCGCGATCGGTATTTTGTGCCGTGATCGGGCGGAAAATGCGAAGCGCCCCGAACCTGCTCGGGGCGCTTCAAAGGTCTCGGGTGGCTCGGCGCCCGACGCGCCTCGTTCAGCTCACAGTCCGTCTACCGAGAGTCCACTTGGCACCCGCGCCGGCGTAAGCGCACTCAGGTTACGAGCCGCCGGATCCGTCAGCGCTTTCATGAATTCGGTGACTTCATCGATCGTCTGGGGCTGGAAGAACACTCCCGCCAGCAGTGGATCGCGGGTCGCGAGGATCTGATCCGCCGTCGGGAGCACCGTACTCCTGAGCAGCGGTTCCAGCTGTGTCGGATCGAAATTGTGCAGCTTCACATCGGACTCGCTATAGTGATCCACGAACGCTCGAAGCGTCGTATACGCGCCATCGTGGCCATAGGGGGCGCTGAGCTCGATGTTGCGGAGCGGTGCCGTTCGGAAGGCGTACTGCTCCGCCGCGTTGCCTGAGATCCGCATCCGGCCGAAGTCGTCATGACCTGTACCATCTCCCTCACCGGGGCCCATCTGGACCACGGCCACGTTGTGAAAGAGATTGTCGCTGAGGTCTGGACCGTTGTGGCAGATCGAGCACTTGGCCGACATGAAATCCTTGGCGCCATTCAGCTGCAGTTCGGTCAGTGCGCGATTGTTGCCCCCAAGAAACCGGTCCCACGGCGAATTGTTGAACGCCAGGCGGTCAATGAGGAAGCCGGCGATCGCATTACTGGCATAGCCGAAGTTCATCTGGTCGAAGTGGCGACCCGGGTACGCGGCCTCGAACAGCTTGCGATATTCGGGGATGCGGCCGAGCCGGATCATCATGCCCTTCCACACCTGCTCCGGATGTTCATCGCTGACCGCGGAAAATTCATTTCCGTGTTTGGCCAGCATCTCGGCCCGATTGACGACCGGAAAGAGCGGAAGCGCCGAGAGAGCGCCGAACTCGAAGACCCGCGTCATCTCCTGCGTGAGCCTGGCGCCCGCCGGCGTATGGAAACCGCCCTGGGCGTCCCGGGAGACGCGGCCATCGAGAAAGAGCGGCTGCAATGCGCTCATGTTGAAGAGGGCGGGAGCATTTCTAGGGATGAATATCCCTTCGGGATGCACCCGCTGCGGTCCGAGGCCGAAACCGCCCTGGCCGATCGAAAGGCTCCGGCCGTCGCCGGTCGCCAGCTTGGGCAGGTGACAGCTCATGCAGGAGATGTCCCGATTTCCGCTCAGGATCTTGTCGAATGCGAGCATCTGCCCGAGATGCACCAGCTCGGGACGGACGGCGGCCGGGCGGACCAGCGGCCCGATCCCGCGGCCCGCGGTCAGCGTTCGAACCAGTTCGGCGAGCGAGTCGTTCGCGGATCGTGAAAGTGCCGGTTGCAGGTGCGGCGCCGTGGAGTCCTTGCCGCATCCTGCCAGCCAGAGCGCGGCGCAGGCCGCAACCACGCTCGCCAGCTTCGAGCTCGCCATACAATGCCTCCTTGGAACATCCTTCGAGACGGAACCACCGCCCGGACGGGCGGACTCGCAACTAATCGGGGATAGGCCGACGCCAGCGAAAGCAATCGGGCGAGGTCGGCCCACTTCCTTAATCGAAATTCAGTCCGGAGACCCGACATGGGCTTTCCGGACCGGCTCCCGTCAGGGCTCCCGCCCGGGTTTCCACTACACAGCGTCGGCTTGACAGGGTCAGTTACGATCTAAACATGTACCGGGTGGCTCAGGCGATCATCGGTGCGCCAGCCACCCTCAGGCACTCACGCCGCTGCTTTCCGACTTCCGGATCTTCCCCCTCGTGCCCTCACGTCCCAGCTGGCGAACTCTGGAGCCGCTGATCGACGAGGCCCTCGACCTCTCCCCGGCCGAGCGTCTCCATTGGCTGGCAGATCTGGCATCCCGGTCTCCAACTCTGGCAGAAGCCGTGAGCGCGCTCCTGAACGAGGAGGACCGAGCCGACAGCAGCGGGTTTCTCACCGGCACCCCCGAGGTCACGCTCGCGGGTCTCGAGCTCGGTGCCTATCGTCTCGTCCGTCAGCTCGGGGAAGGCGGCATGGGGGGAAGCGCAGAAAACGTTTGCGCTCGGTCGTTCTGCTGGCGGCGAAATGCGCACTGGCACTCGGGAAGCCAGTGGAGGCGCTGACGCTCGCTCGGCAGGCCCGCGAGATCGCGACTACCGATTCTCTAGGTGACTCCCGCAGCGCGACAGTTGGAGATGCGCGACTCGTCGAGGCCAGAGCGCTCCTTGCAAGCGGAGACTCGGCTGGCGGCCGCAAGGCAGCGGTTCAGGCCGTGACCGCGCTGCGCTATGGCGCCGGAGCGGATTACCCGGCGAGTCGCGAATCCGAGGCGCTCGTCGCATCACTCGGTCTCGAGCGCCCCTGACGATCGCGAGGTTCATTCCTCGGTCGCGAAATCCATCCCGGACTCCCCGCGCAGCATTCCATGCAGCAGCAGGCGCGCCTTCCGCCAGTCGCGCTGCACCGTCCGTTCGGAAACCGCGCGCAATCCAGCGATTTCACCAAACGAAAAGCCGGCGAAGAAGTGGAGGTCCACCAGTTCCGCCAGACCGGCATCGAGGGCGGCGAGCTGGGGAAGCGCATCCGCGATGGCCGGAAGCATGGCGGTCGCTTCCATGCGTTCCGGCTCCCCGACATCGCCTTCATCGAGAGTAATCTCGAACCGGCGCCCGCGTTTCTTCGCGCAGCTCCGGCGGGCATAATCGATGACGAGCCCGCGCATGGCCCGTGAGGCATACGCGAAGAATCTTGCCCGGTCCGGAAACTTTGTTCCACCCCGTCCGGCGAGATTCAGGTAGGCCTCGTGCACCAGCGTCGTCGTGCCGAGAGTGACCGCCGCGTTGCCCTTCCGGAGATGGTGCTCAGCGAGCCGGTGCAGTTCCTGGTAGAGCAGCGCGAAGAGCTGGTCCGCGGCTCCGGACTCCGCCGACTCTGCGCGTTTGAGGAGTGCTGCGAATTCCCGCTCACCGTGGGCGGCGGGACGCGGTTCGGGGCCGGTCGCGGCTCCGATCGATTCATCAGCGCGCATCACGGCGGGCTCGCGTTGATCCCATATTTCTTTGCCAGACGATTGATGGTGTTGATATTGCGAAAGGTCACCCCCGCTTCCAGCGCACGTTCGATTTTCGCGTTGCTCACTAATGACTCGTTCTGAGGTATCCTGCAGTTCCAGTACACCTCTCTGCCATGCACGTGAAACGTATCGGTCTTTGTTTCCAGCGCTTTGAGGGCGTGAATCGTGTTTGGGGTCGGAGGCTGGGCCACGAATCCGACCAGAAGTGTGCCCGCGAACTCCGGTGAGCCATAGCCGAGCGGCTGGTGTGCCACAATCGCGGCAATCTCGGATTCGTTGCGGAGAAATGTCCGCACCTCATATCCCAATTCAGCCGCGAGCTGACTCTCGATCCGGCGCTCGATCGTCGCGGCAGACGCGCGGGTTGCCGGAAAGATCACGTTGCCGCTCGCGATGAAAGTCTCCGCACCCTTGAGGCCGATCGCCTCGAAATGCCCGCGCAGGTGCTCCATTCGAATGGTGCGACCGCCCACGTTCACCGCTCGGAGAAAGGCGAAGATTCTGCGCATTCGGAGAACTCCGGGGGACAACTGTAGGTCGGGCTGGACTCTCGCGCGGTGACGATCGGCACCAACGGGGCCGTCAGGCTGCGACGACCGGGCGCCGCAACGCTACCAGAACACCGGAAATGCACGCCGCGAGCCACATGGCGGCAGCGGCATACCCCGCGAGCACATCGCTCAGGTAGTGGACGCCGAGGTAGAGACGCGTGATGCCGATCGCGATCACGAGCAGGGTCGCCGCCAGAGGAAGCGCGAGGCGGGGAGCCGACGGCCGGATCTGGAGGATCACGAAGATCAGCATACCGTAGGTGATCAGCGATTCCAGCGCGTGCCCGCTTGGAAAACTCCACCCCTGCGCTGAAAATATCGGGTCCGAAAAATAGGGTCGGGGACGGTGGAACAGTTGCTTGAGTGAGAAGTCCAGGATGTCTCCGCCGAGAAGCGCCGCGATCCAGCCGAGGAGGAGCAGCCTGCGCCGGCCCCGATAGAGTAGCACTGCGACCACGATTCCGATGAGCGCGAGCCAGACCGGAGCGCCGAGCAGCGTCACTACTCTGGCCACGGTGGTGAGCGGCGGAGTCGAGTACTGGTGCAGCAGGTTCGCGACCCGAAGGTCCAGAAGCGTGAGCGGCTCCCGGGTCACGACATCTTCGGCCACCGCGGCGAATAGCCAGAGTGACAGCAGGCTCAGCCCGAGGCCGATCGTAAGGTATAGCCCGAGATATCCGGTGCGGGAGAACCGCGCGGCAATGAAGGCGCGGATTCTTTCCGGCCGACCGTTCTCTCCCGGGACCGTCGACATCGCGCCAACCTCCTCAAGCCGGAATCGCGCGCTCGATGCGACGGGATAGGCTCAGTGCGTCGGTACCTCGCCGGATCGCAACTGTTCCTTCGAGTACTCGACAGACAACATGTCAGTTGCTGCCCGGGGTTGGTGGGACGCCATCGGTACCTCCGGGGACCCATTGCAGCTCCCCACTGATCGCACCCACGACTTCGGTCCAGGTCGGTCGCGCGCATCGCGCCATGAGTCCCGCAAGCGCCTGACCGACAGTCCCCCATTCGAATCGCGGGACCAGCAGAAACCCCCGGCCCCAGGCCGCATCGGCCTCACGCACCAGAAATCCGGGAGTGGCCACGACGAAGGCGAAACGCTCTCCTGGCATCGAATCCCCACCATCACCCGAGGGGGCCACGAGCAGCTCGAACCGCACGGCGCAGTCCGCCGGTTCGGCCGGCATCGCCGGAGGCGTCAAATCGTGACTGCGGATATCGCGAAGCTCGGGATAGATCATCGAGGATTGGGGCAGGGGTTGGGGCAGGCGTCATACGCTGGCACCGTCCAGCGTGGATCCGGATGCGACATCACGTAGCGTCCGGCAGCGTGTACTCCAGCGTGAACGAGTGCTTGCTACCCTCGATCACGATCGCCATTGCGCCCGCGAGGCCGGTCAATTCCTCGCTTCCGCTGTCCGGCACCACGCTGATGCGAAGCTCCGGCGCCCCACGATTCATTGTACCGGTATGCTGAAGAATGAACGAACCACGCCGACCTTTCAACGTGCCCGTCACCTGCTCGATAGCGACGTACCCCGCCGAACCCTTCACGCTTCCCATCCCCGTGAGCATCTGTCCCTTGCTCGTCCCCTCGAGATCTCCGTGAAATTGCTTATCGAGCAGCATCCTGCCGAGGGTCTCGGCGCCGGGCTCAGTCGGTTGCGGGATCAGCTTCACTTCGAACGTTCCGGTCGCATGTAATGTCACGGACTGCTCCTCGAGTGAAATAGCTGCCGGCGCCTCGTCCCTCGAGCCGGCGGAGTCGTCTGCTTCTGCCACAGTAACGAAACCTTACCGCCCAACGCTACCCCGCGTGTGTCGGCGTAGCGAGCTCAAGCGCCAGGAGCTGGCGCCCTGTCTCTCGAAGTCCGGCGCCCCGGTAGGTGGCAACCGCCGGCGCGTTGTCGCTCGCCGTCTCGACCCGCAGCGAGCGGAGACCGTGTGACTCCGCGTGACGCCTGAGCTCCGCGATCGCGGCTCGTGCCAGCCCGAACCCACGCGCGCGCGGCTCGATGTACAGGTCATCCACGAATCCGCAGATACCGCCGTATTCCAGGCAGAAGACCAGCGTGAGCGCGACGTATCCGACGTCGGCGGATCCCTGCTCGATCATCCACACACATCCCAGGGACTCGTTACCCAGCAGGCGTGAAAAGGCCGAACGCGCCCGCTGCAAATTCAAGGTGAAACCGGCCTCGAGGTAGAATCCCGTCATCAGCGCGACGAGGCGGTCGATATCGGCCGGGATGGCTTGTCTCATGACTCGGCTCCGCGGAGGGTAATAGGCGGGCGGCGCGTGGTGCCGCGAGCCGCACGAAAGTCGAAAGCACCCGGCGAAACCTTACGGTTCCGCCAGGTGCCTCGGTCTGCTGCTGATGGGTTTGAACGAGCGAGGCCGGCGTTAACTGCGCGCCGGCCTCGCCCTGCGCCTTCAATGCGCGTTCGCGAGATCTCCGACGACGGTCGCGAGGGCGTGCACCTTCGGCTGATCCGTCGCGCTTGCCGCGTCGGTGTGAAGGTCGTTCGAAAGCTTCTTGAGCGCCTCCTGGCGCGCCATCCCCGTGCTCTTCTCCGCGGCGTCGAGCGCCTTTCGCGTGGAAGCCACGGTGTTCGCCGCCAGCCCGTTGTTCCGGGAGAGCTGATCGAGATAGGCGCGGGCCACGACGAAACTCGCGGGCCACACGAACTTCGGCTGGTCCTGGACGTTCAGGTAGTCGAGGTGGACCAGCTTCGCCGCGTCCAGCTCGTTCTGCGAGAGCAGCCCGCTCGGCGTCAGCGCGAAGACGTCGAGTCCGCGGGAGATCTCGGAGCTCACGATCACGCCATTGTACCAGTACGCCGACCAGCTGCCGCCGCTGCCCATCTTGGTGGAATCAACCGGGCCGCGGTCGAAGAACGCGATTTCCTTCGGGTGCGCCGC
>JBDUEA010000128.1:0-9163 GCA_040002695.1 Gemmatimonadota bacterium | reverse complement strand
GTCCCGATCGTGCCGGTTACACTGGACTATCAATCGCGGACGATCACGATCGGGAGGCCCCGGCCGGTCGGTACGCAGGTGAGCGCGGATGTGCGGGCGCTTCGGCGGCTTTTTCGAAAAGAGATGGCGCTGCATCCGGACCGGTTCGCCGAACTGGAGACGTCGGCACCAGGCTGAACACTTCTTTCGTCCGCCGCGCGCCAAGGGAATTCACTGGCTCAACTGGATCACCCGGCATGACACCGACGCCCACAGGTACTGCAGTCCAGATCCGGCCGGCAACCTCGCTGGACCATGAATCGATCTGGGCCATCTTCCATGAAATCGTCGAGCGCGGCGACACCTATGCCTTCGATCCCGGAACGACGCGAGAGGCCGCGCTCGCCGCATGGTGCGGTCCCCAGGTTCGAACCTACGTCGCCTCGGTGGACGGCCGGATCGTGGGTACGTCGATCCTGCGGCCGAATCAGCCCGGACTCGGCGACCACGTCGCAAATGCGGGGTACATGGTCGCCGGCACGGCTGCGGGTCGCGGCGTCGGTGCGGCGCTCTGTCTTCATTCCCTCGAGGAGGCCCGGCGGCTTGGCTTCGGCGCCATGCAGTTCAACTTCGTGGTCAGCACGAATGAGCGGGCCGTGCAGCTCTGGCAGCGGCTCGGTTTCGCGATCGTGGGTACGGTCCCCCGTGCCTTCCGGCATGCCACGCTCGGCCCGGTAGATGTGCATGTGATGTATCGGACGCTGGAGCCGGCGGACGCGTCCTTGCGCTGACGATCACGGCGCATCGAGGGCGCGCCGCTAGCGCAGGTCCGATTACATTTGCAGCAGAGATTCCGCCGATCGAAGCAGCACATCTTCCCTTGCATGGCCGGGGCAATGAATCCCAAATCTCTGCACGACCTGGTCGCCGAGCTGCACCAGGCGCTCACCTCCACGAAGGAAGTGGATCCCGGAACCAGGGAGCAGCTTCAGCGGCTCGCTTCGGACATTCGCCCGATCCTCGATGCGGGTCCGGGCGACAAAGTTTCCGAGCAATACGCGCCGCTTCGCGGCCGCCTGACCGATTCCCTTACCGATTTCGAAGCCTCGCATCCGCAGCTGGCGAAGACGGTCGCCAATCTTCTCGACGCTCTGGCGCTCTACAACCTCTAGCCCGCGCACCGGCCCGCACCGGGAGGAGCGCCCATTTCTGATCTCTCGAGCCTGCTGCAGGCGATCGAATTCTCCGCCTTCAAGCACCGGACACAGCGCCGGAAAGATGCGGACGCCTCACCGTATATCAATCACCCGATCGGAGTCGCCACACTGCTCGCAAGTGTCGGCGGCGTCTCGGATATCGCCGTGCTCATTGCCGCCGTCTTGCATGACACGCTGGAGGACACCCAGACGACTCCGACAGAGCTCGAGTCCCGCTTCGGTCCGGAGGTGCGCGCGCTGGTCGAAGAGATGACGGACGACAAGAGTCTTCCGGCCGAAGAAAGAAAACTCCGCCAGATCGAGCATGCACCCTCGCTCACGGTCAAGGCGAAACTGATCAAGCTCGGCGACAAGATTGCGAATGTGCGAGACGTTACGACTGCCCCGCCGGCCAAGTGGAGCCGACAACGGCGCCGAGACTACCTGGACTGGACCGAGCGGGTCATCGCGGGTTGTCGCGGCACCAACGCCGCCCTGGAGGCACGGTACGACGAGGCACTGGCGGCCGGGAGAAGGACGTTGTTCGAGAGCAGCGAGGCGAGCCGAGCGTGATGGGTGACCGGTGACGAGGGACGAGTCAAAAGATGAAAGATGAAAGTGGAAAAACGTGACGGTGGCTCCCATTTTTTACCGCTCACCGCTTACCGCTCACCGCCAGGAACCCCCTCCCCGGCCGAACAAATCGCGAAAATAGGGAATGACGTCCCACCCGATTAGATTCCCGCCGCGCGACGCCCGTATCGTTGATCCGGGAGCCTGCGTCGCCCGCCCCATGACGTGGCGAGCCCCTTTCGCCGCGAGCCCTCATTGACCAGCTACAAGATCGAACAGCGACGCCTGACGCACCGTGGGCGGGAATTCCACTTTGTGTCCTACGAGGGCCGCCTCGCGAACGAGCGCCGTAGCGAAACCGCGCTGCCCCCGATGTGGTACCTGATGAGCTCCGGGAAGCGCCTCGAGGTCATGCCCCAGACGCCGGGTCAGGACGAGATCGCGCTTGACCTGGCACTGGTGCGCTGGCTCGACCAGAATGTCTTTGGTCTGAGCGCGACCCCGGCGAGGAAGACCCGCAGCAGGTAGTCTCGATATCCCAGCTGCGGGCACCACGTCCCACGATTCACCCTGAAACCTTCCTGGTTTTTCCTCCGTCCGACCGCCCGTCCGCGCCCGCTCCTCCAATTCGAAGATGACCATGCTCGAGCTCGCAGGCGTCACGAAGCGCTTCCGTGGCGGCGTCACCGCGGTCGCGGATTTTTCGCTCACACTCACCCGCGGCGTCCTCGGACTCCTCGGCCCGAACGGCGCGGGCAAGACCACGCTCATGCAGATGATCGCCACGATCACGGCACCGACCAGCGGCCGGATTTCCTTCGACGGCGTCGATCTCGCAACGGATCCGGACCACCTCAGGCGCCGGCTCGGGTATCTGCCCCAGGACTTCGGCGTGTACGACAACCTCACCGCGTTCGAGTTTCTCTCGTACTTTGGCGCGCTCAAGGGAATTCGCAGCAAGGCGAAGGTTCACGAACTCCTCGAGCTCGTGAACCTGCACACGGTCGCGCACCGCCCGGCCGGCACGTTCTCCGGTGGAATGCGGCAGCGCCTCGGCATTGCACAGGCGCTGATCAACGATCCCGACGTGGTCATCGTGGATGAGCCAACGGCCGGCCTCGATCCCGAGGAGCGGGTGCGATTCCGCAACATCCTGTCCGATGTGGGATACGGCAAACTGGTCATCCTCTCCACTCACATCGTCACCGACATCGAGTCCGTCGCGACTGCCATCGCCGTGATGAAGCAGGGCCGGCTGCTCGGCTGCACCGCACCCGAGGCGCTGCTTCAGCGCGCCGCGGGCAGCGTGTGGCAGGCCGTACTCTCATCGGAACGATTCGAGGTCGAGCGCGCCAGGGTCAGGATCTCGCATGCCGTACGAAAGCCCGACGGCGTGCACGTCCGCGTGGTGCAGCCGACGGCGCCTTTTCCGGACGCTCTCCCCGCAGATCCGGACCTCGAAGATGCCTTCCTCTACGTGATGAACTTCGCCGAAGCTCCCGCCGCGAGCGGGATCTCTGCCCATGCCTGAGCGGAACGACGGCCGCTGGGCTCGCATCTTCGCGGTGGTTCGCGCCGACGTTCTGATCCGGGTGCGACGTCCCTCGTCGATTGTAGTCTTCCTGCTGCTGTGCGTACTCGCCTACATGCTGGTCCCCGACCTCCGGACCGGACGCACGGTCATGCAGGTGAACAATCACCGCGTGCTCAACAACTCCGCGGCGATCGCGCTCGCCACCGCCGGGCTCTTTTCGACGCTCCTCGGCATGCTCGGGTTCTATCTGATCAGCAACACCGTTCGGCGTGACATCACGACGCGAACCGGATTCGTCATCGCGGCAATGCCGGTCCGCAGTATCGAGTATCTCACCGGCAAATTTCTGGGGAACGTAGCGTTTCTCGGACTGGTGATGTTCGGGTGCGTACTCAACGTGATGGGGATGCATCTGCTCCGGGCCGAGGCGCCGCTCGAGCCGGTGGTCTACATCGGGACGTACCTGGCGATGACCGGCCCGGCCATTCTGGTCATCGCCGCGCTGGCACTGCTCTTCGAGTGCGCACGACCGCTGTCCGGGCGCGTGGGAGACGTGCTCTATTTCTTCGTCTGGCTGCTGATGGTGAGCGTCGCGGCCGGTGCGGGCCGGGTCGAGGGCGTGCCGTGGGAGAATTACTTCGACGTGCTGGGCATGTTGTTCATGCTGAATCAGGCGCGCGGAGGCCAGTCGTTCGACAGCCTGCAGATCGGGCAGAGCACCTTCGATCCCGCACAATCTCCCTGGGTCTATCACGGCATCCAGTGGAGCTGGAACGTCCTCGAGACCCGGCTTGCCGTGGCACTTCTCGCGGTGCCGCTGCTGTTGCTGGCCTGGTTCTTCTTCTCCCGGTTCGATCCTGCGAGAATCCGGAGCAGCGGCCAGCACGCACGTCGTCACCCCCTTGCCGCGCTCAACCGGCTGCTCAAACCGGTAACCCGGGCGGTCACACCTCTGGCCGGGATCGGTACCGGGCTCACCCGCGTCACGCTCAGCGAACTTGCACTGACGTTCATGATTTCTCCGCTCGCGCTGGTCTGGGCAGCCGCCGGGGGAGTGTGGGCAGTGGTAGCCCCGCTGGCCACGGTACGCAGTGTGATTCTCCCGGTGACTTTCGTGGGGATCATCGCCGCCATCTCCAACCTCGCCACCCGGGATCGCGCCGCGGGCACCACCGCGCTGCTCTACAGCATGCCGAGGGTGCAGCCTACCTGGGTCGCCGCAAGATTCCTCGCGGCAACGCTCACGGGGCTCGTCTTCGTGCTCGTGCCGCTTTTCCGAATCCTGTTCGCCGATCCGGCCGCCGCACTGTCGCTCGTCATCGGCATCGCATTCATTGCCGCGGCCGCGGTGACACTCGGTACGCTCACCGGCGGCTCGAAGGCATTCACCGCGGTGTTCCTGCTTTTCCTCTACCTGGTGATGAGCGCACGCGGCGCTCCGGGGTTCGATTTTGCGGGATGGAACGGCAGCGCATCCAACATGGTTCGGACCGGCTATTTCGTGGCGACCGTCATCCTCGTTCTCACCGGATTCATGAAACAGCGGCTGGCATACCGGGTACGCTAGGATGCCGCCGAGGCCCCGGAGGCTGATGGGCGAACCCGCGTTGGCCGCTCCTTGTCGCTGGTGACATGCCCTTCGACCCTTCTGTAGCGGTCACGATCATGGTGAAATTCAACGGTTGGTGCTGCGCCTTACTGGATGACCTCGCATGACCACGCTGCTGGTTCACGACGTCGACACCGAGCGGCGCTTTGCATTCGGCCTCAACTGGGCCCGGTTTCTCTCGGACCTCGACGAGAGTCGAATCCGCCAGGCAGAGCGATCGCTCTGTGAGATGCTCGACACGTCGGATCTCACCGGCCGGACCTTTCTCGACATCGGTTCCGGAAGCGGGTTGTTCAGTCTTGCCGCAAGGCGGCTCGGCGCCACCGTACGCTCGATCGATTTCGACCCGCAGTCGGTCGCCTGTACCCGCGAACTCCGTCGCCGCTACTTCCCCGAGGACACCGACTGGCGAATCGATCAGGGCTCCGTCCTCGACGCAAAGTTCGTCGCTGCGCTCGGACAATGGGACATCGTCTATTCGTGGGGTGTGCTGCATCATACAGGGAGCATGTGGGTCGCCCTCGGCAACGCGGCCGCATGCGTGAAGGATGATGGCCGGCTGTTCATCGCCATCTACAACGATCAGGGCCGGGCGAGCGCGGTGTGGCTCAAGGTCAAGCAGGCGTACAACCGGCTCCCGCGTGGATGGCGCTGGCTCGTGCTGGTACCCGCCTCGATCCGCCTCTGGGGACCGGGAGCGATCCGCGATCTCCTGACTGGAAAACCCTTTCACACCTGGCGGAATTATGCCCGGAGGAGTCTCCGGGGGATGTCGCCATGGAGAGATACCGTGGACTGGGTTGGCGGCCTTCCATTTGAAGTCGCGAAACCCGAGCAGATCGTCTCGTTCTATCGCCAGCGAGGGTATGAGCTGCATCGAATGATCACATGCGCCGGCCGGCACGGCTGCAACGAGTTCGTCTTTCGGAAAGCGGGAGACACCACCTGACCCGCCCCACGGTTAATCCCGCGCCCTCTTAACAAGCCGAGGCCACAACGGTAACTTTGGGCTGTCCCGCCCGATCTGTCAGCATCTGGAGGTCCTCCCATGCGATCCACACCCGCAGGTTCTCGCACCCTTCCAATCGGCGGCCTTTTCCTCGCTGCCAGCCTCGTACTTGGCGGCTGCGGATCCAGCGAGGCCATGAATCCCGACAGGTGCAACGTACGGATTGCGACGATTTCTCCAGTGGCGCCCTCGGTCGGCCGCGGGACCTCCCTCAGCCTTTCGGCCTCTTACCTCGCGGCGCTGCCGTGCCGGCCCAACGTTCCCGCATCCGCGCTCCACTGGCTTTCATCCTCGCCCGGCGTAGTCACTGTCGATTCGATTACCGGCGTCGTCACGGCTCGGTCGAGTGGTACCGCCGTCCTCTCCGTCCACGCTCCGGGGACGATCAAGGTTCTCGCGGAAACGCAGGTGATGGTGCCCTGAGCATTCGACCGGCCGGAAAACCGCCGGGCTTGGACCCGGCGGATGAACGCGATTAAGCATCAGCATATCTGCCCACGCTTTTCCGCCTTCCCCGCGATCATTCTCCCCGAGCTTCATGTATTTCACTCTCGCGCTTCTCGTCCCCGCCCTTCTCGTGATAATCATCGACGCTCGTCTCCGGCGTCGGCGTTAGGTGTACATCGGTCATCTCGGGCTTGCCCTCGCCGCCAAGGGGAGGCGGCCCGCATCCTCCCTGCCCTGGCTGGTGGTCGCGACCCAGGGATGTGACTGGCTCGACGCGCTGCTGCTGCCGTTCATGACGTGGGAGCGCGCGGAGATCTGGACGCACTCCATCCCTGCTACCCTGGCCGGGGCTGCGATCCTGGCGCTCCTTGCCGGAGTACTCCTCGGAGACCGCTTTCTGGGCTGGACGGTAGCACTGCTCTACCTCTCGCATCCGGTGCTCGACTACCCCACGGGGCTCAAGCCGACCTGGGCCGGCGGGCCGTGGATCGGGCTCCGACTCTATTCCCACCCGCTCGCCGACCTGCTCCTCGAAGGGCTTCTCCTGCTCGTCTGCTGGAGCGTCTATCGGACCTCACTGCCAGCGGACAGTCGCCGCGCGGGCCTCGCGTGGACGTTGCTCGCCACGCTGCTGGGCCTGCAGCTCGCCTGCGACATCCGCCTGGCCGTACTGCACGGGCCTCGCTGGATGTTCTGAAACAAACACCTCCACAATTCCGAATCGCCCGGGATCGTGACATCCGAGGGCACGCATCGCAACAGCGGGAGTACCATTCATCAGACACCGCCGCCGATCCCGATCCTCACCCGTCCTCCGCGACGCGTCTACATTCCATTGAAGAGTCAGTCGGTCCAGCTCGAGGGCGGGCATTCACAGGGGTCGTTTTATGGATCAGCAAGGAGGAGAGCTTCCTCCCGACCAGACGAAAGGACGTGCGCAGGAAGACGCGCGTGAACGCGCCGAGGCCGATCGCCGCGGCGCGGAAACGGGTCGGGAAGCCGATGACCTGCTGCGCGTGAGCGCGGAGGATTCCCGGGAGATTCGCGAGGAGTCGCGCGAAAGCGCCGAGGCTGCCCGCGCCACTGCGGAAATCCTGCGAGACGACAGCGAGCACCTGAGACAGGTTCGGGAGGAAATTCGGGCGCTCGCGGAGGACGTCCGGGAACGGGAGCGCCGGATGACGCTGCTGCAGGAGGCGGCGCGCGTAGACGCGGAATCAGCGCGGCGAACTGCCGAACTGATGCGAGCTGCGTGGCGGGAGCAGGCGGAGATCCTCGACGAGATACGACAGACAGCCGCCCAGTTGAGGCTGAACCGATGAACCCCTCCGTGCCAGAACGCACGGGCGGAACACGGCGGAATCGCCTGGCCCCGCCACTTCGCCCGCTCACCCCGGGAGAAGAAATCGCGAACAGCGTCAGCCACGGCATCGGCCTCGCGGCGATTCTCGTCGGCATCCCCTTCCTGCTGGTGCCGGCCATCCGCCGCGCCAGCACGATCGGTGCGATCGGCCTCATGGTCTTCGCGACGTCGATCGTGCTGCTGTACCTGGCATCTACGCTCTATCACGCCCTTCGGCACGAAGGCGCCAAGAACGTGCTGCAATTGATCGACCACGGCGCGATCTACCTGCTCATTGCCGGCACGTACACGCCATTTCTCCTCGGGGTGTTGCGCGGCACCATGGGCTGGACGCTGCTGGGTGTGGTCTGGACGCTCGCACTCGCCGGCGTCATTCTCAAGACCGCCGGCCGACTCGCGCATCCGGCCCTCTCCCTCGCGCTCTATCTCGCGATGGGGTGGCTCATCGTTGTTGCCGCGCGACCACTGGTGACCCACGTGCCCACACGCGGCCTTCTGCTGCTCGCGGCCGGGGGACTGGCCTACACCGGCGGGGTGCTGTTCTTCGTCGCCGAGCGGCGGAAGTACAGTCACTTCATCTGGCATCTCTGCGTACTCGCGGGGACCACCTGTCACTTCTTCGCGGTGCTCTGGTACGCGTAAGGGTGTGGCGGGAGCGGAGATTGGACAGTCGATTGCCCATCTATCATCACACGACGAGCGGAGCGCCGTGCAATGCCCGACTTCACGCCCCACACCGCGGAGGAAGCGACGCCGCGCGAGCTTCGGCGCGCCATCGTGCGCCTCGCGCTGTCACTTGCCGCGCTGGCGCTGCTGATCATCCCGATCGTGCATGAGTTACCGCTCGGCCAGACGACACGGACGGGAATCCTCGCATGGCTGCTGGTGCCTCTGGCGCTGTACTGGCTGTACGCAGGCCAGGGATATCGGCCGCTGCTCCTGCTCCAGGTGCTGGTGTTTTCCATCGCGGCATCCTTGCTCAGCGTCAAGGCGCTGCTCGTCGGAGTCGGCGTCGTTCGGCTCAGCATACTTCTCAAGGCCGCCATGGGTCTCATCGTGCTGGGCGGCACGTTCGCCGGCATCAATCTCGGCGGCATGCTGATCGCGCTCCTTCGTGACCGCAGAACCCCGAGAGGTCTCTCATGAGGGCACCGGCCCTTCTCGCGCCACTTTCCGTCAGCGTCCGGCTGCGAAGCATCGGGACGTCCTCGGTCACGGCGCTCCGAATGTACTGGCCGACGGCGCTTCTGATTCTCGGCACGGTCGTCATCGCGTTACTCACCGTGCTGCCGATGACCGCGCTCTGGATTCCGGGGACCGCCGCGGGGACGAGGCTCGCGCTGCCGCCGGAAATCGCGGACCCTGCCGTCCACTGGCGCACCCTCCCTCAGTTTCCCGATGCGACCCGAGCGGCCGCGATCAAGGCGATCTTCGCGCTGCTCATCGGGTGCGC
>JBDUEA010000127.1:0-9212 GCA_040002695.1 Gemmatimonadota bacterium | reverse complement strand
CGCCGGGTGGATGAAGCAAGCCGCGACTCCTCCGGGCCGATTCGCTCCGGCTTCCAAACGCCTCGAACAAGAAATGCGATCAGAATGCGCTCTCCCTCGAACTCGAACCCCGCCCCGAGCTAGCTCTGGCAATCACTCCGCCCGCAAATCCCGCCGGCCGATGCACAGCCACTCGCCCCTCGGCGCCGTAATCCGGCCGAGGCAGTCGTGGGCGAATTTTATCTGGGAACGGATGGATGCTATCTCTGCATCGAAGGGACAGCAACTAGGGAAATCCCTAGTTGACAAGGCGGCGGCCGCTCTTCCAGGCCCTTCGCCCTTCACATTATCGTGACGGGCTGTGACACTGCCACTGATCGGCACTCTACAATGAAAGCGTCAATGCCCGTCATCTAACCCCTATCCAGACTTTCAGCGCCCAGGCACCCG
Source organism: Gemmatimonadota bacterium (assembly GCA_040002695.1). Lineage (GTDB taxonomy): Bacteria > Gemmatimonadota > Gemmatimonadetes > Gemmatimonadales > GWC2-71-9 > JBDUEA01. The sequence goes on along the minus strand of JBDUEA010000127.1, from coordinate 8,783 downwards.
CTTCGCGCAGGGCCCATTCTCCCGAGGCAAATCCACCCGACGTCCCTCACGGTGAACTACCTCAACACGCGATCCTCCCGATCGACGCCCAGCGTTCTGCGCCGCGGTGCGGCGGCGCGGGTGTGATCGGCAACGGCTGCAAGCATGGATAGAACCAGTATGCAGGCCGGATCCGGAGTGCGGAAGAGGAGGAAAGGCCGGGAAACGGGAAGCGGGAAAGGGGAAACGGGAAAGGGGAAACGGCAAGCGGAGGTCGCCGGGCGATCAGGCAAAACTGCGCAAAGGCGAAGCCCCTCGCACGAAGCGCGACACCCACCGAACTTCTGACATTCCTGCCTCTGGCGTCGAGCAAATACGCCACGTATGCTGGTCGGATCTTCCAGCGCCGAGGCGAACGTGCTCCGTGGCTATCCCGCTCTGCCGAGTGTTACTGCCGGCACCACGCTCAGATTTCACGCGGCGTCCGATGCCGGCACCGTTTCCTTTCAGGTTCACTTCTATCGGTACGGCGCCGCCACGGTCTACACCGGGAGCTCCGGTCTCCTTACCGCGTACGGTGCGTCCGAGGGTCCGTTTAACGCCGACTGGAGCTGGCCCGCTTACGATGTGCCCGCTCCCAGCGCACCCGGCGTCTATCTCGGGCTCCTCTCCTCGGTGCTCACCACGCTCGTCGGTTTCGTGGACCCGATGGATCCCGCTCTCGCTCCATCCACATTTCTGTTCGTCGTCCGAAGCGCGACTCCAGGCGCCGAGGCCTGCATTCTCTACAAGCTTCCGCTCTTCACCTATCAGGCGTACAACGACGTCGGCAGTCCGGGCGGCAGTCTCTACACGGGTACCGGGTTCAAGGTCACGCTGCATCGGCCCGGCGGCGGCGCGGGCGGCCACGCGTGGGACGACGTCTACCCGGACGTCTACGATGGCGGGTCGGCGCGGCAGACCTTTGCCCACTGGGATGCGCCATTCATTCGCTGGCTCGAGGCGGAGGGCTATGCGGTCGAGTATTGCACCGATCTCGACCTGCACCAGGATACCGGCGCGTTCCTCAACGCCTACCGCCTCCTCCTGAGTGTCGGGCACGACGAGTACTGGAGCACCGAGCTCCGTTCGCGCGTCGAAACATTCATCGGCAACGGCGGCAACGTCGCCTTCTTCAGCGGCAATACCTGCTGGTGGCGGGTGCATCTCGTCGACAACGACACCGCATTCACCTGCACCAAGCAACCGGGACCGGGCTTCGATCAGTGGTTCGCGACCCGGCCGGAGAATTCGCTCACCGGCGTGAGCTACCGAAACGCCGGTGGCTGGTGGAGCGGCCCCCGTGAATCACTCGGCTACACCGTGCAGTACGCCACGCACTGGCTCTATGATGGAACCGGTCTGGCCGATGGAGACGTGTTCGGGGACGCGGACGCATTGATCGGCTACGAATGCGATGGCGCTCAGCTCTCGCCGAGCACGGGACCGAACGGCTACGAGGTCGTCACCGCGGCCGATGGAACGCCGGCGGATTTCCTCGTGCTCGGCGTCGCCCACCTCGGCGCTCAATGGCAGGACTGGCTTGCCGGTCCCGCCTCCGCCGCGACGATGGGACTCTATCACAACCACGGCATTGTGTTCACGGCGGCCACCACCGACTGGGCGCGCGTGCTTGCAGCCGGCGATGCGAATGTGGTACAGATAACCCGGAACGTGCTCGACCGGCTCTGCTCGCGATCGATCCGTATCCGGGGACCGTTCACCGGCCTTTGCATCATGGTCGTGGGCGAAGGAATGAAGGCGCGGTTCACCGCCGATACATCGACGCTCTCCGATCAGAACGGCCTCACCTTCGCGTGGAGCGTGACCGCCGGCCAGCCGGGACCACTCGATCAGCCGACGCTCGACCTGGTGATGCCGCTCTCTACTGCGCCGGTGACCATTACGGTCCGGATCCAGGATGGCACCGACTGCTCTGCCTTCGGCACGCTGACCGTGGTCCCTCGGACCGCGGACGAGATGGCTCGGGTCGAGATCATCTGCCGGCTGCGACAATTCCTCGCGAGCATCGCGCAGCACCGAAAGGCAGTCGTCGGGATCGGCGGCAAAGGCGGCCCCTGGTTCGTCGACCCGCTGTGGGATCCCCCACCGGATGAACTGCGCGACCTGCTTCGCGATCGGGATCAGCTTGCCTATCTCGAACGCTCGGCGTTGCAGCTGGCGAAGATGCTGGAGCGGTTGCGGGAGGGGATGGGGGAAGAGGGGTAGCGGGAAGGGGGCGGTGAGCGGTGAGCGGTGAGCGGGAGCCCTGAAGCAGCGGCGGTGATTGTGCCGGCGAGCTCGAACGGCACACTCGCTCCCGCTGGATGCCAGCGCAGCATCTGCCGTTCGAAGAGGGGGACCGGTAGAGAGGAATGCGCTGGCGCTGATACTCGAGCCGCCTGGTGAGCCGGGCCTGGCGCCGGGACGAGGGGCTGCAGGCGGCGAATTTGCGCGAGCGAACCGCAGCGCGGGCATCAATTCGCGGCGGGCATCGGCGGGGAATTGCGGAGGTGCAGGCGACGATCATCACGCGGGCGCGCCGTGCCGCGCCTCCACTTCGTCGGTCAGATCCTCCCCGCAAGTCCCCCTTCCCCGTTTTACGGGGAAGGGGGACCGGGGGTTAGGGTGTACCGGGGACAGCGGGTTAGGGCACAACGGCCGACAGAACCTCAGCGCCTAACACGCGGACAGAAGCCTAACGTTCCCTACCCGAGCCCGGCTCCACCACCGGCGGCGTGCTCGGCGTCGGATCCGGCGTCGGCGGCTTGTCGCCACCCAGGACCGGCGGTCCACCTTTGTCCTCGCCGCCAGGATGATGATGATGGTGCTCCCGATGCGGCTCGACGCTCTGCGCGTGCACATCCGCCTGCAGCTTGGTGAGCCCGGCCTGCGCGGCGGTCGCATCTCCTGCCTCCACCGCCGAGACGATCGACTTGAGGTCGACGCTGAGCGGCGCCTTGCTCGCCTGGGCCGACGCGATGTTGGTGAAGAGTTCCGGCCGCTCGCTCTGCACCTGCTTCAGGGCCTCCTCCGCCGCGGTCATGTCTCCCGACTTCACTGCCGCAAACAACGAGGCGAGGTCGTGGCGGAACTGATCGCGGGTAATCCTGGGCGGGGCCGGAGTGACGGGCGCCGAGGGACTCGAGCCGGGATCGGTTGGGGTCGGGGTGATGGAGATCGCGGCCCTGGCGCGGTCAACGCTGCCGAAGGATCCAGATGGAATGCCGGCGATGGACATATTGGCCTATGGGGAAGGAGCGCGATGTCGCGCGACTGCACCTGGGGGAGGCGCGTGAGGAGGAGTATCGGCGGGTGTGGTCGGGGGCTTTAGCCGGAGCCGTCGTAGGTCCGCCGTTCGACGAAGCCGTCGGTCGGATTTTCCCCGCGAGTCCCCCGTTCCCCGTTTTACGGGGAAGGGGGACAGGGGGGTTAGGGTGTAGCGGTGGGCGCAACAATCATCCGCATCCGCGGCTGCGGCATGCCGCTCCCCTACTTCGTCGCTCGGATCTTCCCCACCCGTCCCCCCTTCCTCTTTACACGGGGAAGGGGGACAGGTGGTTGGGGTGGTTCAACTCACCGTACAACACCCCGTCGTGCACCTGACCCAGATCTTCTCGTCACTCTCACTCCACCGCCACCGCGCGCTGGCCGGGATATCGTTCATGTAATGCTCCCGCCGCATGACACAGTGATACGAAGTTCCGCTGCTGGAGACGATCATCGCCCACCACGGATCCTTCCGGTCCTGGTCATCGGGGCCACACGTCGCGGTGCCGGCAGGCACGGGACAGGCCGCGCCTCGACACAAGTAGACCGCGTTGTATCCCATCGTCAGGTGCAATTTGCCCATGTAGTTCGCCTCCACGTCTACCAGCGCCGACGGTATCCACTGCTTGTCATATACCGTGACGTCGTTGATCCGCTGGAGCGAGGGATGGGGATAGACCCGACCGAGCACCGGGCTCAACGCCGGCCGGCCATTCGACCCTACCACCGCCAGTCGTTGTTCATCGTACCATCCCTTGACCGACTGCACCCGTATCTCTTCGAGCGGCATGATGGGCTTCACAAGCGCCGAGGCTGTCGTACCTGCAGGGATCGGATCCCACTGCCGACTGATCTGGTGCGTCGGTAGCGGCGTAAAATCCCGGGCCCCGATCTCGCACCAGTTCGCGCCACACTTGATGCCGATGTAATGCTGCGAACGGACGCTGTCCCAGTCCCATCGAGCCACCGGCGGGATGTCCGCATCGGACATGCGCGGCACCGCGTCGAGCCGGACCTCGAGCCCTCCCGACGGCAGCTTCGCGAAATCGACCGGCTTCGCACAGTCCGGTTCGTTCACTCCGACCGGCACGATCCTCGCCTCCCAGTTCGGCAAAGCCGTTGACGGTTGCGCTTTCAGCGCCGAGGCATCGACCCAGAGATAGAGGCAGCTGAAGTCGTGCTCGATCTCCAAAGGCCGGTAGGTCGCGTCGTAGTTGTGAATCTCCGCGGCGGCGATGGCGATCTTACTGCCCGGATTCCTGGTTTGAATCGAATACAGGCTGTCGACCAGCAAATCCAGATGCTCCGCCGCCCAGATGGCCACCAGCGGACCGAACGAGTCCGATCCAGCCAGGACGAAGCGCTGACAATCGTTGAACTCGGGCACCTTGGCGTGGTCGCCTGCAAGCGTCAGCTGATTGATGACATAATACGACCCCTTCGTCTCGGGATTTTCCACGACAATATGGATGCTGTCCTGGGGACATTCCGGCCGGACGTCTTTGATCGTCAGCTTGGGGGGACAGGCCCATGCTCCGATGCCCGCGAGGAGTACTGCCACCCCGACTGCGTACCAGGTCGAACTCCACCATCCGTTTGTGGCTCGCATATCTCCTCCCTTATGGCCCAACACGTGATCGATCCACCGGTATTCATCCGACCATCATCACCGACGGCTTCCCGCGCTCGTGATTTGTTGCATCTGCGCGAGCTCGGGCCGAAGGAACGGATCCGCATCGGCCCACAGAATCGAGACCGCGGTCGCCCACCGTCGAGCGGTCTCATGATCGCCGAGTTGATCGGCGAGGTGCGCCCGGAGCGCCATTGCGCGGGTGAGCGGCCCGGCGCGGAACACAATGCTCAGCAGCCGTGATCCCGTGCCCGGAAGCGCCTTCAACGACGGATCGAGCCAGTCGGCGGCGATCTGCTGATGGCCCAGCGCCGCCCATAGGTAAGCCTCGAGATACAAGGCATCCAGGCTCAGCTCCGCCGGGTCGATACCGGCTCGTTTTTCCTTCGTGGTTCGCAAGGACTTCACGACCGCGGCAGTATCGCCTCGGACGAATGCGGCCTGAGCGTCCAGCAGCAGATCACCGGTACCGACGAGGTCCCCCATCGAATCCGGATGATATGCTGGGAAGGCCAGTGTCACCGGAAAGGAGAGCCACTGCGCCCGGGCCTCCTCACGGAGCGGAGCGGTGAGATTCCGGGCGATGTCGTCGCGAACTCGCCGCTCATAGACGCGAATGCTGTCCGAGGGTCCACCGAGTGACGCGTACACGAGCATGCCGGGCGCAGACCCGGCCAATCCCACCGGCACCTCCCAGGATATCCGGGTTGCGGCTGACTGACTCAACATTGCCGTCCGAGCCGCCCTGCCGGTGAGAGCCGCCAGCGCCGCGAGCTGCTCCGCCTGCGGCGAATTGGGCGAAGGATTCTCGTCAAGCAGCGAGTCGACCAGCCGCTTGGACGATCTGAGACCCGAGACGTTCGAAGGTAGCGAGAACTTGAGCGTCATCCAGACCTCGGCGATCCGCACGCGCAACTTCTCCTCGGGGTCTCGCGCATAGAGCGCAGCCAGCCGAAGCGTGTCCAGGGCGGACCGATCGCCCAGGACATCCAGTGAAAAGGCCAGGGTTTCGAGCGCTTCGGCACTTCCCGGAAACGCGGAGACCCAGCCAGTTGCAATTTCATGAAAGAGCTGGCGCTGATGCCGGACGGCCTCACCGGTCGTGCTCGTGACGGTGGACTGACCCTGCGCGACCTTCCAGGCGGGAATGGGAAAAAGCACAAGAGAATCGCCCTCCCACGAGAGCGGCGCCACGAATGTCGTGGTGTCGGGCAGAAGTGCCTTTCCGGCGCGCAAATCATTGAAGCCCGGCTCCAGCAGCCGGCGCACCGAAGCGAAAGACTCGGTGCGGAAGGAACGATGCACCGAAGGCAGGAGCTGGAACGCCCGCCGGTAGGACTTGAACGCCTGATGATAACTGCTGCGATACTGCCAGCCGGTAGGACTTCTGCGGTTGGGAACCACGGCATCATCCTGGCGCAGGCAGTCGCCCCAGCCATACCACGCGACGAAGTCATACGCCGACGTGACCGCCAGTCGTTCCCAGCGACGGCATGCATCCATCGCGTCGCCACGGCTCTGGGCGAGGACCGCATCGGAGATGGCCCGATCCCGCACCGAAAGACGCTCCCGCCCGCGCGCCGCACGCTCCGCCGCGGAGGCCCAGGTGGTCGGATCTTCGTCTGACCACATCCGGATGAGCGCCAGCCAGAGAAACGCCTGGGAATACTCCGGGTCGTAGTGCGTAGCCTGAGCGAATGCCGTGTCGGCACGCGCGAGGTTCCACGCGGTGACCGCGTCGTAACCATCCGTGAACGCCTGCCGTGCGGGAGCCGATCTGGTGCCCGAGGCCGCAGCAGGTTGCGGAAGCGACACGGCATCTCGAAAGAGAAGTCGATCAGCCAGCTCGGCATATGCTGAATCCGAGGTCGACCCGTCATCGCCGATTCGAACGCTCTGTTCAGCCAACACGACGTTCCGGCGCGTGTCATACACGACAGCGTGGACCCGGATCAAATTGGAGACTCGAGTCATCTCTCCCCTGATATACCGTCCCGCGCCAAGGGCCTTCGCCGCCGTCTGCCAGTCTTTGCCCTGAAATTGCCCCGTATTCTTCCGCGAGAGCGCATCGCGCACTTGGAACGGATCCACCAGACTGACGCCGCTCCAGCGGGCGAGCGCGTCCTGCAGGAGCTGCGTCGGGTTGAGCCGTGGCGGAAGTCCCGGTTCCTGCTCGATCGAGAGAATCGCGTAGCGGGTCGTATCGAGCCCGCATCCTCCTGCCGACCCATCGCAGGCCTTCGCGCGCGAGCCGGGCAGGTACGTGACCGTCAGCGCCACGGCCGCGACGAGGACGAGGGCCAGCAGCGGCTTGAACGCGCGAGATCGCCGCGACGGCTTCTGTGCCACATGGGACACCGGCGTCGGTCTCGGAGAGAGCAGCTCCTTGAGCGCGTCCGCGAATCTCTGCGCGCTCGCGTAGCGGTCCGCGGGGACTTTCTGCAGCGCGTGCATCACGGCCAGCTCGACCGCCGGGCTCACCGTCGGACGAATCGTGCGGAGTGAAGGAACCGGATCTGCCCGGTGCCGGGCCAGGATCGCGTTGATGCTGGTGCCGCTGAACGGCGGATCGCCGCCGAGCATTTCGTAGAGCACGCAGCCGAGGGAGTAGATGTCGGTCCGGCCGTCGAGAGCCGACTCGGCGCTTGCCTGCTCGGGGGACATGTATGCCGGCGTGCCGACGACGAGCCCCGCGCTGGTGACGACGGCGGGATCGGATGAGCGATCGATGGCACGCGCGATACCGAAGTCGGCGACGACCGCCTCCGAGCCGGTGAGCAGAATATTTTCGGGCTTGATGTCGCGGTGGATCACGCCGTGCGCGTGGGCATACGCCAGGGCGGTCGCGACGTCGTGCGCGATGCTCAGCGCTTCGGGCAGCGGCAGCTGCTTTTCCCGAACCAACCTGGTCCGAAGAGTTTCCCCTTCGACGTAGGGCATGACGTAGTAGGGCAACTCGCCCTGGTCGATCCTGGCGGATCCGGAGTCGAGCAGCGGCAGGATGTGCGGGTGATTCAGCTCTGATGCAAAGCGGATTTCCTGGAGGAAGCGCTCCTGGCCGACGATGTTTGCGAGTTCGGGGTGAAGCACCTTTATGGCGACCAGGCGCTTGAGGCGGGGATCCCGTGCAAGATAAATCGTGGCCATGCCCCCGCGACCCAGCTCGGCCTCGAGATGGTACCGGTCGGAGAGCGCGTCGAGCAGCTGGTGGAAGAGGTCGGCCATGGTGGATGCCATCCTTGATGGGATACCATAGCCGTTGAGGTAGGGGCTTGCAAGAAGCGGACAGGGCGGACGGGAGGCGGACGATCCGCGGATGGGACGGACGGAAAACGGACAAACAGCGGACGAACAGCGGTCAGGGCAACAGTGTCATTTTGAGCCGGAGCGCCAGCGGAGGCGAAGAATCCCCCGACCTGAGACCGGAGCCGTCCACCCTGTGTCATTGCGAGGAGCGCGCGCGACCGAGTCCTTTAGGGAAGGCGCGCGACGTGGCAATCTCATGCAATGATCTTTTGCGATCCTAACCCCGCCCGTCGAGTTCAACGCATGAGATTGCCGCGTCGGCGGCGGTGCCGCCTCCTCGCAATGACAGAAAGGGTGGGACATCGCCCGCGGCGCTCCCCGGCATTCCCCACCCGCCCCGACGGCGGGCCGATCCCTCGGGCATAGGAATGCACTCGGGATGAGGAATGTAGACGGAGAGGGCGGAGAGGGCGGAGGCGCGAAAGGGCTGCGTCATTCAACCGCCTCCGGCTCACCGCTCACCTCTTACCGCTCACCGTTCAAATCCCCCGGAACAACTCCTCCAGCTCCACTCCGAACGGACTGCTCGCGCCAGTCGGGTGCCAGCTCAAATTCTGCC
>JBDUEA010000126.1:0-9224 GCA_040002695.1 Gemmatimonadota bacterium | reverse complement strand
CTCAGTACTCAGTACTCAGTACTCAGTACTCAGTACTCAGTACTCAGTACTCAGTGCACAGTGCTCAGTCAAACAGATACTTCACGCTCGCATACACCGACCTCGGCTGGCCCGGCACCACGAAGCCGCCGGCCTGCAGCTCGGGGTACTGATGGTTGAGCACATTGCGGAGGCCGAGCTGAATGAGCGCCTGGCCCACCCGGATGCCGCCGCTCACGTGCAGAAGGGCATACGTCTTGAGCGTGACACCGGGCTCATCGAATGGGCTATACGGTCCCACCACATTCGTCGCGAGTCTCAGCTGCCAGATTTTGTCCTGCGGCACGAAGTCGAGCGCGGCGCTCCCCACGAATTTCGCGGTGTTGAACACTCGGGCCCCTGAGAGCGTGTCCCCGTCTGTCGTGATAAGCCGCTGGTACTTCGCGTCGTTGAAGGTCCAGTCCGCTGTTGCCGAAAGCGCCGAGGTGAGCGGCAACTGAAAATCGATCTCGACACCCTGCCTCCGGCTGGCGCCGCCGCTGGTGGAGGCGAGCGTGATCGGATCGAACGTCTGCTCGTTGCTCACGTCCATCCGGAAGAATGCCAGGTTCGCATGCAGCTTGTGGACGTCGAGCTTGGCGCCCGCCTCATAGGCCCACGCGGTGATGAATGGAAGCGTGGGATCTTCAATTACGCCGTCCGTCTGTCGAAAGCCCCGGCTCACATTCGCATAGAGGTCCACCGCGCGAGGGAGATGATAGAGCGCGCCGAGCTTTGGCGATAACACGCCCTTGGTCTTTGATGGAGTCGTGCCGTCAGCGAGTTCGTCGCGGGTGCCGAGCGCGTCGTAACGGCCACCGAGGCTTACGCGGAAGTGATGCGTCAGGTCGGCGGAGGTTTGCACGAACGCGCCGGCGGAGATCTGCCGGGCCACGACCAGGGTCTGGGCCGAGTCGCGCACCCGGTTCCTGGCGAACCAGTTCTCATAGTGCGAATGCTCGAGGCGCCCTTCGACGCCCGCAGTCACCTCGGCTCGCGGCAGCGCCCAAGTCACCGCACTCGTGGCGCCGAATCCGTGACGAGTGTCCTCCTCCTCGGTCTGGCTGCCGCTGCCTTCACCGCCGCCACCTTCCGGCGGCGTCGTCAGGAAAAGCTGCCACCGTCCCTGCGTCGCGTAGATCGTCGAGCGCCAGAGCAGGTGCTCGCTCCCGACGACGCGAAGGCTCAGCCGCTCCTGGGCGTGCCGCTTGTAGCCGCCGTCGGTGAGGTTGGAGACCGTGTCGTACATCTTCCGGTTGAACTGATCGAGCGTGAGAAAGCCTGGGGAATCCCAGTCGGTCGCGTAGAGCTCGATTCCGCCGTCGAGCGTGGCCGTGGACGACAACCCCTTCACCATGCGCGCATGTCCCTGCCCGACCTTGTAGCCGCTGTTGGGACGCCAGCCGTCCTCGCGCATTCCGCGGATTCCAAACACCCCTCCGTCTGCATCCTTGTCGTAGCCGGTGAGCAGCGAGGCTTCCGCACGACCGAACATGCCCCCATCCAGCAGGGCCTGCGTTCCGTGCATGCGCTCGAGGGTCCGCACGTTCACTGTGCCCGCGAGCGAGAAATTGCCATAGAGCGCGCTGGTCGGGCCCTTGTAGACGTCGATCGACCGCACCGCCTGCGGAAAGAGCAGGCTCCAGTCGTTGTAGCCCTCGGCGTGGCCGTTTACCGGCTCGTTGATGGGGACGCCGTCGATCCAGAGGGCGAGATCCGTCGAGTGATCGGACGTGAAGCCGCGGAGCGACGCGTTGGACGCGAAGCCGGGACCCTGTCCCTGGTCATGCACCTCGAGCCCCGCGGTCTGTCGCAGCAGTTCGTAGGTGTTGATGGCCGGTACCCGGCTGATGACGAACGGGGAGATGCTGATCGTGCTGGCCGGCTCATCCCGGCGCGCGGCGGCGGCCGTAACCGTGATCTCGCGGAGGCCGACGGGATTTCGCATCAGAGAATCGCCGTGCTGGTGCGTCGAGTCGGTGCGCGCCGGCGGCGGCACGGGTTGCTGGGCGGTAAGCGCAGCGGGCATCAGCAACAGGCCGATGAGCCACGCGCTGTGAGACGTGGGGTACATACGTGCTCCAGGAAGTCGGATCCGAATCGAATTCGGGACGCACGCGTCGCGCTGCCGCGCGACGGTAGTGGTCCGCGTGAAATCGGGTCAGGCCTGGAGCGAAGGAGGGCCGAGAGGGTAGGGAAGACGATGGGGAACGAGAATGGTGGCAAGCACCGGCGCCACCGGATGCGGGACCGTGATGCTGTGTTCGACGGGCGTATCGAGGGTGACTGTGGCCGGCGTGCCCGGAGGCGCGGAGCAGGCCACCCAGCAGAGATCGCAGCATTCGCTGGCGGTTCGATCGTTCGCCGCATGATGCGTGGCGCCATGATGATGCATCGCGTGCCCGGGCAGGCTCTCCATGACCATGGCGGGCGCACTAACCGCCGTCATGGCGATCAGCAATGCCGTCAGAAGCATGGAAACCGGACCGCGGCGCAGGCGAATCATGCGGGCGATGTTAGCTTCATGTTCAGAAGTGGTCAAGCGTCAGGGACCGGCGTTCGCGGAGGTCCCGAAGCGATTAGGCTTAACTGGAGGCCGGGGGCAGGAAGCTGGGCGTCAAGGAGCACGGTCAGCTGGAAGGCACGGCAGGGGAAGATTGTTAGCACCCCCCGCTCACCCCTCACCGCCCCTGAGATCCGTTTCCCGTCTGGCCTCGTATCACGATGCAGAATACTGGTACCATCCTCTCAACCCTGGAACCCGAGACTCTAATGCAATTTTCCCGCTCGCTCGCACCGTTGGCCCTGGCACTCGTTGCCGCCACGACCACGCTCGCCGCTCAGACCACCGACAGCATGAAGCACGACAGCACGATGAATCACAGCAACATGGGCGCAATGCACGACGACATGATGATGGGCAAGCCCGCCTCGTTCAGCGCCACGAACGGACACGGCGCGACCGGCACCGTCATCGTTACCGGCAAGTCCGGCATGCAGAAGGTCGAATTCAGCAAGGACTTCACGCTCACCGGCGCGCCTGATCCCGAGCTCGTACTCGCGAGCGGTGACGCTCCGGATGCCGGTTCCCTCTGGGTCAAGAAGCTTTCCAGCAGCAAGGGATGGCAGAGCTACGATCTTCCCGCCTCCACCGACGTCTCCAAGTTCACCAAGGTCCTGCTGTGGTCGAAGTCGCACAACACGGTCGTCGCGCGCGCCGATCTGGCGACGGGCGAAATGAAGCACATGTAACGGATGATTCTCCGTCGTAACGCGGCCGCCGGTTCGGGAGACACATCCCGGGCCGGCGGCCGGCTCCTCTCCCTCGAAGGTGAACGCTCCCTCCGCGATCGACTGCTCGCGCGCGACGAGCAGGCCCTGGTCGAACTCATCGATGTCGCCACACCCTGGCTGCTCGGCATCACCCAGTCCATGCTCAGCGATCCCGACGAAGCCGAGGAAGTGGTCCAGGAGGCGTTTACCATCCTGTGGAACCGCGTCGATCTGCTGGACGCGAACGCCTCCGGTCTTATTCCATGGCTGCTCCGCATCACCAGGAATCGTGCGATCGACCGGTTGCGCGCACGGCGCCGGCAGCGAGGCAAGGCGCAGCGACTCGAGTCGCTCGGCGCCCTCGGCGATCCGTCGGTCCGCCCGGTCGAGCCGGACGAGGCCGCGCGCCCCGGATGGCACGTGCATGAATCGGTGCACGCGGCGCTCCGGGCGCTGCCGGAGGATCAGCTCGCCGCTGTTCGGCTCGCCTATTTCGAAGGGTATACGCAGTCGGAGATCGCCGAACGCCTGGGAATTCCGCTGGGAACGGTGAAGACCCGGCTCCGCCTCGCGTTCGACAAGTTGCGTGGCACGCTGGCGCCGTTGAAGGAGTGGGTCATATGAATCCGCATGAGTGGTTCGTGGTGCACCGCACCGAGTTCGTGATACGCACTCTCGAACCGGGAGACGAACGCACCTTCGCTGAGCACCTGCCCGGGTGCGCGGAGTGTCGCGAGGAAATCGGTCGCATCGAGCACGATCTCGCGTGGCTGCCGATGGGCGCCTCACCCGCCGTGCCGAGGCCCGGCCTCAAGCGACGCCTGCTCGAGGGCGCACTCGGCAGTCCGGTGCGGCGTTGGAGGTGGACTTCCCAGTGGCCGGCCATCATCGGGATCGCGGCTTCGCTGTTGCTCGGACTCGGACTCTACGCGCGCGAGCACGCGCGGAGCGAAACCCTCACGCGCCAGGTAGCCCAACTCGATGCGGCTCTCCGCGGAGCGCAGGACACCCTGTCGATCATTCGTGGCGCCAGCCGAGTACTGCAGGCGAGCTTCACGATGGATGGCCACAACGGCGGCATGACCATCTTCGCCGACAGCCACTCGCACCGCTGGAATGTGGTGGTCCATGGTCTGCCCGCGGCACCGGCCGGCGAGGTCTATCAATTCTGGTTCATCTGCGACAACGGCATGATCCGCGGCGTGACCGTGCATCTCGATGAAAAGACTCCGGCCTTCATGACGCTGCCGATGCCCGAGGCCGGAGGCACCGTCCTCGGCGCCGCGCTCACGGTCGAGCTGGACGCGAACACCGCGCCGGAACCACAGGGGAAGACGCTCGCGCACCTGATGCTGTGAATCAGCCGTGAGGTGTTAACCGTTGCCCGTAGCGGCTACGAAGCATTCGAGTCTTCCCTGCCCTCCCCGGAATGACAGGATTGCGACCCGACCTTACCTTCCTCCCGCTCACCGCTCACCGCTCACCGCTTACCGCTAACCGCCAGAGTCCGCCCTTGGATTCTCTCTTTCCCCTCATCTCCTATTTCCTGCGCCTCGGCGCCCTCGGGTTCGGAGGACCGATCGCGCTCGTAGGCGCCATGCACCGTGATCTCGTCGAGACGCGGGGCTGGCTTTCGGAGGAGGAATATCGGGAAGGACTGGCCCTGGCTCAGCTCGCGCCGGGACCGCTCGCAGCACAGCTCGCCATCTATATCGGATACGTTCGCGGCAGCATCCTCGGCGCCGGGCTCGTCGGCGTTGCTTTCATTCTGCCGAGTTTTCTGATTGTCGTCGCGCTCGGTGCGGCATATGTGCGCTACGGAGGACTGCCCTGGATGCAGGCGGTGTTCTATGGCGTCGGCGCCGCGGTCATCGGGCTCATCGCGCGGAGCGCCTACGGGTTGACGAAGAAGACGGTGGGAGGCGACGTACTGCTCTGGATCATCTACCTCGTGCTGGCGATCGCGACGGTACTGACTGGACGGGAAATCGTCTGGCTCTTTCCGCTCGCTGGCATCGCGGCCTGGCTCTGGCGCGCGCCGCCCGCCTTTCTCCGCCGTCGAGGAGTGCTGCCGGATGGCGGCGCGCTGCTGCTGCAGTTGCTCGGTTTCTTCGCCTTTGCCGGGACCTTCGTTTTCGGGAGCGGGCTCGCAATCGTGCCGTTTCTGCACGGTGGTGTTGTGCTCGACCACCAGTGGCTCACGGAGCGTCAGTTTCTCGATGCGGTGGCGGTGGCACTGATTACGCCTGGCCCCGTCGTCATCACCACGGCGTTCATTGGATTTCTGGTCGCCGGGTTTGCCGGTGCGGTCGTTGCCGCGGTGGGGACCTTCGCGCCCTGCTTTCTTTTTACGGTGATTCCGGCGCCGTACTTCCGTCGCTACGGCAGCCGGCCCTGGCTCGCGGCCGTGGTGGCCGGTGTCACCGCGGCCGCGACCGGTGCGATCGCGGGCGCGGTCGTCGTGCTCGGCCAACGCTCGATCATCGATCTGCCCACTGCGCTGATCGCCATCATGGCACTGCTTGCGACCACATTCAGACGCAAGATTCCCGAGCCACTCGTCATCCTTGCCGCGGCGCTCGCGGGACTCGCGTTGAAATCAGGCGGGTGACTCACGGGGAACTCGGGCCGGCTCCGCGATGGCCGGCGCTGCCTCGACCGGCCATCGCTGTAGTCGAATCAGTCCCTTGCCCGCCCGTTTCTGCTCGTACATCAGGTCATCCGCCAGACTTAGCGCCGCCGAGGCTGATTCCGGCGCGGCACGGAATCCGACGACACCGCAGCTGAAGGTTGTCGTGTACCCCTCACCGCGGACGATTTTGTCCACCTCGAGCCGCAGCTTCTCAAACATCGGTTCGAGATCCTGTTCGGTCGTTTGCGGCAGCAAGATCGCGAATTCGTCTCCGCCGATCCGGGCGAGCCGGTCGGCTGCGCGCAGATTCGCGCTCAACGCATCGACGATGATCCTGAGCAGCCGGTCTCCAGCATCGTGTCCCCAGTAGTCGTTGACCGATTTAAAGTCATCGAGGTCGAGCAGCGCGAGCGCGAACGGCGTGTGGTAGCGTCGCGCCCGGTCGAGCTCTGCAGTCAGGTGCTCGAAGAAGGCCCGGCGGTTCCCGGCACTGGTGACCGGGTCCGTCCGCGCGTTGGCCTCCTCGCGCTCCATCTCCTGTCGCAACGTCACGAGCAGAAAGACCACGACGCCGTAGAAGACGAGATGAATGCCGCCGTTCCACCAGGGAGTCAGCGCGTCCGGTCTGGCCTGTACGCCGTTGATGTCCACGTAAATCAGCGCAACGACACTGAGCGCCGCCACGAGCGTCCCGGCCCGCGCCCCCACGGGTCCGGCGACGAGCGCGATGGGAATCAGGTAGAATACCGCGAGCGAAAAACCCGGAAGCAGGTAGTCCACGATCGAAATCAGGCCGACGAGCGCGATCGCAATGCACGTGAGAGTTATGGGAGAGCGGTGCCGGAAGAATCCGAGCGCGGCGATCATCATGGAGAATCCCGGGGAATGGCGTGCTGCAGGCCGAATACAGGAGTATATTACCCTCTCGATCAGGGAACCTGAAACGCCGGGCCCCCGACCTATGACTCGCCCGTGACCTCGACCTTTTCGGGCGAGGTTCGCGCGCTGTACGCTCGCCTCGTGCGGCGGCTGCACAGCGTGTGGGCCGCCCTCGGCGTGCTCACCACGATCGCGCTGGTCGTCGCGGCGGTGGCACTCGCCGCCTTCGGCTGGATCACGTACGATGTGTTCCGCGGCACCACCCAGGCGCTCGACGACAGCATCCTGCTCGCGGTCGTGCCGCTCCGTACGCCACCGCTCACGGCAGTCATGAACGCGTTGTCGTTCATCGGGTCCGGGACGATCGCGATTCCATTCGGGCTCGCAGTCTATCTCTGGCTCCGCCGGAAGCGCCGGCGAGCCGCCGCATTTTATCTCTGGGTGGTGCTGAGCGGCTGGGCGCTCAACGGCCTCACCAAGTTATTGATGCACCGGGCCCGTCCCCGCGTCATCCCCCGTCTCGCCCACGCCGGCTGGTACTCGTTTCCGTCCGGGCACTCGATGCTGGCGCCACTGGTCTTCGGCCTGGCCGCGGTACTGCTGCTCCGGCCAGTGCGGTCCCGCTGGCTTCACGCCGTAGCACTCACCGTCACCACGACGCTGGTCGCCGGTATCTCGCTCTCGCGAGTCTACCTCGGGGTGCACTATCCGTCTGACGTAGTTGGGGCACTGCTGGCCGGGACTGGCTGGGCGGCGGGGTGGGTGTACCTGACGGAGCGGATGCGGGCGGGCTCGATGCCGGTGACCACAACGACGGCGCCGACCGAGACTGGAGAATCGAAGAATCAGGCGGGTGAGCTGCGGGACCCGTAAAAGAAAACGAGCGGCCACTGGCCGCTCGTTTAATAGACCTGCGTTCTGGATCGACTACTTGGTGACGGTTTCTCCGCCCAGCTGGTCGGAATCGGTGGCGGATTCGGTCGAGTCAGCGGGAATCGTCACGCCGTCCGCGCCCAGGAGCCGGAAGAGCGTCCACTGTGCGCGCCGGGCCGAGTGGGTCCTGCCGCCGTTGTACATGAGCGAGATGAGCAGCACGCCGTCCTTCCGGCCGAGATAGCCTACGAGTGTCGAGGCGTTCGCAAGGGTGCCGGTCTTGGCGTGAACGACGCCCGGTGCGGCGAGCCCGCTGTTGAGCCGAGCGAGGGTGCCGACACCGTTGGCTGGAAGCAGCATCGGGAAGTTGCGGCCGGCGGGCGTGCCGGGGAAATGCGCGAGATAGCTGATGAACGTTGCCGGGGCGACTCTATCCATCTGCGAGAGCCCGCTGCCGTCCACCAAATGCGCGCCGTCGGCAATTCCCGTTACCTGCTGCACATGCTCGGTCAGCAGCTGAGGACCGCGCTCGCGGCCAGCGGCCCATTCGAGCAGCAGCTCGGCGCCGATGTTGAGGCTGCGACGATTGATCTCGGTCGCGAGAGTATCGAAGGGAGCGCTGTTGATCTCCGCGAGCACGCGCGAAGACTCGGTCGTCGCCGCTTGGGTGACGGGGGTGCGGTCCCACTGGATGCCGGCCTGACTCAGTGCGCGCGCCCAGGTGGAGGCGACCACGGCCTTCGGGTCCGACATGACGGAGATGAGCCGGCGTGAGAAGGCGTGGACGCCGATCCTGCCGTTGATCAGGTAACCGCCGTCGGCCATGCGAGTCAGATTGAGCCGCGAACGGAAGCCACTGGTCGTGGTTGCATGCACGGTGACGAGCGCATCGAGTCCGCTCGGTGAAGTGCCTTCGACGATCGCGCGCGCCCCGGCGCGACTGCCCGGACGGATCGTCAGCCACACCACATTCTCGTGAATCGTCATGGGCCCGATCAACGGGGCATAGATGCTCCCCCAGTTGGCGGGCGACCAGGCGGCGGGATATTTCGCGTCGGCGGGACCGTCGGCGCTCACCACCTGCATGGGGCCGCGAAGGCGTCGAATGCCCTGGCCGGCAAGCTGCTCGGCGAGGTCATACAGCTTCGGGCCTTCGCCGGAGGGATTCTCGAGCGACGGGTCGCCGTTCAGCTCGAGCGCCCAGTAGCCGGCCCAGTCTCCGGTCGCTTCATCGAGGTGCCCGGTGCCGACCACGCGCGTGGAACGGCGGGCATCGGAGCCGAGAACGGTGCGCGCGAAGCCGGTAGTAAGGAGCTTGACGGTCGAGGCGGGAATCATCTGCTGCTCGGGCTTCACGCTCCAGAGCATTGCGCCTTGCTGATCGGCGATCGCGATGGCCCAGTTGCCGGGGGCGGAGCGTGAGGTGGAGCGATACCACTTCTGGAGACGAGTCTTGAGAGCGTCGGGGAGTGTCTGAGCCCGGACGACGTGAGGAATCGACATCAGTCCGGCCATCACGGCGGCTGCGGCGAGAAAACGGGAGAAGTGG
>JBDUEA010000125.1:0-9273 GCA_040002695.1 Gemmatimonadota bacterium | reverse complement strand
CAGTACCCAGTACCCAGTACTCAGTACTCAGTACTCAGTACTCACTACTTAGTACCCAGCACTCAGCACTCCCTACTCTTGCCTGCCAGAATCCACTCCCTACATTGGGCGCTTGGCCGCTGCGGCACTTCCCTACCCGTCTCCGCCCGACAAGATCATGATCAACCAGACTCGCATCACCTCCCAGTTCGATATCGAACTGCTGCTCAGCGAACGGTACATCAAGTATTTCCTGCTCACCTCCTTCGAGACCGGCTCCATTCCGTGGTTCGTGGACGACGTGGATGATGTGACCGGTGCGGTCACCCATATCATCGTTCATCCGCCCGAGGAGCTGCGCGAGAACCGGCTCTACCCTCCCCACCCTGATTTCGTCCCGCACCCGTTCCTCGACCTGGTGCCGATCGACTATACGAGCAAGGCGGGTACCTGCGATGTGACGCTGCTGACCGACGACACGGGCGCGGACATCCGCGGACAGATGACGATCAGCATCATCCTGCCCGAGGTAATCCCCGGGAATGGCCCGATCATCATCACCGAGCAGACGATGACCTTCGACGCGAAGTTCGCGCCGATCGCCGACGTGGACCCGAACGGCTTTCAGAAGAACGTGCGGATCCACCTCGAGCTGGTCGACATCACCGGCCCGTTTCCCGACAAGGCCAAGGCGCTCAAGAAAATGAAAGCGGCGATGGACCGCGACCTGCCGCTCAGCATCATCGGCGACGGCGGCGCCATCAATCAGATCGCCACCCGGAAATTCTTCGCTGAGGACACCCCTGGCGCGCCGACCTGCCTCGCGATCTACGTGAATCTGAATCTCAAGAACGGCCCCGAGCCCGACGCCTTCTACGGCGCGCGGGGAGATCTCACCCTCGCGCAGAATTTTCTGCCGCCGGGAGAGCACCTCGCCTTCGGCTTCGCGAGCGGGCTCTACCCGATGGTCGGGAACGACATCTTCCAGCGGATGGCGCGGACGAAACCAGGCGGCGGATTCTACTATCCGCTCGACCCCGATGATCCCAGCACCGGACACGTCACTTCGGCATCCATTCTTCCGCAGAGCCACGGACACACGACCAGTACCGGCGGCAGCGACACGCAGTATGACAACATCCTGGTCGTGCAGGTGCGGGGCGAGGTCTTCGTAGCAGACCTGCCGTTTGATCCCGACTTCACGATGAGCGTATACCTCGCGCCATCGATCGATCACGGCGTGCTGACCTTCGCCGTCAGCTATGACTTGAACATTCCGGCCACCGGCTGGGTGATTCTGGGCGCGGCGCTGCTCAGTTTTGTGTCGCTCGGCCTCGGGATTCCGGCGACCATCGCCACCCTCGTGGCCCGCGCGATCGTCGAAGACCACTTCGAGGGCGAAGCGATCCCCCGAATCCAGAATCAGCTCGACGACGCCTCGCTTCTCTCGGCCTTCCCCAACAAACTGGCCATCGAGCAGCGGCGCTGGGATCCGGGGTATTTCACCCTGCATCAGATCGTCGGCCTGGTCAAAACCGTCGCCATCAACGATCAGGGCATGGCCTTCTCGGCGTACGATCTTCGGGTAGGCAAGGAACCCAAGGTGCTCGATGACGCGATCATCCGCTCCGAGACCCGCGCCCCGAACGGAGACCTCTCCGGCCTGCTCTATCGGATCAGCGATTTCACCGGGGTGTTGGCCGGCGACCTCAAACTTCTGTTTCCGGCCACCGATCGCATGGAGTTCGTCGAGATCGTCCCGGCCGCCGCGCCAATCGAAGCCACCAGGTTGCACCTGACGGTGGAGCAGGCCGTCGATCGAATCGCCAGTGAGCGACTGGTCGGACAACTGCTCTACAACCCCTACAAGATCGACGAAGAGGCGCACCAGATCTATCAGATTCTCGTACTCTCGAAGATCGAGGTCCCCGAGATCCAGCAGCGGGCGCGGAGTCTCCTCCGCCAGGAGCTGAACACCGCGCATGGATCGGAATTCCGTCAGCAGGCGCACGACCAGTTGTTTGCCGAGCTCGGACGGGAGCCGACCGCCGATGAAGTCACCGCCCGGTTCAACGAGATCCTGGCCGCCGCGGTCGACGCGGGCGCGGCCAAGCGCTATCGGAAGGAGCGCGAGTTCTTCCTCAAGTTCGATCTGGAGCCGTTCGAGTTCGCGAGCCTGCAGCAGAAGAAGATCCTGGTGCTCGAGCACTTCATCCTGCAGATCGTCAAGATCCGGGACAGCGAGGGCGGGACGGTCTACTACCGCGACAAGGCGGACGCGGATGTGGGAGACAACCTGCTCAAGCTGCCGCGATATAAGTCGCAGAAGATCGTCCGGACTTCCTGATCACGGTTTGGGACAGGGCCGCCTCCGCTGGCAAAGTCCGAGTCTCCGAAAATGTAACAGTCGAGTCACGGCCCTGTCCTCGGTGAGGGTTTGCGCTCAAGTTGAAAAACCCACCAACCATCCGCCGGACAGCCAGCGCCGAGGGAGCAATGACCGAGCGTCAGTCCATCAAGATTCAGCTCACTCCCGAGCAGCAGGAAATGGTTCGCCGTCTCTCGGGACAGAACGCCGAAGTCATGGAGATCGAGCCGGATCCGACAGCCGGCGGTCAGGGAGGATCGCTTCGTTTTCTATGGCGCCTCTCGGCGGCCTCAGGAATTCCCCGGCAGGAATGGGTCGATACTTCAAAGAAGGATGAGACCTAAGATGAGTGCGCCATCAGTTGCGCATCATCGGGGCGACGAGCAGTCCGTCGCTCTGCGCGAGACAAGTCTGCGCCGTCAATTCGCGGATCTTTATCCTTCCCTTCGTCCCGGCGTCTGGTATACGGCGGCCGCCGCCGCGGGTCACGTCGTCGCCAATCGAATCCTGCATGACGGTCCGAAGACTGAGTTGCGGGAGCGCGAGCTCGATCCCGAGCATTTCCGTTTCCGCGGAAGCAATCCGCGGCGCGGCTCCTGGGTGGGACTGCACACCCGCCGGCTGGACCGGCATGCAGGGAGTGGTCGGTCGAAGCATGTCGGTGTCAGAAGTCGCCGGGAGTTCTGATCCGCAGATTTCGCAGATGACACTGACGATATCGCGGACTAGTCGGAGGTCCGCAGATATCGCGGATGACGCAGATGATATCAAGGAAACGCGGTGAGGGCGGCGTTTCCCACGCTCGACTGCTTGCGTGAATAATATTCAGATACCGAGCTCGGCCCCTGCCTCTGCGATGTGAACGATCCTCTACTCTACCTGCCGCAGCACACCGAGCAAATCGTACACGTCGGCGATCCGGAATGAACGGCCAACGACGTAGATCCCGATTCACGGGGATCGTCCCTCCCCAAACTCCGAAAAGTGGACGCACGCGGGCTCCGGAATCGGGGGCGTGCAGGACTCGTGTTTGGGGACGCACTCCTCCGATTCGTTCCACCTATTCAGCGAGATTCGCGCGTCCATCCGAAAAGGAGGCGTCGGAACGCCCAGCTCCGAGCGGGAAGCCTTGAGCTCGTTCGCTGCCGTGACCGCTGCATCGGGGCGTCTTTCTGAGGTGCGCGCCCACCATGTCGTGAATCGGGCCGGCAGTACGATCTCAATATAGGGGACGAAGCGCGATCGCCTGCGCCTGGCCACGGTAAGCAATCCGGCAGTGAGACCCTGAACGCCCGCGCCGCGTCCCCCGGGAGTTCGTGGATCAACTCAGTTTCCCCTCGATTTCCCCATCAGCAAGGACAGCCAGGATGTCAAACAAGCCAGCACCCAAGGAACGGCGAGGCAAGAGCGGTAAGAATGCGCAACACGCCCCGGACTCGGTCGCCAACAATGAGGGTCTCCCTGATCTGGCGTTGAAGGTCGACGCAGCCGGGGCCGACGTGCACGGAGGCAGCCGAAACAAGGGAGCCCCGACAGAATCGATCTCGATCCCGTTTACGAAGGTTGAAACGCAATACTAGGATTGAACGCCGGCGGAGACCCGAAGCAACGTCAAGGCGGGGTGTGGGCCCGGCACTCGTATATTTGCGCGATAAAAAGTTGCCAGAGAGGGAATTGACCCGAAGCGTCGCAGGCGGTCGGGCTGAAATGATCCCCAATGTTGGTCCAGGTGTTATGTCGGGTTCTTCAGGTGAAAGGGTGACACCTCATTCAAGGCCAGAATGAATTCGTGGGGCATGCGGCCGTCCAGGCTGCTACGGGGCAGCGCCTGATTGTAGTCGGTGCGCCAAGCCTAAATCGTGGCATGGACATCGTGCAGCGAGACGAACCAGGATTCGTTGAGACACTCGCCTCGGTATCTGATATACGGCGGCGGCCGCAGGTGTCTGGACTTCCTACCGAAGTTGAGCCACCTGCATATTCGAGAAGAGCAATCTCAAATCCTGATTCATTCTCCGGTATGGCGAGGATGTTGAAGCCATACACCTCTCGAAGCCGCAGTTGTTTCTCGAATCCGTCAACTGTCGGGCAGTAAACTCAGTTGATTTCGCCAGGAACAGAAAGGCCTCGGATTTTACCGAGGCCCCTGCCGCTCCCTCGAAGGCGCTACTTCAATCGCCTCAATATGCGAACCACTCTTTTGGCCAATGCCCAAATTTCCTCCAACCAGATCAGAATGAGAAGAATCACTGGACCAGACACGGATACGCCCTTGAACAGCATTCCCTCAGCACTCGCGATGATAGCCGTAAGGCTCAAGGCCACTCTAACTGCCAGCCAGGTGCGGTCCGGACGACGAGAGTCTCCTTTCGGGTCAGGCAGATTTCCTCCGTAAATTTGGCTCGAGCATCGGTCCTAACCCTTACTCTGCTGTCGAATTCGGATTACCAACACACTGAAGTGCACGTGCAACTCGTAACCATGCTTTTCCTGCCTGAAAGCTCAGCAGTGAGGTACCTACAAATTCGGTCGCTGCGTTCTTCATCATCTGATTCCTAAATACCATGGGCGCGCCAAGCGTAACAACATCGGATCCGGCCCATACTTTCTGAATACCCTTGTCTGGCCAATAGAGCGGGCTAGTCTCCTCATCATGCCCATCTAGGCGCGCGATACACTGATTGCTTCCAAACCCCGACGGATCCTGGGACTGAAAGTCTGTCTCCCACTGCGCACTCGGGTGTGGGAGATTGTAGTTCGTATAAGTTCCAAAACTGTTACCCAAGTCTCCAGCGGGGGGCACTAAGGCCCAAGGTACGGGTTGAAATCCGTCGAATAGCCATCCCTCTGGTCGCGGGGCTGAGACTTCGATTTCTGGGATTACCGTCGGTGTGCTCGGAATGCACGTCCCATCTTTCGCCCTGAATCCTGGCAAACTGTCGGCGGCCGTGCAAGGTTCGAATGGATCTGTGCCCATGGGATCCGAACTATTTACCGGATCGTCCCCGGCATATACGTAAAGGTTTGCGCCTCCCGAAACCCCGATCGGATCCTCCGAAATGAACCGCCCCAAGTCCTTATCATAGTACCGCGCCCGCATGTAATAGAGCCCCGTCTCCGGATCGTACCTCGCGCCCGCGAAGTGATCGGGCGACGCCATGCCAGTGTCCGCCGCGAAGTCTCCCCAGGGGTATTCCGTAAACCGCTTCACCAGCGTTCCGACGGAGTCCCTCGCCAGCCCGCGCACGGTGCCATTAATCGGGTCGGTAATGGCGATATTCGTCGTACCGCTCGTCACGTCCTTGAGGCTCAGGAGGCGATCGGCTCCGCCTCAATCCACCCAAGGAGAATATGTTCGCGGGCCTGAAGACGCACGGGTTAACGTCGCATGTGTCCGGCAGGGCCGCAGAGTGCAGGAATCACGGTAAGAACGCATCCCAGCGATGAATGGAACACCTCGTTGGTCGCTGTTGGCACTCTGGAGCATGACAGAGGACCTCCCAGATGGGGCCACAGCGATGTCCGACCTGATTGCTACGCGATGCGCCGCCCGCTTTATCGCTCGAGTGGTTGCGCAAGTAGGCCATAGGTGAAAATCAGGCACAGGATAGGAAACCAGGAGCGCGGGGAACTCATGACGCTTGCCGATTCCCCAAAGGCTGCAATCGTAAGGAGGATGACGAGACTGGTAGTTCCAACTATGACTCGGCTCCCAGACCAAGACCATCGACGCCCTAGTCCCCAGAGGATCATCTGATGGATGAGCCCTCCAAAGAGGACTGGCAAGAAAAGCACTGCGTACTGAAACAGACCGGCCGGACCAGCTTCGGTCACGACTGTACTGCGACTCATCCAGGATGGCGGCATGACAACTGCCTGTAACAGCACAGCCAGCACAAACAGGGGGAGTGCCAATCCGAGGAGGAGGTATAAGTTCCTAAGTGCACGCCCAGCGCGGGGAGTCATAGATCACCATTTATCGTTCGGGAATATGCCGTACAACCAGAATCCCTCTAGCGCTCCGCCAACTTCCGGGCGCTCCTTGATCTTCTCCCATCCTTTTCCCGTGCCCTCATAAATGCCAAGCGAGGGCATCCCCGAGCGCTTCTGTAGCTGTCATCGCCACCGCCTCGATAGCGCCGGCGCCAACGGCCGCACCCGTAGCTACCCCAGCCACTCTATCTGTCGAAAAGCGTCTGAGAATACCTCCCGAGGCGATATATTTTCCGCGCTGCTGGTCAGCATATCATCCAGCAGCCGCTTGGGATGCAGGCACGGTGCGTCTACAGGTTTATTAACCGTTGCGTTCAGGACAGCGCTGAATCGCTGCTCGAATGGTTCGGGTTTTCGGTTTAAGCATTCGCCTGTTGGACAATAAGTCGTTGCTGGAAGCTCGTTGAGTAAGGAATTATGAGAAAGCCACAATCAGTCCCAGCAGAGTGGGGAACTCCATCATTTTTTAGCGCTTCGGTTTTCGCCACAGGATCGCGCCCGCTGGCACACCTGAGAGAAGCCCGAGACCGACGACACAGTAGACGATCCAAATACCGTGCACCCGGTAGGGTGAGACGGTAAACATAAATATCAGTACGATCGGAATTGTTACAAGAAACCCGAGAATGGCGGATCGAAACCGAGTCTCTGTAAGCGGGCGAAGCACCGTATCCGCGCTCAGCCCGATGAAGATGGCGCTTCCGAAGTAAAGGCTCACGACTTCCCAAAACGAGAGGCCTATTCTTGCCAAATTTTGACCGTTCGTGGCGAGTCTACCGAGAGCAACCCAAATAGTGAATACAACCGCCCACCGGATCGCAGAAAATGTTACCGGAAACTTGCTCCGGATAGTGTCCAGTTTGTCGAGTTTATCAATCAGCATAGCAGGCCGTAATTTGAAGCGTGAGCACGATTGTCCTACCGCCGCTGGCCGCGCGCAGCTCACCCGAAGGGCACCGAGGCTGCGCAGCGGCCGCAGGTGAATCCTCGAGTTGGGAATACCGCAAAACAGAATCTCTTCCGAGCAGAGTGGCCAGCCACGAGCAGCGAAGTCCATAGCACCACCAAAGATTAATCACCGATTATTACAAGTCGCCTATTCGAGCAAGCTCCGATTCGACGAGAATCAGTTCGCGGCAGACCTGAATGAAGACTCGACGCAGCAACCTCCCAACCGCGTCCCAATCCTCCATGTTCTCGAAGGCGATCAATAGCAAATCAAATGCAGAGACCAGTTCCGATGAGGCTTTGCCGAGGTCTGTGCTTCGCCCCCAAGTCGAGACTGCGTCGGGTTCTCCAGTCGCGCGAAATATGGGGTCGGTAAATGATTCAAGAGCGTCGGTCCACCCGTAACGCCCATTGCTGAGAATCGCCAACAAGCCATTGAAGAGATCCATTCGAAAGAACAGCTCGACAGCCTCACCACTTTCAAGATCCACCGAGCCGTCGCTCCGAATCTTTCTTAGTTTCATTCTTACTTGAAAACAAAGCCCAGCCAATTCGCTAAACCAATCCACGACTTCGGGGGGCGGCGGTTGTTTACTACGACTCCACTTCAAGATCCAAGCTCGTCCGAAGCGACAGGCGTTAGAAATTTCTGAACTGGCCACGGGCCCCCCTGATGAGAATTGCGCAGGTTTCTATAATGGTGTCTTAGAATGCAGCCGCACCGATCCCAGCGGTACCTGCTTGCTGGCCGAGGTAAAGCCCCCAAGCCATAAGCATCATGAGTCCACTCAGCTTCAGTGTGGAATTCCCACTCAGCTTAGTTGCATCGGAAGAGGTGGGAATAATCTGCAGCAGGAAGCGCCGCAGGCGCGTAGGGAAGCGAGCACCGCCGCAGGCGCGCGCAGCTCACCCCAAGGGCACCGAGGCTGCGCAGCAGCCGCAGGTGAATCCTCGGGCCATGATAGTCGTGAAGACGGAATTCATTTCAGGGAATTGACCCGAAGCGCCGGAGGCGCGAAGGGCAGCGAGCACCTCAGCAACTGCCCGCCCAAACGGCGATCGAGATTCGATACAGCACGGCGGGGAGCGTAAACAGAAGCCAAAACACTACCCGCCATTTGAATTTCCGAATGGCCGTTGGGAGCTCAAGAAACGCGAAGGCGACGCTCCCTACAAGCCAAATAACGATGACGACGGGACATATGTTCACGTGACAACACAGCGAGTGAGGATCATGGAGGAAGCACTCTCCCGGCGCAACCTGGTTCTTTTCACAACGCGAAAGCTGGCACGGCTCTCTTAGCCCCTAGTTCGAGGAAAAGCCAGCATTTGTCAGTTTCAGATCCCAGGGAAGCGAGCACCGCCGCAGGCGGGCGCAGCTTACCCGAAGGGCACCGAGGCTGCGCAGCAGCCGCAGGTGAACCCCCGAGTTGGGAGTACCGTGAATACTTGAACTCTTCCGAGCAGAGTGGCCAGAGAGGGAATTGACACGAAGCGCCGCAGGCGCGTAGGGGAGTGAGCACGGCCGCAGGCCGCGCGCAGCTCCACCCCCGAGTCGGGATTATTGCAAGACGTTGAACTCTTCCGAGCGGAGTGGCCAGAGAGGGAATTGACCCGAAGCGCCGCAGGCGCGTAGGGAAGCGAGCACCGCCGCAGGCGGGCGCAGCTTAACCCCCCGAGTTGGGAATGCCGCAAGAACAGAATCTCTTCCGTGCAGAGTGGCCAGAGAGGGAATTGACCCGAAGCGCCGCAGGCGCGGAGGGGAGTGAGCACGGCCGCAGGCCGCGCGCAGCTCCACCCCCGAGCTGGGAATACCGCGAATACTTCAAACTTTTCCGTGCAGAGTGGCCAGAGAGGGAA
This sequence comes from Gemmatimonadota bacterium, assembly GCA_040002695.1. GTDB lineage: Bacteria > Gemmatimonadota > Gemmatimonadetes > Gemmatimonadales > GWC2-71-9 > JBDUEA01. The sequence goes on along the minus strand of JBDUEA010000125.1, from coordinate 125 downwards.
TTGACCCGAAGGGCACCGAGGCTGCGCAGCAGCCGCAGGTGAACCCCCGAGTTGGGATTGTTGCAAGACGTTGAACTCTTCCGAGCGGAGTGGCCAGAGAGGGAATTGACCCGAAGCGCCGCAGG
>JBDUEA010000124.1:0-9347 GCA_040002695.1 Gemmatimonadota bacterium | reverse complement strand
CGAAGGCACGAAGGACACGAAGGGATCACTGCAGGGCGGAGATCGCGACTGCTCGAGGCGAAAATCCTGGTTTTCAGTGGAAGTACAGAATGGAGATCGCTGGGAGGGTTTCAGTCGCACCCACAGATAGACAGGCTCGACCCCCGCATCACGCACGCGATGATGCCGAAAGTCATCGGCACCTTCGTGTCCTTCGTGCCTTCGTGCCTTCGTGTCCTTCGTGCCTTCGTGGTCAAACTCGATTCTTCAACCGCTGGTCACCACAGAGGCACAGAGAGAAAGGGATTGAAGTTGTCACGTTTCTCCAGCAACACTCGTGACCCGATTGACTGTTCCCATCAAACGACCTCGGTGCCTCTGTGGCAATCGAAGGATGAATTCTCTCGATGTCCGCTTCACGCGCGCGCTGAACCCGCACGGCACCGGCACCTTCGTGTCCTCCGTGCCTTCGTGGTCAAACTCGATTCTTCAACCGCTGGTCACCCCAGAGGCGCAGAGAGAACGGGATTGAAGTTGTCACGTTTCTCCAGCGGCACTTGTGACCTTTCGACCGTTCCCGTCCGACGACCTCCGTGCCTCTGTGATGATTAGGGGACACCGCGCCGTCAGGCGACGCTGCGTCGCTGTCCTCTCCAGTAGATGATGCCACCGAGGACCACGAACGCGAGTGCGCCACCCACCACCTTGAGTTCGAAGACGAGCGCGCCCTCCGATCCACCGGGAGGGACGCAGGCCACGATCATCGCGAAGAGCGTGAGACCAAGTCCGATAAGGGACACGAGTTTGGTGTACCAGCGCCCCGGACGGCCCCCGTCCTTTCCGGTCAACCGGATGTGCGTCAGAAAGAGGTAGATGTAAGGGATGAAGTACACCAGCAGCATTGTGTCCAGGAGAATGAGATAGGCCTTCGCGACTGTGGTTCCCTGTCCCAGCACGGAGAGAAACAGAAAGAGCGTCGCCAGGATGGACTGAACGAGGATCGCGACGTACGGTGTCTTCCACCGGGGGTGAATTTTTCCGAATGCCGGCGGAAAGTACCGGTCGAGCCCGATCACGAAGGCGACGCGCGCCGGTCCGCAGAGCCATGCGCCGACCCCACCAAGATTGCCGATTACATAAAGTCCCGCCGCGACGGGGACCACCCAGAGCAGGCCGCCGCCGAAGTGGCTCGCACCGACCGAGGTCGCCTGGAGAAACCCGGAAACGATGTTGATGCTCTTCGTGGGAATCAGCCAGAGCACCATCACCGTGCCGAGCACGTAAAGCAGTGCGATCAGTGGTGCCGCGATGAGCACGGCGCGCGGCAACGTGCGTCGCGGTTGATCGACTTCCGCGGCCATCGTAGCCGCCAGTTCCAGTCCGGCGAACGCAAAGGCGATCGATGCCCAGAGGTTCAGCGCCGAGAGGTCGCCGAAATCGGGGGTGAGGGAATGCAGATCGAAGGTGTTGGCGGCGGGCCGCGTGAACATCGCGTAGACGCCGAATCCGACCAGCGCGACGCCCGGCAGGTAGGAACAGATCGCCCCGACATTCTGCAGCCACTTGCCGGTGCTTACGCCCACGATATTCAAGGCCGTGGCGATCCAGAGCAGAACCAGCGTCGCGCTCAGGATGTAGGTCCAGTTGTTTTCGAGACCGGTGCCGCCCCTCCCGAACACGTATGTCGAGATGACGGCGGTGGAAATCAGCAGGTTGGGATAATACAGAAGATTGTTGACCCAGTAGCACCACCCGCAGAGAAACCCATGACCCTCACCGTAGGCGTGCTTGGTCCAGGCGTAGATGCCACCCTCTTCCGGATAGCGCGCGGAGAGATCCCCTACCGCGAGACCCTGGGGCACGAAGAAGAACAACGCCGCCAGCAACCACAACGTGATCGCGCTCGGCCCGGCAGCGGCGGATGTCGCGAGCCAGCGGAGGCTCAACACCGCGACCATGTTGAAGAGCACCATGTCGCGGAGCTTGAGCCCGCGAACGAGCGGAAGCGGCTCACTGGTCTCGACGGCTGACGTCATGCGATTGCCTCGGACGGGGAAACGAAACAACAGGAATGGAACGTGCGCTCGGGCAACCGCGGCGGCGGAAAGCCCGCCTAACCCAGGTAGAGTTTCTTCGGGTCCAGCACTTCCCGCAGCAGGTGGAGCTCGCGCGGGCTCGGAGGTTCGACGTCGTCGAGCGTGGACCGGCACTCGAGTGGCCAGCCCACGTTTTTCCGCACATCCGCGGCGGCAATGCCGGGATAGAGTGCGGCCAGCGTCATCTCGCCGGTCGTCTCATCAGCTTCGAGAATGCCCATGTCGGTAATGACCTTGACCGGTCCCGCGCCGGGCATACCGAGCTCCGCGCGGGTTCGGCCTTTGGCGCGCTGGCCGGGACTGGTGATGAAGTCTACCGCGGAGGGAAAGGCGCGCGGGCTCAGCCGGCTGATGATCAGGGTACGCCGGGCATGCACCGCGATCTCGACCGCACCTCCGCTGCCCGGCAGACGCACCTTGGGGTGCTCATAAGACCCGACCACGGTGGTATTGATGTTGCCGAACCGGTCCACCTGCGCGCCACCGAGGAAGCCGACCTCGATCCGGCCGTTCTGCAGGAAGAGCTGGAAGACATCCGCCATGCTGCAGACCATCAGCGAACCGGTGACGAGAGAAGGATCGCCGATCGACACCGGCAGCCGTTCCGGGATGGCGCCCACCGCACCCGACTCGTAGATGAGCACGAGGTTGGGTGCGTGGGTCGCGCGCGCGAGATTGCAGGCGAGGTTGGGGAGTCCGATTCCGACGAACACGACTTCGCCATCGCGGAGTTCCCGCGCGGCCACGGCGGCCATCATCTCGCTGGGAGAGTACGGGGGCGTCATGCGGCGCTCGGTGCCACGCCGGGCGCAGCGGGATTCACCACAGAGGCACAGAAAGATTCAGGCTCTGGGCAGTGCTTGGTCGCTTTGACAAACCGAAGTTGAAACACGAAGGCACGAAGGACACGAAGGGATCTGACAGAGGGCCATGATCTCGGCTGCTCACGCGAGCGATTGGGGGTTGTTGTTGTAACAGAAGCAACAATAATCCGACGTGGTGCACGCAATGAGCTCGAGTAATTCCCGAATCCTTCGTGTCCTTCGTCCCTTCGTGGTAACCCAACAGCATTCACCACAGAGGCACGGAGGGTCCCGGGCTCGGAGCGGTATCTGCTTGCTTTGACCAACCTCGATTGAAACACGAAGGCACGAAGGACACGAAGGGATCCTCCCGAAGGCCGCGATCTCGGCTGCTCACGCGAGCGATTGGGGGTTGTTGTTGTAGGACAAACAACAAACCTCCCTCTGTGCCTCTGTGGTGAACCCCTTCGAAGGAAGATCAGAAATTCAGAACCCATAATTCACTCCCGCCGCCATCCGAACATCCGCCTTGAGTCGCTCACGGAAGTCGGGTTGCTTCGACAGATATTCGGCCCGATCGCCGACGCCATGTACGAACTCATCGAGATAGGCGGCGAGCTTCGCCGGATCCCGCGAGATCTCCTCCCATGCGACGTAGAATTCGTTGTCGCGATCGTAGCAGCCCTGCGCATAGGACGGGTGGGCACCCCAGGGTTCGACCACCACCGCATCGACGATCAATCCGGGAATCAGCGTTCGGTTCGGGTCCGCACGGATCACGGCCTCGTCCACCAGCTCTTCGACCACCACGATCACGCGCTTCGAGGCGAACGCCGCCTCTTTCTGGACGCCGAGCAATCCCCAGATCTGGGTGTTGCCACCGGCGTCGGCACGTTGGGCGTGGATGATGGTCACATCAGGATTGAGTGCGGGTACCGTGGCCAGTACTTCACCCGTATATGGACAGGTGATGGTGCGGATGCGCGGATTCGCGACCGGCAGGTCGGTTCCCATGTAGTTGCGCAGAGTCCAGAAGGGCAGTCGAGCGGCGCCCGCGCTCAGTCGTGCCACCATCCCGAAGTGACTGTACTCCTCGAGCTCGAGGGCAGGACCCTTGCCCTCCACCGCGCGCCGGAATGCATGCAGCGATCCCGCGCCCGGATTGCCCGCCCACGAAAAGACCAGCTTCCGAGCGCACCCGGCGCCGATCATCTGGTCGTAGATGACATCCGGAGTGAGTCGGCAGAGCGTGAGATCCCGTCGTCGCTGACGGATGATCTCGTGGCCGGCCGCAAAGCAGATGAGGTGGGTAAATCCTTCGATCACCACGGTGTCCCCATCATGGACATGGGCGGCGATCGCGTCCCGCATGGAGGCGAGTTTCGAAGACGTCAATGAGGCGCCGTTGGCCCTTGGCCGTTGGCCATTGGAAGAGGTGCGGTGCGATCAGCGATGCCGGCGGCCGAGCATTGCCGAACGCCGTATCCGGCCAACTTAGGCCAAATCCCGCCGTCCGCCAGTAGAGCCGGACCTCGCGACCAGCGCCGGAGTAAGAGACAGCAGCCCGTCTCACTCATCTCAGCTACCTCCGGTTGGACCATGTTCACCGTACCGTCCCGCGCCGCCTCGGTCGCCATCATTCCGCTTCTCTTGTCGAACGGGATGCTGACCGCACAGAAGCCGCCGGCGCGTATCGTCGCCCCCGTCCAAGGGTGGACCAGCACCCCCACCCTCGAGCCGTACGACTCCGCACTCGCAAGCCGGCTCTCGGTGCCTCAAGGTTTCCATGTGACGGTCTTTGCCGATCACCTGGGAAGCCCGCGGATGATGGCGGTGCGGTCCGACGGCACCGTCTTCGTCACGCGGCCCGATTCCAATGATGTGCTGGCGTTGCACGAGGAAAGGGACGGACGACCAGCGACCGTTCGGAAGGTGGTTACCAATCTCCGTCACGTGCACGGCATCGCGTTGCATGCGGGCAGGATCTATCTCGCCACCGTGAAGGAAGTCTATGCCGGTGACCTGCGAACCGACGGGAGCGTCGCCGATCTCCGGGCGATCATCACCGACCTGCCGGATGGCGGACAGCACCCGAACCGCACCGTCGCAGTGGGGCCTGACCTGATGCTGTACATCACAGTCGGCAGCGACTGCAATCAGTGCATCGAAAGCGATGAGGAGCACGCGACCATTCTTCGCGCACGGCTCGACGGCACCGAGCGCGGCGTCTTTGCCCGTGGGCTCCGCAACACCCTGGGCATCGACTGGAACCCCGAGACGCACGAGCTCTGGGGAATGGACAACGGCGCGGACGGCAAAGGCGATGCCGTTCCGCCAGAGGAATTGAACCTGCTCCAGGCCTCGGCGGACTACGGGTGGCCCTTCTGCTACGCCAACCAGAAACCGGACGTGACGTTTTCGAGCGAGCCACCAGGCAGCACAAGGGAAGAGCATTGCGCGCGGACGGTGGCGCCCAAGCTCACCTACCAGGCTCACTCGGCGCCGATCGGGTTCGTCTTCTATCGCTCAAAGCAATTTCCCGGGGATTACCGGAACGATGCGTTCGTCACGCTACGCGGATCGTGGAATCGACACATGCCGACAGGGTACAAGGTGGTGCGGATTCACTTCGAGAATGGCAGGCCCACGCAATTCGAGGATTTCCTCACCGGTTTTCTCACCGACGGCGGCCAGCGGTATTCCGCTCGCCCGGCAGGGATCGCGGTCGCCGCTGATGGTTCGCTGCTGGTTTCGGACGATACGAACGGCGTGATCTACCGGATCGGCTATGGAATGCCCGGCGCCCCTTCGGCCCGTTGACGCCGGCAATCATAAGATGAGCCGACCCGCGATGCGCACTCGCTCTGCTGCACTGACTCTGGGTTTCCTCGCTGGAAGCCTCGCCGCCTGCAATGCGCCGCGTCCGGCGGCTCGGCCAGCCGCGGCCGCGGTCAGCGAGACCACGGTCGAAGCACTCGGCGCGCACCGGGCACCACCCGAGGAGGCGAGGCGCCGTCCGGAGGCCACGAGGGAGCCGGCAGCGTCGATTGTTTCCGACAGAGTTGGGTATGTGGATGGTCTCAAGGAGCCGGAATCAGTCATCTACGACTCCGCGCAGCAGGTCTACTTCGTGTCGAATATCAACGGTCCTTCGCTCAAGAAGGACGGCAACGGATTTATCAGTCGGCTCCGGAGCGATGGGACGCTCGATTCGTTGCGCTGGATCGAGTCAGGGCGGGACAGCGTCGAGCTGGACGCGCCCAAGGGGATGGCGCTGGTCGGGGACACGCTGTGGGTGACCGACATCGACGCCGTACGGGGCTTCAATCGTCAGACCGGCGCTCCTGTCGGCAGCATTGATCTCGCGGCGAAGGCCTCCTTTCTCAACGATATCGCGACCGGCCCCGATGGCAGTCTCTACGTGACGGATACCGAGCTGCGCGCCGATCGCCAGGGAAACCTGACGCATTCGGGCAAGGACCGGATCTTCCGCATCGCGCCGGATCGCTCCGTCTCGATCGCGATGCAGAGCGATCGACTCGGCCGCCCGAACGGCATCGCGTGGGATCCCGCACGGAAGCGGTTTCTCGTGGTGCCATTCGGAGGAGACACGGTGTTTGCATGGTCCGCCGCGGACTCCACGCTCACTCCACTCGTGGCCGGCCTCGGCCAGCTCGATGGGGTGACGCTCACGGGAGACAATCGCGTGCTGATCTCGAACCAGTCAACCTCGAGCGTGCAACTGCTCGATGGCGATCGGCTCGTGAAGATCATCGACCATCTTCCCGGCTGCGCTGACATCGAATACGATCGCGTTCACCACCTGCTCGCCGTTCCCCTGACCAGCGCAAACCGAGTCGAGTTCTACCGAGTGCCGTGAAGCCGGGCGCATCAGCTCTTAATTTTCTACTTTCTACTTTCAACACGTCACTCGTAACTCAGCACTCAGTACTCAGTACTCAGTACTCAGTACTCAGTACTCAGTACTCAGTACTCAGTACTCACCGCCCCGCCGGCCGGAACAACAGATCCTGATAGTTAAAGCTGAAATCGGTCGACGGCAGCAACGGGAGCAGTTTCACCTCGTCGATGCTGCCATCGGGCCTGAGAGAGAAGGTGACCCACGCGTCCGCCACATTCCGGATGCGCATGCGCGCGCGGAAGGTGTCGTACTGCCAGTGCTCGAGGTCCGCCGTAAGCGCCGGTGAGTGGCTCCAGTGCAGCACGAGGTGATCGCCTTCGAGCGCGATGGTTACATCTCCATACCACGCGTCTGTGTACCGGCCCGCGTAGCGTTCCAGCGTCAGTGAGGGCTTCGATGAGCGGTCGCGCGCCCTGGCGATCGAATCCTCGTACGCGCGGTCCGTTGCGGTGCCCGCGTCCGAGGCCGTCTTGTACGCCGCGGTCCAGTCCGTTCGGGGCGCGCCGAGGTAGCTGTCGAGAATGTACCAGGCGAGGGATTCGAAGCTGCTGCTCTCGCCGTTACTCAGCACCACGATTCCCAGTCGCTGGTCGGGTACAAGCATTACCCGCGAGAGCATGCCCGCGAGTCCCCCGCTGTGCGTAACCAGCTTCTGACCGCGATAGTCGCGGACACCCCAGCCCATCGCGTATGCCGCGAAGTTGGGACGCTGAATCCGGAATGAACCCGACGGATTCCCGATTGGGAGAATCGTCTGGGGCTCCCACATCTGCCGCGCCTCCGCCGGGGTCCAGAGCTGCGTGGCGGCATCGACCCGACCAGAATCGAGCTGCACGCGAAGCCACTTCGCCATATCGGCCACATTGGAGTTCACCGCCCCTGCCCCACCGATATTGTCCACGGTATCGAACGCGATGACCTGCTGGTGACCATCGGAAGCTCCATGCGGCGCGGCGACGTTCTCTCCCGGCGTGAACTGGGTGACGCTGGTCTGGGTCTCGGTCATCCCCAGCGGGGTGAAGAGATTGCGCTTCACATACTGGTCCCATGACATGCCGCTTGCAGCTGCCACGATCTGGCCGGCGGCGATGAACAGCACGTTGTCGTACGCGTAACGGCTGCGGAAGCTTGCGGTGGGAGTGATGTACTTGAGGCGGTGGAGAATCCCGTCCCGGTCGAGATCGCTGTGGAACCAGAGCAGGTCGCCGGCACCGAGGCCCAGGCCGCTTCGATGACAGAGGAGGTCGCGGATCGTGAGCTCGCGGGAGACGTAGGCATCGCCGCCGAGCTGGAACCAGGGCAGGTAGTCGGTGACCTTGTCGTCCCAGTGCAGCTTGCCCTGATGAACCAGCGTGGCGAGCGCGGCGGCCGTCATCGCCTTGGTGTTCGAGGCGATCTGGAAGAGCGTGTGCTCATCGACCGGCGAGGGATCACCGAGCCGACGGACTCCCCAGCCTTTCGTCAGCACGACCTTGCCATCCTTGACGACGGCGATCGCAACGCCCGGCTGATCGAGCTCCTTGAGCGTCCGCAGCACGTACGCGTCGAGGTCCTTCGGCAACGCGCCGGTGGTCTGCGCCGGAAGCGAGGTGGCCGTGAGCAGGCCGAGCACGAGCAGTGGAAAGGTGCCGAGGGATCGAAGCATGGAATGAATTCGTGGTGAGAGGAACTGAAATAATAAGCTGGGCGGGCGGCAGGCGGCCGGTAACCTCACCAGCCTGGTCACCACCCATAACTTTCTGATTTCAACTCATCACTCAGCACTCAGTACTCAGTACTCAGTCCTCAGTCCTCTAGGGCTTTGAGATTGCCACGTCGGCGGCTCCGCCGCCTCCTCGCAATGACAGTAGAGGTATGCGAGCCCCGTTTCCCCTTTCCCCTTTCCCCTTTCCCCTTTCCCCTTTCGCGCCCTTGAACCCTTTCCCCTCCACGCGCGTAAGGCCTCGACCCTCTCATCGGTGGTTCTCGTGGTTCGACTACCTCACCATTCCATCCGACTCGCCTTCATGCTTCCGCTGCTGCTCCTCGGCGGCAATCATCCCGCTCCCGCGCCGCGCCCTGCGCTCGCCGTGCTCATTGTGCTCGACGGCTTGCCTGGTGGACTGCTCGAGCGCTACGACTCGCTGTTCACTGGCGGGTTTCGGCGGATGCATGACGAGGGATTCAGCTTCTCCAGTGCGATGGTTGATCATGCGATCACCGTCTCCCACGCAGGCCATGTAACGATCGCGACCGGACGATTTCCCGCGCATCATGGCATCGTCGACGCAGCCTGGTACACACTTGAGCCTGGCGGAACCCGCAAGTTCAGAGATGCGCTCGTCGACAGCGCCGAACACGTCGTTGGCGACAGCGCCGGCCGCACCAGCGTCTCGCCGCGCCAGGTCCTCACCGATGGGATCGCGGAATGGGCCGGCAAGGCATCGGCCGAATCGCGTGTGGCAGCCATTGGCACCGGACCATACTCGTCGCTGCTCCACGTCTTTCATCCAGGAGTGCCGGTCTTCTGGTATGACGGCGGGGCCGGCCGGTACGTCACCTCGAGCT
>JBDUEA010000123.1:0-9359 GCA_040002695.1 Gemmatimonadota bacterium | reverse complement strand
GCTCCGGCCTCGCCGAGCGGGCCACCATAATTCACAAACGGCATAGAGACGAGATAGTGCCCGAAGACGAGGCTGCGCACGCGGACCAGTGGCAGGACGCCAACAATTGATCCCTCGGCGCTCCGAGCTTCGAGCGCGATGTATTCGTGCCCGAAGACCTCCTCGTAAATGTGACGCCACCCAGCCAGATGGAAGTGCGTCCATGCCGTCTGGGCTCGTACGAACGCATCCCATTCCGACGCGGTTCCCTGGAATGTCCCGATGCGAATGGTCATGGCTTCACGGCCGCGACAAGATACGCGGGATCAGCGTTCAACAACGCTGCACCGTAGCGGTCCCGCACCGAGCAGAATTTGAATTCATCCAGAAGTCGTCGCAGACGCGGCATTGAACGGGAGAGTCCATTGTAGTGTCGAAAACGGGTAATTGCGCCGACGGGAAGCCGAGGCTGGTCGACGTCGATTTCCCACGGATGGATATAGAACATGGCTGGAATACCGGCTGCCTTGGATTCACGGAAGGCGCGCCGGATGAGGCCGTAGGGAAACTGGCGCAGATAGCCCCCGCCCGCGGCGGGGATGCGGATGCCGGCAAAACGGGTAGTCGCGAGAGGGAGCTCGAGCAGTGTGCCGGAGGGACGTCGAATGAGGTGAGGAATCGGCGGCGCCGAGGGATAGCCGTAGTCGGGCCGACGAATGGGAAAGAGACTCGAGTCGTATCGATAGCCTTCTTCCAGGAGTACATCGAAGGCCCACTCCAGGCCGGGAACGATTGAAAAACTCGGCGCCCGGAAGCCAAGCACCTGCTGCCCTGATGCAGCCTCGAGATCGTCCTTCGACTCGCGAAGCTCCTGACGAAACTGCTCAGGTGCCAACCTGCTCACACGACGATGCCACCACCCATGCGAGGCCACCTCGTGTCCGCCAGCGACAATCCGCTTAAGGACTTCGGGATGCTTCCGGGCGACCCAGCCCAGCGTGAAGAAGGTGCCATGCGCTCCTCGCTCGGCCAGGAGATCGAGGAGAGCGAGAGTGTTGCGCTCGACCCTGCTGGGCAGCGAGTCCCAGGAATCCCGCGAGACCACGCCATCGAACGCGCTGACCTGGAAGTAATCCTCCACATCAACCGAAAAGAAATGGGCGGTGCTGTTGGGAATGGGGGGCGTCATCGGGCAGGGATGAGGGGAATCACCACGCAGTCGTGGTCGCCGGTAGCGGTGCTGCAAAATAGTGAGGCCCCGGGTGCTTGGCACCCGGGGCCTCCCGCGATGGCACTACTCTGCGTTTCAGACGGTCGGTGAATTCTTCCGACGGCGGAAGAAGCCGACGCCGCCCATGCTGGCCAAACCAGTCGCCAGAAGCGTCATGCTGACCGGCTCAGGGGTGACTGTGAAGCAGTTGGCGCCGATGCTCGGATTCGGCAGATAGACGCCGGTGCGGCATTCGGTGACCTGATTGTTGACCACGTCCTTGCCACGCAGCACCAGCTGCGAGGTGCTCGGATCCCAGACGGAGCCCGGGGTGAGCTTGAACTTGAAGGTCACGAAGCCACCAGAGGTCGGGCTGGAGCAGGGATTCTGGAAGAGCTTCGTGCCGGCGCCCGGAAGCTGTGCCGCCGAGGCGCAGCCGCTCGAGATGCCGTTCTGTCCGTTGGTCCCACCATTGGTGGCGACATCGACGATGAAGTCGACCCGGCCATTGTTGGTGAGAGTCCACGACCCGGGGTTCTGGCCAGGACGGGTAGGACCGTTCATGGTGAGACTGCCGTTCACCGCATTGACGGCGGCCGGCACATTGTAGAAGCCGATCCCGGTGAAGATGGAGCCGGCGTTGCTCGTGTGGCCGAAGTTGGCGGCGGTGTTACCGGACAGGTTCCAGACCTGCACGGTGACATCGGAGCCTACGACCGTGACCTGGACTGATGCACAGGTAGTGAAGGACGAACCGCCACAGATGTGCCAGCTCTGGAAGCCATCCGCGTGCGCCACTGAAGGCACCGCGAAGGCCAACAGGCCTGCCAGACCAACCAGCTTACCGACTTTCTTCATACCCAGCGCTCCTTTGGTGTAGTACGGGACCATCGCGGAATTCAACCTGATGTATGTCGCCACGCCTTGAAGGCGAGCCATAAAAACCCGATCGAGTACAGCACTGCCTGCGATACCGTCTTGGTGATTGCCCTGCGCAGGCCGAGAAGCACCTGAGGATCCTTGGATGAAGCGAGGGCCGCGGGGATTACTCCGGCGTACATCACTCCGAGTCCGATGATCAGAACCGCCAGTAGCGCGAAGAGGAGGCTCAGACCGCGCGCCGTCTTTCGCTTCCCCCGGGCAACCGAGGACCCCAGCACCAACACCAGCGAGGTAGCTAGCAGCGGGAGATTGGCGAAGGTCGCGGTGACCGTCCCGAACTCCCACTCGGCCTGCCCCATTCTGGCCGGGTACCAAGCCAGGCAAAGGTCCGCGAAAGCGACGATTGCCAGTACCAGACCGAGGCCGCCCAACATGTACCATGCTGATTCAGGCGCGGGTGCCAGACCACCTGCGGTTCGCTGGTCGGGCTGGATGAGAATTCTGGAGCCGGTCATACGCCCCTCATCATCCGGATGTGCTGGTGTTCGGCGGTATCCAAAGCAGGTCCCGGGCCACGGTGCCGTGCGGTGCGCATAGCCATCATATTGTTTCCTCCCATAGTGTTAGCGATTCGTGCGCAACGCATGCGACTGTGTTCCGAGCGGGCCTGTTGTGGTGATGCCGCACCACAATATCGATCTTAGATCGGCCCGGGCCTCGCGAGCCCCTACTCAGGTCAGTCTTGTCAGCCTAATGACGTTTCAAGGTGCGTCGCCAACCAGCACCCATCGCCCACCAGAGCCCCAACACATAAACCAGCGACTGCGCACCTGCCTTGGCGACCGCTCGTTTCAGGATCGTCAGCTGGGCGGGATCATTCATCGCCCGAAAAGCCTGCGGAAGGTTCGTCGCATAGAGGGCAAGGCCGAAGAGAATCAGCAGGCTGACGATCAGACAGATGATCGAAACCATCCGAGCCTGCCACCGGGAGCCCCGACTCAGTCCCGCGGCGAGGACCATTCCGAGGCCGAGCACGAGGATCGGCAGGCTATCAAGGAAGGTGCTGACTGTCCCGAATTCCCACTCCGGGTTTCCGATATTGAGCGGAAACCAGATCGTCCCGAGATCCAGCAGTCCCGCCAGCAGAAACAGGTAGCCGAGCACTCCGAAGAGCGTCCAACGCTGGCCCTCGGTCGACAGCGGAACCGGGTCGGCCGTTTGCGGCGCGGCGGTCATTTGGTCTCATACTGGAAAAGGGGCTCCGCACCCATGAGGCGAGTGCCGGAGGGACGGGAAGTGCATTCGAGCAGAGACTAATAAAAGGCTCCGCCGAGAAAATGCAACGAGCGAGGCACACCGGCAGATTGGTCTGGAGGCAGGTCTCAGGGAATAACCCGAACGCCGACTCGCAGGAGCCGATTTTCGCTGCGAACGCCGACGAGCTTCCCAAACTCGGGGTTGGCAACCAGCGGAAGGACCACATTTCCAGCGGGACCGGTGCTGAGGGCGCGCGAGGCGTCTACAAGCACTGCTGCGTGGTCGCGAAGCCCGCTGGGTGACTGGAGCAAGTTGAAAGCCTCGAGCGTCAGCACCACCCGGCCGTCCAGCGACGCGATGGGTAACCGCACTGATGCGCTGACATCAACGGCGCGGTCACCAGGTTCGCGGCAACTGTTCCTCGAAGCGAATGCGCCCACCCGATGCGCGAGACACGGCTGTAGCGCCAGCAGCGCGGGCATACCCGGGATCGTGGCATCGAGGAAGGCCGGGTCATTAGTTCCTGATCCATCCCCATTGGCGTCTACCCCCGGCTTGAATCCGGGAGAAAACGGGAGTCCTGAGCGATATCGATAACGCACGGCGAGCGTGAGACCCAGCAGGCGCGGAAAATCATACGCGGCCCGCAAGAGAAGATGGTGGGGCAGGTCGAAATCCGAAGTTCCCTGGGCCCACGCACCTGCCAACGGCCCCTGCGGGAATGGATCGAGATCGTCAGCGGGATCGCCGGAGCGGCCGAGTGGACGGTCATCGCGAACCTGGGACCACGTATAGTCGGCGTTCAGTCGCAACCTGAGTCCTACTCTACCCTCGATCGACAGCGTTGCGTCCCATGCTTCGGAATGCCCGGATGCCGTGAGCGCACTGATCTGATCGAACGCCGAAAACTGGCGATTGCTTCCCGGAGCCGCGGCAATGAGCGCGCCTCGCTGAATGAGGTTGCCGAATACCGGCCGCCCCTCCTGGGTCACTCCGAGCGGTACGGGGAGTCGATTGGCGTCGGTGCGGCGAAGGAGGAATTCGGAGCGCTGGTAGCCGCCTTCGAGCGAAACAGCGATCGAGCGCCCGGTGGCGTAACTCAAACCGGCGCTCACGCGCCTGGTGCGCGGCTGACGAAATCCTGGTGTGAAGAGTGTCACCCGTGCGGCCGTCACCGAGGCCACAGATGTATCGGGCGGCGCGGGCCAGAGACGCAGTGACCCTTCCGTCCGGCGCACCGACACATTGCCGTTGTTGGTCATCGCTTCAGCCACGAGCGCGATATCTGGAGGACCTGTGAACACTCCCGCTCCTGCTCTCAGCACCCATGTGTGACGGTTACTTATGTCCCAGGTGATTCCCGCGCGTGGACCAAAGTGACCCGCGTCAACGGGACGCTGGTCGTTTCGGAGCCCCGTGACTTGCGCGAGTGTCGTGTCGATGTGCGGACCGCGTGTGTACCAGTAGCGCTCGAACCGAACACCAGCCGAGAGGTTCAGGCCGGCCATCACCTCCCAGCGATCCTGGAGGAACAATCCCAGTCCGGGCTCGGAGAATTTGGTGAGCGACGGTCCACTCGCACGCAGGTACGTGCCCTCGGCGCTGGCGAAATCGTCGAGCGAACCGAACCGGAAGATTCCACCCTCTCCATACAGGTAGTCGACGAGCCATCGGGAGAGTCCTAAGTCGAAACCTCCTTTCAAAGTGTGGTGCCTCATGGGAACGGTGAGCGCGTCTGCGATCTCGAGCGCCTGCTCCCTGAAGGCGCCCGGAAGCGCGGGGGATGCGCCGATCCCGATATCCTCCGTGAGGAGATACGTTGTCGGCAGCGCAAGTCCGGTCCAGACCCGCCGGCCCTCGCGCGCGCCGGCCCGGAAATCGTTGGATGCCGACCGCCACGCGGAACTGACGCTGATCGCGGCCGACATATCGCGTGCCTCGAGCAGAGTCCCGGCCCCCGACACGGGATCTTCGCCGAGCAGCGGGTTCTGCTCCTTCCAGCGGTTCAGCCCGAATCGCACGCCGACCGAATGGACGGGCGACAGCTGCCAGTCCGCCCGTGCAAAGGCGCGACCGCCGCGCCAACTTCGGACCACAGGTTGCGTAAAGGACTGTACTCCGGTCCCGAATGAATCCGCTGCGACGGTGGCGACCATCGAAAGCGGATTCACCGGAAGACCACTGAGGAACGCGGCGGCGGAAGCCGAAGGTAAGGCGCTCGGTTGTTCGAGGGTCTGATAGTCGAGCGCCACGAGAAAATGCGCGACATCCCGAACCACCGCCCCACTCATTCGCGCACCGAACGAGAAGGATTGGGTGGCACTGTCCGCCGGGTTGCCCCGGCGCGACGCGGAGAGGGAGCCACCGCTCCATTCGATGGAAGGCTCGAACCGGAAATCATTCCCGCCCGAGGCAGTTGCGGCCGCGAGCGTGACTCCCGCGGTCCCCGGCCATTCGAGATCGAAAGGGGCGGAGATGACTTGCACCTGGCTCAATGTCGCCGGATCGAAGGCGGGAGCTCCAGCCGGCTCGTCGGGAACGAAGGGATGCCGCAAGAGTCCTTCGTTCAACCCGTCGACGAGCAACCGTGAGTAGACTCCGGGAAGTCCGAGCGCGGATCGGGCGAAACCTTCATGGCCATCCTTCGGCCCGTCGACCAGAGTAGCGTCGCGCCAGAGATCGGAGACCTCGGGGCGCCGAATGAGTCCAGGCTGGGAATCATCGGGCAGGACCGATCCGAAAACCGGATTCTGTGGCAGCGGCCGATGGGGAGGAAGCGCGGCCTCTTCAACACTGATGATGGGAGGAGGGCGCGGAGTCAACGCGAGGCGGATCGCGGATTCCCTGCCCTGTCGTACGCGGACACCGAGCTGACGGAGTGGCTGAAAACCGACCTCTTCGACGACCAGGGCGTATAGTCCGGGCTTGAGTACAGGAATGAAGAAGCGTCCGTGCGTATCTGCCCGGAGGCTTCGGACGGCGCCAGTGTGCTGTTCCGTCAGTGTGATTTGCGCTCCTGGCAGGGAGATACCAGAGTCCGAGACAATCTCTCCCCGAAGCGAACCGGTTGCCGGACCCTGGGCCGCCCCTGGCAGAGCGATCGCCGTGAGCAAGGCGGCGAGAGCACCGGCCGCGCGCCCGAATCGGGCGGCGCGCCGAGCGTGATCGGATGAAGCGGGCATGAGTGCGGCGAGCTTCTAGGTGTTGGAGACGTTCGTACCGGAGTGCCGAGCGAGCGTGCAATATAGTGCTCGCGACCTGAGTCGCAGACATCTTCATTTTGTCCAGGAGATCAGGTGACGCTCGAACGAAAAACCGGCATTGTGATCGCGATCCTCGGCTGGATCGCGATCGCTTCATTGACACTGAGGCCTCATCCTGCCGACGCCGGTCAGGTCGTCGATCTTCCGCTTAACTGCCTCGTCTGCGGAGAATCAGGCGCCCAGGACGTGGTTCTTAACATCCTGCTGTTTGTCCCACTGGGCATCGGCCTCGGCTTGTGGCGTGTGCCGCGGCGTCGCGCCATCCTCGCCGTCGTGCTCACGACGCTCTGCGTGGAGACGATTCAATTCGCGTTTCTAGCCGGGCGCGACGCCAGCCTGAGCGACGTCATGACGAATTCCGCGGGCGGACTGCTGGGCATTGCGGCCGGCTGGAACTGGCTGTGGCTCGTGCAGCCCGGCCCCCGTCACGCCCAGTTGCTCGCCTGGCTTGCAGCTGCCTTCTGGCTGGCAACGCTGGCCGGCACCGGCGTCCTGCTGGCTGTCCGGCTGCCGGAAACGGTGTATTTCGGGCAATGGGCACCCCAGCTCGGACAGTTCGACCAATTTCCCGGCAAGGTCGAGAGCGTCACGCTCAATGGTCGCACGCTCCCAGGGCAACGCATGATGGACAGCCCAAGGGTCCGGGCCGTCCTCGAATCCGATTCCTTCACGGTCTCGGTTCGCGCGGTCGCGGGTGCGCTGACCGAACGGATCGCGCCGATGATCAGCATTTTCGATGATCACGAGCAGGAGATCCTGGTGCTCGGCCAGTGGAGACATGGGCTGGTATTCCGGTTGCGGAGCCGAGCAAGCGGCATCCTGCTACGGGAACCGGCGGTGGCGCTCGGCCGGGTTTTTTCGGGCAAAGCCCCAGACAGTATCGAGGTTTCGGCCACGGTGGAGAGGGGCCACGTCACACTTCGCGCCGCGAGCGCAGGGAATCCGGCCAGGACAATCGAACTCGATCGTACGCCGGCATGGGGATGGACATTCCTCATACCTGGCACGATGGCCTTCGGCTCGGCCATCAATCTGCTCTCGGGGGTCTGGCTGGGTGCTTTGATACTTCCGTTCGGATTCTGGCTCGGGCGCGCGGAGGTGGGCTGGCTCGTCGCGCCGGCTTGTGGGGTCATCATCGTGCTGGGACTGGCAGGCATTCCACTGCTTACGCATATGCCGGCGGTTGGACTCCCGGGATGGCTCGGCACTGTCGCTGGAGTTCTTGCCGGAGCAGGCGTGGCCAGGATCATTCCCGAGCTGAGCGCCCGTCGCACTTAGGAGAATCAGCAGCCTCGGTGGGAGGAGGGGTCCGCACCCGAATGTGACTCGCTCCCTTACTTTACGTCCATGCCCCTCCCGTTCCGCCAGCGTATTCTGCTCATCCTGATTCTCCTCGGTTCGGCGCCCACCGCCGCGGCGATCCTCGGATGGGCCCTCACCGTGCGCGCGAACAACCCAGCCACGGCCACGCGACGGGCCATCGAGCAGGTCGGTGCCTCGGGCCGCACCCTGCTGCAGACGATTGACTCCACCCGTCTCACCCGCGCCGAACGGCGCGCACTCGCCGAGCATGCCCATCAGCTCGACGAGGCGATGAGCCGGAGTCAGCGTGCGGACGTTTACGGGAGCTACTACTACGCCGGGCTTACCGTCATCATCCTCGGCTTCGGGGCAGTGGTTGTGTACGCCTCGGTTCGGCTGGGCGGTCATCTCTCACGCCAGCTCAGCCGGCCGATCGACGAGCTGGTCGGGTGGACGGGGAATATCCGCCGTCACGAGACTTTGCCCGCGGATCAGCCGAGGCGGGGTGCGCCGGAATTCGCCGCGCTCCGCACCGCGCTCCGCGAAATGGCGTCGGGCCTCGAGGATGGCCGACAGCGCGAGCTGGAGGCGGAGCGCCTGCGTGCCTTCCGGGAAGTGGCGCGCCGGGTTGCGCATGAAATGAAAAATCCGCTGACCCCGATCCGCTTCGCCGTGGCTCAGCTCCGGAGTACCGCGACTGCCCTCCAGGGTGAATCACTCGAAGTGCTCACCGCCGAATCGGAACGGCTGGAGCATCTCGCGCGGGAATTCACCGAGCTGGGCAGACTTCCCGAGGGTCCCGCCGCGGAAGTTGATCTGAACGAACTGCTTGGAGAACTGGCCCGGACCTCACTCCCCGCCGGGATGGAGCAGAGGCTGCTGCTCAAGCCGGAAACCCCCCATGTCATGGGGCACTACGATCCGTTGCGCCGAGCGCTCAGCAACATGCTCCGGAACGCGGTTGAAGCAACCGGGGGCACGGGATTGATCGAGATCTGCACCCGGGGCCAGAATGCCAGCGCGGAGGTGATGATACGGGACCATGGGCCGGGCGTCCCCGAGGCGGTGCGGGAAAAAATCTTCGAGCCGTACGTGACTGGACGTCCCGACGGGACCGGGCTCGGGCTGACGCTGGTCCGGCAAACATTGGAAGCGCATCAGGGAACGATCGAGGTGCGAGAAACGCCCGGTGGTGGCGCGACGTTCATCATCAAGCTCCCCGGTATGAAAGCATAACGCGGCGACACCCGCCGGTGGTTCGGACACCTTATCTTCATCCCGATGGCTCATCGCATTCTCATCATCGACGACGAAGCGAACATCCGGCGCATGCTGGGCGCCCTGCTACGGGCCGAGGGTTTCACCGTGCAGGAGGCGGCTGGCGGGCATCCGGCACTGCTCGTACTCGAGGAGAGCGAGCCGGACGCCGTGCTGCTCGATCTGCTGATGCCGCCGGGACCGGACGG
>JBDUEA010000122.1:0-9474 GCA_040002695.1 Gemmatimonadota bacterium | reverse complement strand
CCACATACGCGTACTGCTCGAGCTCCGCGTTCGAGCGGGCGAGCTCCGCGGCACGGGCTTCGAGCGCCGCGGTGCGTTCGGCCACACGACCCTCGAGTCGCGACGCATATGTCTGCAGTTGCTCCTCCAGCCGCTTGCGCTCGGTGACGTCGATCGCCGTTCCCACGACCTGGTGCGGGCTTCCGTCCGCATGAATCGCAAACGCGGTGTCGTAGTTGAGGAACCAGCGCCAACCGCCGTCCCGGTGCTTGCAGCGGAATTCGATACTCCGCACCTCGCCCGAAGGGGAGTCCGTCACCGTCTTGAGGTGCGCGACGACACGCGGCAGGTCCTCAGGATGAATGACTCGCGTCACGAGCCCTGGTCCCCTTCCGAACACTTCCTCGGTCGAGTAGCCGAGCATCGCTGCTACCTGCTGGTTCAGCCAGACGATGCGCTGCGCCGGCAGATCGTAGACGTAGAGAATGCCCGGCATGACGGCCGTGAGCCGCTCGACGAAGTGACGCTGCTGTCCCAGCTCTTCGAGGGTGGCCCGCTTGGCGCTGACGTCCTCGATCGCGGCGATGAAATTGAGCGGCGCGCCCGTCGGATCGCGGAGGAGCGAGGCGGTGAGATTCACCCAGACCGTCGAGCCATCCCGGCGCAGATACCGCTGCTCGGCGGTAAAAGAACTCAGCTCTCCGTCGAGCGCGCGGCGCACCAGGGACAGGTTGGCTTCGAGATCTTCAGGGTGCGTGATATCGGGGAAGTTGATTCCGGTGAGCTCATCACGGGAATAACCGGTGATGGCGCAGAAAGCGTCGTTGACCCGAAGCCAGTGTCCATCGAGCGCGATGTGCGCAATGCCGATCGGCGCATTTTCGAAGAGCCCGCGAAATCGTTCCTCGCTGGCGCGTAATGCCGCAGCCGCGAGCGAGCGATCGGTGATCTCGTGGAAATAGCAGACCACGCCGAAGCTCCCGTCGGGAAGCACGATGCGCTGGGTTTCCCATTCGAAGGCCTGCTCGACCCCGAGGTCGAAGCGCTGTTCGTAGAACGGAGGCGAGATGTAGCGCTCGCCGGTGGCCAGTGTGTGACGGAAGATGTCGGCGCACATCCGCCCTACATCCGCTCCCCAGAGAATCTCCATGACCTCGTTGAAGTCGCGGCCAATCAAAGGCCGGACATTGGCAAAGACCGGCCTCGCCTCCGTATTCACCTCTTGAAGGCGGAACTGTCCGTCCACCACATACACACCCATCGGCAACTGCTCGATCAGCGTGGAGAACAAGGCGGAATTGTTCGAGTCTGTCACCTCCGGCCGGTTGCGCCGGACGAGCACGGCGTGGCGCTCGATCGCGTGGTCTACGGCCCGGACGAGTTCTTCGGAGGTGAGGCTTTCTCTGGCGAGCACGTCCTGCGCGCCAGCCCGCAGCAGTTGCAGATGGAGCCGCTCGTCGCTGGTCAGCACGATGACAGGACAGCACGGCAAGCCATGATCGACCGACAGCGAGGCGATCACCTGGCTCGCGGTCATATCAGGCAGGCGGTCATCGAGAACGAGGCAATCGGGGGGACTGCTCGCGATACTGCTGCAGGCTTCGAGGACCTCTGAAGCTCGCGCCGCTTCGACATATTCAGTGCCGTGCTCCCGATCCGCGAGCAGCCAGCGACGGACCTGGGCGCGATGCTCCTCGAGCCCGCCGGCAATGCAAAGCTTCCGGTTCTGAGCGATCATATGCGCAACGGAAGTCGGGCGACCATCTGATAGTCTAGGAAGATGATGAATGGGGCGAAAGGATTCGCGTTCAGGCGGGACTACCTGCCACTATCGCCATATATAGGTGAGAAAGGAGCGGATGGGTAGCCGTACAGGATCCGCCGGCACGGGGTGGAATGTTCATGAAGAATCGGAGGGGCTTGCGGCGAAGGATACTGCGGTCTTGTTCGGAGCCAGACCCCTGCCGGAGGCGTTCTCGCGCTCAAAAGCCGCATGAAAGGGGAAAATGAGGTACAATTGGGTGTCCGGTGCTCAGGCCACAAGCTCGCGCCGGTCTCCCATTTCCCCATCGCAGAGAGCAGGTCCGCATGGAGCCCCACAAAGCGATCATCGAGCGCACCAACCGCAAGTCGGTCCCACAGGTCGACGTCCAGATGACCGTCACCGAACTGAGCAATGGCCGACAGATGTGGAAGGGGGAGTTTCAGTCGCGGAGCGCCGACGGTTTCCTCCCGAATGAGAAGATCGCGATGACGCTGAGCAACGGACAGAAGGGGACGGCGAGCATCAGTGAGACGGAGCTCAACAGCCGCACTCCGGATGTCACCCGGATTCTCTTTACCGGTGTGGGCCCGCTCGCATAGTCTGTCGAGGGAAGGCTGACGGCGCCGAGGGAACGCGGCTCCTCGTGCCGGCAGCCCGCAACATCACTTCGCCAGCCAGTAGGATATCTTCACCAGGAACGTATCGTTCGCGCGCTGGCTGAAGAGATCGCCGATGTTGCCGCCGAATGACCGGTTCCCCTCGAATGGCGTCGAGACCTGGCGTCCCTGGCTCCAGACGAGGAAGAGGGTCGACCCCGCCCGATATTCCCACCGGAAGACCACGTTGGACCGGAACTGCTGGACGTTGAACCCCCCCGGATTGGTTGCCACGCTGCTATCCGCATAGGGCTGGTATCTCGCCGCATACGAGGCGGCACGCGCCTGCGCCACCTCGCGCACGTTCGAGTACGTCCCCTTCGCGATGAACGGCGAGGCGTATACCTGGAGCGACATCTGCGGCGTGAACGTGTAGCCGAGACGCCAGGTGAGGCTCAGCGTCTTCTGCTCGAGGTGAGCAAAGGTGAAATGAGCCAGTCCCAGCGAATCGGTGAACGTGCCGAAGTACTGGATGTCGTTCCGGTTGTGATCGAGTGACGTGCTGAGCGCGGTGGTGAATCTCGTGGACACCTTGAGATCCAGCTCCGGCGAAACGTTCCAGTCGCGCGAGTGTCCCTGGTCTCCAAAGAAGAAATTGCCGGAGAGGAAGGGCACCAGCTTGTGCCGGTCGTCGCCCTGGATGTTGATCCACGGGGAGAGATAGAGATCCTGCCGGATCGCGGGACCGCCGCGCGCGCAACGGTCGCAGTAGGTCGTGCCGACCTGGCCGAGCGTCCCGCCCATGTGCAGCCACCAGCGGCTGTTGAACTGAATGTGCACGTTCGAATTGAACGCGCGCTCCGTCGGCAGTCCAGCAGCGCTCCAGTATTCCCAGTTATTGAAATTCCAGCGGAGTTGCTGAAAGATCCGGTTGGGTTCCCGGAAGGCCAGGTTGGCCCAGTTGGTGAACTGCATCTGATCGGCCTGCCGCAGGAATCCGATATCGTTGATCTCGAATCCCGGCGTACGCCGCTGGAACGCGGTCTCGAATTGCAGCCGCTTCCCTCCCACTTTCGCGAACCGCACCTCCATGTTGCTGCCGGCGAGCGAAGTCCGGGTCGAATCGAAAGTCAGGGGACCATCGGGGCGCTGATAGAGATGCACCGGGTCCTTTTGTGTCAGCGCGATCGCCTCGGCACTCCCCGCCACTCGGCTGAAATCGAACGAGCCGGAGACCTCGAAGCGGCCGGCGAAACGACGGCGCGCGTCGAAGCCGCCGCTGTACGCGTCGTGGTGGAGATAGGGATCGGTCGAAGTATCCAGTGAGCGATTGACGCCGGTGAGGATGAAGCCGAAGCTGCCATTTCCGCCGTCGTAATCCTGGTTGCCGCGGATCACGCCATAGTTCGTCGTCGGCTCGAGCGTCGTGTTGAGCGGACCGTTCACGTTCTGGGTGACCGCGTCGAGGACGCCGAGGGAGAACCCACCGGGCAGCCGTCCAGTGACCTTGCCCGCGCCTAGGATTCTCGTGGAGGTAGGAGAGGAGGCGTCACCATAAATATCCGAGAGTTGCGGCGACCGGCCGATTCTCCTCGAGTAGAACAGTCCCTCACCCGTGCCGCAGTCCACGACGACGACGCAATTGACGTTGAAGCTGAATAGACCCTTGCCTTCCACGAAGAATGGCCGCCGTTCATTGAAGAAGGTCTCGAACGCGCCGAGGTTCAGCACCGACGGATCGGCCTCGACCTGGCCGAAATCAGGATTCACGGTTGCGTTGAGCAGCAGATTCGAGGCGACGCGATACTTGAGATCTCCCCCCGCCGTGAATTCCTGGTTGCGTCCGTAGTTGGACGACGGTGGTCCCTGCACGTTCTTCGTCACGATGTACGGAGTGATCTCACCGTGTCCCGGGCTGCCCAGCCCTTCGAGTCCGCTCAGCTCGCCAAACTGCGAAGGGAATCCGGAGACCGACCCACGGTAGAGTGGCCAGGTGACCGTTTCCGTATAGCGCTGAACGACGCGCCAGAAGAGCAGCCCGAACGTCCCGCCCGCGTGCCTGGAGTAATGAAGCTGAGAAAGCGGAATCCTGTATTCGGCGGTCCAGCCGGCCGAATCCACTCGCGTCGCGGCATCCCACACCCCGTCCCACGCAACGTCCTCGATGCTGCCGTCGTTGTAGATCGCGTAATCCGCCTTCACGCCGGCGGGATTGACGGTGAACTCGTAGCCAGTCCGCCGGTCGTGATACGGGTCGAGCATGACCGTGATCTGGTCGGAAGCAGTCTGGTCATCTCGCCTGGAGAGCAGGCGCACGATGCTGTCGGGATGCGGATCGTACGCGCGGACGAAGACATACAGGTTGTGCGCGTCATACGCGACGCGCGCTTCTGTCTTGACCTTCGGCGCGGCGCCCTCGCTCGGACGCGCTTCGAGGAATTGATCGATGACCGGGGCAAGCTTCCAGATCGGGTCGTCGTCCCGTCCATCGAGGACCGGTGGCGTTTCCGCGCGCGTTGCCTGCACCCGGCTCGAACCGGAGAGTCGGGGCGGCGGCCCCGCGATGGGAGTCGCTTGCGCCTGGACGAGCAGCAGGATGCCGAGCAAAGCCGTCACGTGAATGCACCCGCGTAGAGATTGTGTGTTGGAGGGCGGACCAGGCGAAATGGTTGGACAGCCTGGGCCGCTGAATCGTTGCGTTGAGTTCGCCGGTTACGGAAATGGGCGAGGCCGGGGCTGCGGCCAGGGCCATGGGTCGGGGCCACTCCGTCCGGCGAGCCCCCGGATCACCGCCTCGCGCACCTGCGGGTCCTTCGACTTGAGCAATTCCGTCAGCCGTTCCGCCCGTTCGCCCGAATGAATGAGCGCGCGGAGCTCCGCCTTTCGGGCCTGCGCATCCTCTTCCTTCGCGAGGGCCGTCCTGAGCGCTGGAAGTGCGGCCTCGTCACCAATTTCGGACAAGGCCCACGCGGCCTTGAGTCGCAGATCTTTGGACGAGTCCCCCAATGCATCGATCAGCCCTTTGGGCGCTGACTTTACATCCAGCTGACCCAGCGCCCACGCTGCAGTGCCTCGAACCCGGGCACTTCGGTCGGATGCCAGCAGCTGCCCGAGTCCCTCAGCGGCGGAGTTTTCGCCGAGCTGTCCGAGCGCCCAGACCGCCATCTCGCGAACCGATTCGTCATTATCACCGCGCGCGGCCGCAAGCAGCACAGGCGTCGACGCAGATACATCCAGGTTGCCCAGCGCCCAGGCGCTCATCTCCCTGACGCTGGAATCCTTGTCGGTGTGGAGCGCGGAACTCAGTCCGTCCGCCGCCTGTTTGGAATCGAGCTGGCCCAGGGCCCATGCCGCGGTCCGCCGCACCGACGCCACGTCATCATCACGCAGGACTCGAAGGAGCGCCGGGACCGCGCTCGTCGAATCGAGATGGCCGAGCGCTCCGGCCGCGGCGCCGCGCACGAGCGGCGACTGATCACCGAGCGCACCGGTGGCAGGGCGCACGGCGCGTCCATCGCCGATCCGGCCGAGGGCCCAGACTGCATTGGCGCGGACGCCCGTCGATGCGTCCCTCACGGCGCGCACCAGCGGCTCGACCGCGCTCATCGGCTCGATGAGCCCGAGCCCGAGTGCAGCGACGATCCGAAGAGAAGAATCCGATGCAGTCAGCCGCTGCTCGAGGCCGGCCTGGATCGTTGCATCGTCATTCCGCGCGAGCAGCCGTACCGAGAGTTCGCGAACGCAGGCATCCGGCGTCGAGAGGTTGTCCAGTAGAAAGCGCTCGTCCTCGGCAGACATCTCCCGCTGGTCCCGCTGGCTGGCCGAGCGCTCCGGATGGGCCAGCGGTGTGACGGGCACATCCCGTCCGCCGCCCCATCCGAAGTTGCCCACGGCATTCGCCGCGAGGGCGCAAATAGACGGCGGGGCGCCGTGGGCCTGGCTGATGAGTTCGCGAATGTCAGGTGCGGCTTCCGCCGAGAGTGGCATCCGGGTCGTCGGCTTCCCGTTATGAAGCAGCAGCGTGAGTGCGGTAAGACCGAAACCGGTGAGGCGTGACATGTGATCTCCAAGTCTCCGGGGACAGGGTTATTCGCGTTTGCTGATTTTTCAGCACTAAGAGAGAAAAACAACGGGCGATGCGTGGACTGTGATCACGCATCGCCCGTATTAACGATGCGCGCTTACGGGAACGGCCGCGGCTCGGGCCTGGGCCACGGCCAAGGCCCTGACGCATTGCCGCCGGCGAGTGCCGTAACCGCCCCCTCGCGGATCTCCGGGTCCGGAGAACTCACCAGTCGCTGAAGCGCTTCGACCGAACGCTCGCCCATCGCGCCGAGGGCCCTGATGATCCCATGCTGGACATCGGAATCGGTTTCGTGACGGAAGGCGGCATCGAGCGCATTCACCGCCTGATCGTCGCGAATATTGTAGAGCGCCCAGGCGACGGACAGCCGGACATCCCGATCCTTGTCGGACAGGGCGTTGATCAGTTGCGCCGGCGCCTGATCCGGATGAATAGTGCCGATCGCCCATGCGGCCGTTTGCCGAATTCCGGGATCGGTATCGGCGAGGACGGAAGTCAGCGCCTCGACCGCACTCTCGTCCCGGATCGATCCCAGGCTCCAGACCGCGGTGGCGCGAACCTTCGGATCGTGGTCCTGACGCAGCGCCTTCACGAGCGCAGCACCAGCGGCCGCATTGCCGCGCGCCCGGGCAAGCGCCCACGCCGCCATCTCTCGCACAGTGGCATCGGCGTCACCGCCCAATGCGGACACGAGCGCCTGCTGCGCGATCTCGGAGTCGGCGTATCGATTCAGTCCCCACGCCGCCACGCGCCGCACCTTCGAGCTTGAGTCGGTGCGTAGCGCCTTGGCGAGCACGGCGACGCGCTCATCGTCGGTCTGCGCCGCCGAGTCGGGCATTGCAACCGGCTGCGCGGAAGGACGAGGAGTCGCACTGGGTTTCGGAGCCGCGGGCGATTCGACGCGCAGGCGCAGCGGCACGGACACATGTTCGGCGGTATCGCCGCTGGCGAGCTTCCTGATTTCCGGTTGTGACGCAGGAATTGCAGTCGTCGTGACGGGCGCACGCCGCACCGGCGATGCGGCGCCGATGAACAGTGCCAGTACGGCGAGTCCACTGACCAGCGAAGCGGTCTCGAGACGACTCGGCGCGCCGCGCCGAAGTTCGGGATTCAGTATTGCCAGCATGCGCCCCTCGAATTCTTTCCGGTGTGCCATGGCGAGCGCCACCGCGGGTGTGTAGTGGTCGCGGACACAGGTGACGATTTCCAGCAGGTGCTCGGCGTAGTCACTGGGACGGGCGCCGAACACGAGCGCGAGATCGTCGCAGGCGCGTTCGCTCTCGGCGCGGAGACGCCGCGCGGCGGTCCAGACGAGCGGATGGAACCAGTAGAAGGCGCACGCCAGTCGTCCGAGCGTATGACCGACGAGGTCATGGCGACGAATGTGACCGAGCTCGTGGATCAGCACCGCCGTCCGGCGCTCGGCGCTCCACTCGTCACTCTCGGCGGGCAGCACGATGGTCGGGGTGAGGAGGCCGCACGCAAACGGCATCTTCACGTCTTCGCTCCGAAGGAGACGTGGTGCCGACTCGAGTTCCAGCCGATCGGCGATGTCAAAGAGCGGGGTCTGCCAGTCTGCGTCCGCGAGCGGGCGCGCGCGCCGTACGATGCGGCGAACCGACCAGGCGCCATAGGCGAGCTGCGCAAGGAGAACGCACGCCACGATCCCCCATGCTCCCAGTAGCAGCGTGCCGGTGCTGAGAGACATGACGCCGGTCTCGGGTGCAGAAGGAATGGAGAGATCCGCTGGGATGGAATTCTCCGGCTGCACAGTGCCGGTGGCGTTGCCGGTCTCGAGTGCAGCGCCCACACTCGCGGGAGCGGCGGCATACTGCGTCAGGCTCTCCGGCAGAACGCGCAGTGGGAGCGGGCTCCATGCCGCGAGCGGCGGTAGCACGAGCAGGGCGGCGAGCGCGATGAGCCAGACCAGGTGTCGCGAACCTGCCGAAGCGCGGTGGAGGATGCGAGAAGCACCCAATGCCGCGAGGAGCAGGCAGGTGATCTTCACAATCATGAGCAGCGCGGGCAGGGCGGACGGGTGCGTTGCGAGCGCACTGGTGAACGGATCCGCCAGTGGTGTGGCGTTGAGTGCGGTCATTCTGCCCTCGGCGTCTCGTTGAGGCGCGCGCGACGAATCTTGTCGCGCAGCTTTGCGATTTCGGAGTCATTCACGTCCGCGTCCGACAGCCGGAGCAGGGCCGTGACGGCCTGCTCGGGAGAGCCTGCGAAATAGGTGCGGACGACGTGCGCCAGCACATCATCCCGCGCCTTGTCCGTGGGTTTGGCCGGGAAGTAGACGTAGCGCGGTCCGTCCTCCCGATGTGCGATCAGCTTTTTCTCGCCGAGGATACGGAGAATCGAGCGCACTGCGGAATAAGTCGGTGGATCGGGCAGCGCCTGCATGATTTCGGTCACGGTGGATTCGCCGCGACGGTGCAGGATCTCGATGACCTGCCGCTCTCGGCGGCTCAGGTCTTCGGCAGGGGCGGGCTTGGGCATTCCAGGACTCCGGGTGAACGATGCTAAGGCGACCGATGGGGCCGCCGCTGCTATGCTGATATTTCAACAGTAGACGCCAAATGTCAAGAGCCCGCCAACGGCGCGAGCGGCTAAGGCGCGGATTTCCGGGGAAATCGATACTCTTGGGCCATCTCGCCGAACATGATTCCCGAACCAGGGGACGTCGTGTCCGAGCTCGCCCGGCACGGGACAGTGATCGTCTATGACCGACCCGGTTGTGGTGCAAGCGCCGTGGCCCAGAGCCCTCGTGCCGTATCGCCTTCAGCTTCGGTACACACCACATCTCGAGCTGGGGCCATTCCGCCAGGCCGGTCTTCCGCTCCTGCTGCCGGGGATCGTGATCTACGTGGTAACTGCGTCCGCATTCACCCGCACCGGATAGAGTACTCGGGTCCCTGGGATCCACCGGCCTTCCTGGTCAGAGGCAGGCTCTACAGCGACTGCCGCAATCCGATGTACTGGGGAATCCTGCTGATCCTCCTTGGAGATGCGGCTCTGGCACTCGGAGGCCTTCTTCGGGTATTCGGTGC